>JARRJI010000176.1:0-7085 GCA_037379595.1 Acidobacteriota bacterium | reverse complement strand
GGGAGAGCCACGACGGTATCGCGCGCGCAGAGGAAGGGCGGGCCCAGCGTCACGTGCTGGGTCCAATGGAAGAAGTGGTCTTTCTTCCTTTCGTTCACAACGGTCTCCGTGAAATAAGCAACCGGCGCGCCCCGCTGCAAGCAGATATTGCGGCTGAAGGCGAGGCCCGCGCCAGGAAGCCGGGTGGCAAGCGTCAAAGAAGCTTTCTGCCGGTCGGCCCGGCGTTCGGTCTTTTGCCACTTCGACATCGGAGCCTCGCCGTGCTGCGAGAGGCCCTGCCGGACTTCCGCCAGCGTAGGCGGGCCAAAGTAATCGAGGCAGATGTTGTGCCCGGCAATACCGGACAGGAGTTTTCCTTCGAGAAGCGACCCATACAGCCGCGAGTGGGCCTTTTCGCGGTAATTGAAGGGCTCAAAGGTCTTCCATGGCGGGACCCAGAGTGGGTTGAGATGGGAAAACGGTGAAGCGTCGGTGAACCTGAATTCTGCGATGTGGCCCCCGCCCGTCAGGGTGACCAACTGGACGGACTCGTTACCGATAAGAAAGGCGTTCCGGCCGTGCCAGGCGGTTGGCACGCAGGTCAGGCTGGATTTCCGCGGCATCTCCTTATCCCTCCTGTCCCCTTACACGAAGGACGCGTGTCCATCTTTTCGGGCTGAGGCTACTCAGGCTCTTCGTACATACGCCGTTCGGGGACAACCACGACGATGCCGGAATCCGTCACATGGTACTTCTTGCGGTCTTCTTCCAGGTTGTAGCCGATTTCGGAGTGCTCCGGGATGTTGATGTGACGGTCAATGATGGCGCGGCGGATCCGCGAGTATCTCCCGATGTCGACGTGCGAAAAAAGGATAGAGCCTTCGATGTCCGTGTAGCTGTTCACACGAACGTTCGGTGAAACGATAGAGCGTGTAACACGGCCGCCGGAAATGATCGAGCCGGAGGAGACCATGGAGTCCACCGCAATGCCCATCCGGCGACCTTCCTGGGCAAAGACGAACTTGGCAGGCGGGTACTGCCGTTGGTAGGTTCGAATGGGCCAACTGGAATCGTATAGGTTGAAGACCGGAGAGATCGACACAAGATCCATGTTGGCCTCATAGTACGCGTCCAGCGTCCCGATGTCCCGCCAGTATTGCGCCTCTTTCTTGTTCTCATCAACAAAGTCATAGGCGTAAACATTGCCCTCTTTCAGCAGCTTGGGAATGATGTCTTTGCCAAAATCGTGGTTCGAATCCGGGTCCTCGGCATCGGCCATGGTGCTGTTGATTAGCACGTCGCGATTGAAGCAATAGATGCCCATCGAGGCATAGACCTTGTCCGGGTTGTGGGGAGAAGGTTTGGGGTTGGGAGGTTTCTCCTGCCAGCCGACAATCCGATGCTGGGAGTCGAGCTCAACCACGCCAAAGCGTGAAGCCTCGGAAATATCAACCTCAATCACCCCCACAGTCGCTTCGGCCCCGGCATCAATGTGACGCTGAAGCATCAACTGGTAGTTCATCTTGTAGACGTGATCGCCGGAAAGAATCAGAACGTACTTGCACGGTTCGCTGCCGATGGAATAGAGGTTCTGAAAAATCGCGTCGGCCGTGCCGCGGTACCAGTAATCACCTACCCGCATCATGGGCGGGAGGACCTGGACAAATTCACCCAGGTCACCAGCCAGCATGCTCCAGCCTTCACGAATGTGGCGGTTGAGAGAAAGGGCCTTGTATTGGGTCAGAACGAAAATCCGGCGCAGGTCGGAGTTAAGGCAGTTGGACAGGGTGATGTCAATGATGCGATAGATGCCACCGAAAGTCACCGCAGGTTTGGCGCGATCGCGGGTGAGGGGGTAAAGACGTTCGCCGGCGCCACCTGCCAACAGACAGACAATTGTGTTCCTGACCACGAGAGTGGGCCTCCTCTCAGTAAAAGTGGGAGCTTGGCCGGCTTCCTTGCCTTGCCGAAGCTTGATGCTGTGGTGATACCCGCTTTGAAATTTGGATTATATCAAACGAATCAAGTCTGTTCGAATCCGGCGGCAAGTTAGTTATCTGAATCATGCGCAGACCCGCCATATTTCTTCAAAACCAGAGCATGAATCCGCTGTGATATATTCGAACTGTTTCTGAAATGCTATAAGGCGGGTGTCATGCGGAGTGGAAACCAATCCGGACTGGCGAGTTACGCTATGTCCGTCTCCAGGAGTCTGGGCCGGCGCTATGCGGAGCCGTCCCATCCCTATCGCAATGAGTACGAGCGTGATCGAGACCGGATTATCCACTCCCGGGCCTTCCGGCGTCTTGAGAACAAAACGCAGGTTTTCACCGAGCGTTATTCCGACCATTTTCGCAACCGCCTGACCCATACGTTGGAAGTGGCTCAGATCAGCCGGACAGTGGCCAAGGTACTCAGGCTGAACACGCATCTCGTAGAGGCGCTGGCACTGGTACACGATGTGGGCCATCCTCCTTTCGGGCACGCCGGCGAAAGAGAACTCGACCGTCTCATGGAGCAGCAGGGCGACCGGTTTGATCACAACCTCCACGCCTTGCGGATCGTGGAACAATTTGAGCAGAAGTATGTAAACTTTTCCGGGCTGAACCTGACGTTCGAGGTTCGAGAAGGGATCGTCAAGCATTCGCACGATTACGATTCCCGGCATTATCCGGATCTAAAAGAATACCGGCTGGACGAGCGGCCTCCGCTCGAGGCCCAGTTGATTGATGTAGCCGACGAAATTGCTTACAACTGTGCTGACCTCGACGACGGTTACGAAGCAAAGTTGCTCACGCTGGGTCAGATTCGCACGAGCCTTCCCCTTTTTGACCGCCTGATTCGTCCGATTGAGCGGAAGCATCCGCAGGCTCCGGAAAAGTTGAAATTCAACGAAGCTCTCAAACGTCTGATGGATACCTTGGTGACCGACCTGATTAACGCGACTGACGAAAGACTCGCACAGATGCAGGTACGGACGGTTGGCGACGTCCGTGCGGCTCCGAAGCGCCTGGTAGGGCCGAGCCCAGCGCTATCGCGCAAGAATCGGGGCCTGAAAGCTTTCCTCCACGAGAACCTCTACACTCACCGGAAAATTTATGCTGAGCGCTCAAAGATTGTGCAGTGTGTGGCGGAGATGTTTGAATTTTACATGGAGCATCCCCGCAACCTGCCTCCTTTCTACGTCGCAAAGACCCGGGAAGAACCGACCTACCGCGTGGTCTGCGATTATATCGCCGGGATGACGGACAATTATCTGTCAGAACAACACCGCAAGTACGTTGAAGTGCTCTAAAGAATGGATGACCGGCGACGCATATTTCGAGGGCGGCTCACCTTCAGCCGTCCAGATCCTCTAAAGACGCTTCGCCTCCGGGGCGTGAATTTCTTTTCTTATCCGGCACCTCATACAAGCTAAGCACCTGCGAGATCACTTCATTTGCCGCGCTCAGTTCTGCGGCTACCACCTGTGAAGCTCCGGCACTCTCGAGCGCGGTCGTGTGTTCCACGCGCGCGGTGCGAACAATCGTGATGAGCCCGGGATTCATGGCATGAGCGGTCGCGACGGCCCTCGGTACGACGAAGGGGTCGGAGATCGCAAAGACCAGAGCGCGTGCCCGTGCAACTCCTGCCTTCTCCAGGATGTCAGCTTTCGTGCTGTCACCAAAGAAGATCGATTCTCCCTCCGCCGTTGCGCGGTTGACGATGGTAGGATCGAGTTCGAGGACAAGATAGGAGATGCCCTTCCGCCGCAACGCATGGGCCAGTTGCCGCCCATTCAAGCCGTAACCGCACACGATAACGTGATCATGAAGGGGCGTGGCCTGGGCGGCCAGCTCAAGTTCGCCGGGTTCAGGGAAGAATCGCCGCAACCTTTGCATCTCCGGCAGGCGCGTTGCGATGTGTGGGGACAGCTGAATCAAGGTTGGAGTCAGCATCATGGTGATGATGGCGGCTGCAAGAAAAATCTGATATTCGCCAGCGGGCACAAGGTTCAGTCTTTCTCCCTGATGAAGCAGGACAAAGCTGAACTCGCCCACCTGGGCCACGCTCAGTCCCACCATCAGCGATTTTTGGGTCGCAAAGCCCATCGAGAGAACAGCGGAAAGGCCCGTCAGCGCCTTTAGCCCGAAGATGGCGGCAGCCACGCCGATCACCATGGCCCAGTGCTTCTCTACGAAATTTACATCCAGCAACATGCCCACCGAAATGAAGAACAAGCTATTGAAGCTGTCACGGAAGGGAAGGATCTCCGCATGAATCTGGTGCGCGTAAGACGATTCCGAAAGAGCCAGACCGGCAATAAAGGCGCCCAGAGCAAGCGATAGGCCCATAGCGGCCGATGCCCACGCGGTGCCGAGACTGAAGAAGATAGCGGCGATGATAAAGATCTCATTGGTGCGCACCTGCACGATGCGGCTCCAGAGGACGGGGAAAAAGTAGCGGGCGGCGAAAAGGATCAGCGCTCCGGCAGCGATCACCTTGACCAACGCATAGACCACGGTTAACAGGATTTCGCCGGAAGGCGCCGTAAGTGCGGGCAGGATCGCCATCATGGGAACCACGCAGAGATCCTGAAACAGCAGGATGCCCACGATGGCGCGGCCGTGGATGCTGTCTAATTCCTCACGCTCGAGAAGCAGCTTCAGGACAATCGCCGTGCTGCTGATGGCCACGAGAAATCCCCAATAGATTCCTTGTCTCCAGGGATGGTTCGCCAGATAGGCCAAGCCGAGCACGGCAGCGATGGTCAGCAGCACCTGGCGGCCTCCGGCTCCAAACAAAAGCTTCCGCATGGCCACAATCTTGGTCAAAGGGAATTCCATACCGATCGTAAACAGCAGTAGCGCCACGCCGATTTCAGCCATGATCTCAATGGCTTCGCGATTTGTGATCAGGTGAAGCCCGGAAGGTCCCACCACGATTCCCGTCAGCAGATAAGCCACGATGGCGGACTGGCGCGCACGGCGCAGGATGACGGCGATGAGGGTCGCGAAGCCGAACAGGATAAGCAGATCACCCAGCAAATCGTAGTGCTGCATGAAGAGTTCCTCCGAGGATCGGGAACTGGCCTCATTGTAAGGTGTCTAACGGTGGTTGCCAAGATTGTGCGGTCAAATCAGGCATTGAGGAGGGTAGACCTTTTCCAGCAACTTAACAGGATCGCTCCCGTTCTCTCCGGGAATGATATAGTGCTTGGGGGAGTACGAACGGGAGGGGCAGGAGGCTGCAATTTGAAGTCTTATCAAGTATCTGAAAAAGGGTTAGGCAAAGCTTGGGTTTTCATATTCTTCGTTTTCATAGCGGCAATCATCATCTTTGGATTGAAGGTATTCAGCACCGAAGCTCCGGCCATCAAGCTTTCCCAGCAGATCAAGGGGATCGGAAGAAAGACAGCGATTGAATTCACCGTCCGCGATCAGGAGTACGCTCTGAAGCGCGTCGCCGTTGACGTCAGACAGGGGGATCGGAGCTTCTCAGTTCCTGTAGCAAGTGAGATTCACAATGCGCCATCGCCGCCCTGGTGGAAAGTCTGGGTCGGACAGGCTGCCAGCAGCGGCGTGTTCAAGGCGCGAATCGGCCATGACCAAATTCCGGACCTGAAGGAGGGCCACGCCACTCTCGAGATTGTGGCCACCAACGACTCGTGGGGCCATTTCTTCAAAGGAGGCCGAAGCGATCTCAGACTGAACCTGCCGGTTCGGCTTCACGCGCCGGAAATCAGTGTTCTCACCACGCAGGTCTATGTGGACCAGGGAGGATGTGACCTGGTGCTCTTCAAGGTTTCTCCCGGAACGACGAAATCGGGAATCGAAGTGGGGAAGTATTTCTTCCGGAGCTGGCCGGTAATGAAGTCACTTCCTGACACGCGGATGTGCCTTTTTGCCTATCCGTACAATGTGGACCCGAAAACTCCGGCGCGTATTATTGGTCGCGACGACGCCGGCAACCAGACCGTCGACAGCTTTTCCTACCAGGTCTTCCCCCAGAGATTCCGCAAGGGCACGATCAATTTGTCGGACAGCTTCATGCAGCGCGTTATCCCTCCGATTCTCAGCCACGATCCCGACCTGCACGACCAGGGAAACCTTCTGGACAATTACCTGATGATTAACCGGCGACTTCGCATGATCGAGTCCCAGTTGCTGGTTGCCTATTCCCAGAAGACGGCTTCGGAATTCCTCTGGACCCAGCCTTTCCTGCGTTTCCCGCGCTCGAAGGTGGAAGCCCATTTTGCGGACTTTCGAACCTATTATTACGATGGCCAGGTTGTGGATCATGAAACCCATCTGGGCTACGACCTGGCCCGGACCGCCCATGCTCCCATCCCGGCGGCCAACAGCGGCGTCGTAGTCTTCGCTCACTACTTCGGAATCTACGGCAACGCCGTTCTCATCGATCACGGATGCGGGCTCCAGACCCTTTACGGCCACCTGAGTTCCTTTGCGGTCAAGGCAGGCGAGCACGTGACGCGCGGGCAGATTATCGGCCACACCGGAGAGACGGGACTTGCCGGAGGCGACCACCTCCACTTTTCCGTCCTGCTGGATGGAGTCTTTGTGGACCCGCTCGAATGGTGGGATCCCCACTGGATCAAGGACCGCATCACGGATAAGCTCGCGCCTTATCGGTAAGGGAAAAGTCTGAGCGGTCGCTTCTTTTCAACGGTGAGGGGGCAGGTAAATTTTGCTCACTGTTCACGAGACGAACAATTTTGCAAAAAAGCCAGGACCGTGATGGCGAAATAATCCTATAACGACCGCATTATCAGTCAGTTACAAAATTGGGTGAAATGCGGGGCGAAAATCCCATCCGTCCCATTTTGGGGCCGGTATCCGATGGCTAGCCTATCGACCTAAGCTCATAGCCTGCGCTCAATCCTGAAGACCCTGCCGCAAAAACTTTACTACAGAGGGGACGGTGAAGCTGTGGCCGTCCTGCTCTCAAGGTTGTGGCCCGCACAGAGGACATCTCTCGTGTCGGGCGTGCCCGCAAATCGGTCCCGGAAAGGCTTCCACACGGAGCGCACAGAGAGAGTCCCGGAGCCTGGCGTCGGAGCATTCAAGGCGCAGAGGGTGCGGTCAAACCGGGGCCGCGCTCCCGAA
>JARRJI010000175.1:0-7872 GCA_037379595.1 Acidobacteriota bacterium | reverse complement strand
CGCGGCGCTCCTGCTTTGCTTTCCACTCTGGACTGGTCCCTCATCGAATCCTGGAAAGAGGCCGGCATTCCGCTTGAAGCCGTGCTCGCCGGGATTGAACGCACCTTTGAGAAGTACCACAAGCGGCCGAAACAATTCCGCAAAGTGAACAGCCTTGCCTATTGTTCGCAGGGGGTTCTGCGCGCCGCCGAAGAAGCCGGCAGGATTGAGGTGGGTGCTGCCCGCAAGACAAAGAGTTACGATGAGCCGCTTTTTGAGAAAAGCGAGATCGTTGGGTTTTTCAGCCGCAACGTAGAAGTTTTAGAAAATGTTTCGAAAGCCCAGGCGGCGGAAGGGCAGGCAGTTCTCGCCCAGGATTTTAACGACGTTGCAAAATCACTCGCCGCAATGGCGGCCAGTGACACCGATTGGGACGCGGATCCCGAAGGCCTGGAGCGGCAACTGACGGCTCTGGAAGACAAGCTGACAGCTTCTTTGACCCGCAGCGCGCCCGTCGAACTGCTGACGACCTTCCGGACCGAAATTGATCGCGCTATGGTTCCTTATCGCAGAAACCTGGTTGCCGGAGAGATTGAATCGCTGGAGAGACAATTCAGATTGAGTCTGTTCTACCTTTAGCACCGTTTCATGGCTTATTGTGTGTCCGTGCGTTCTGTGTTCATCAGGTGATTCGTGCCGTTTGAATTTTCACCGAAAAAACTCGTCTATGGCGGCGAAGCTCTTGGTTACGCTGAGGGCCGAACGGTGTTGGCTCTGCACGCCTTGCCGGGAGAACGGTTGGAAGTTGAGACGGTCCGCGACGCAAAAGGTGTTATTCATGCGAGACCCCTGCGCATCCTGGAAGCTGCGCCCGAGCGCATCAGCCCGCCCTGCCGCTATTTCGGGCGATGTGGCGGATGCCATTACCAGCATCTCGGTATCGAGAACCAGGTGGCCTGGAAGGTGGAGATTGTTCGAGAGACGCTCCGGCGGATTGGAAGAATCATCTGGGAAAGCGAGATCAAAGTTCATCAGGCAAGCCCCTGGAACTATCGCAATCAAGCTCAACTGAAAATCGCTCAGGACGAGTCGGGCGAAGTCGTTTTGGGTTTCTTCGAGGGCGAATCGCACCAACTCGTTCCCATAGACGAATGCCTTATTCTTTCCCCTCTTCTGAATGCTGTCCTCGCAGAGCTTCGCCAACCCCAGTGGCTTGGCAGGCTTCGGGGTTGCCGGGAAGCTGAGTTGCTCGCCAACGAGCAGGATAGCCAGGTGCGGATTACCATCCACGGAAATGTTGAAGCGCGAGAAGCCGAGCGGTTGGCTGAGGATCTCTTGAAGCACATTGACGGAGTCGTGGCGGTGGCCTTCGATCATGCGCCGGGCACGCAAGCGTTCGGAGCACCTTTCATCACCTATCGAGTCGGCGAATTCAAGTACCAGATCAGCGCCGGCTCTTTCTTCCAGTCATCCCGCTACCTGCTTCCGGAATTCGTATCCACTGTGACGGACACAACCCCCGGGGAACTGGCGCTCGATCTTTTCGCCGGCGTAGGGCTGTTTACTCTCCCGCTTGCACAGCGCTTCAAGCAGGTGATCGGCGTGGAATCTCATCCTGCCGCTGCGCGTGATCTCAAAGCCAATGCTGCGAGCTGCGGCCTGCGGAATGTCCGTGCAGTTGGACAATCGGCGTTTGATTTCCTTCGCCGCTTTGCCCAGGCCGAACCTGATCTCGTCGTTCTTGATCCGCCCCGTTGCGGCGTTGGCAAATCGACTTTGAAATATCTGGTTGATTTACGGGCTCGAAATATTCATTATGTTGCATGTCACCCGCCCACCTGGGCGCGTGATCTGGCCTACCTGCTAAGCCGGGATTATCGTTTGGAAGAAGTCGAAATGTTCGACTGCTTCCCGCAGACATACCACATCGAGTGCCTGGCGCGTCTGTCCCGTCAGGACTAGACTGCCTGATGAAAAGTCCTCTTCTCCTTCTGGCTGCATGCTTTGCGCTGGGAATTCTGATCGCGCATGCCCTCCGCCCGGGATTTCCGGACATCCCGATACTGATTGCTTTCGCTGCTTGCTGCCTGCTGTGCGGCCTCGTCTTCCTTCGTCGCGACCGCACTCGCATCTCGGGTTGCCTGGCGCTGGTGGGGTTTGTCCTTGCCGGCATGGCGGCCACCGTCAGCTTTCAAAACCGCTTTCTGCCGAACGACGTTCACAACCTTGCGGACTGGGGTTTGAACCTGAAGAAGGATGTGCGGACCGAAGGAGTGATTGTCACGAACCCGATTCGCGGGCATGACAGTTTCAGGTTTGACCTGGAGTGCCGAAGGATTGAACGCGCCGGACAGTGGCGGAAGGTGCGAGGAAAAGTTCAGGTCCGGCTGTTCACTCCTGCCAATGCGCAAAGTTGGGCTGCTGCCGATGCTTTGAATCTCCGTTATGGAGACCTTATTCGGGCACCCGTTCGCTTCGAAAAGCCGATGGTCTATCGAAACCCCGGAAGCTTTGATTTTCGCGGGTGGCTGGAAGCGGTCAAAGATATTTCCTGGGAAGGCGACATTGAGAGTCCGATTGCCGTCAAAAAGGTTTCGGAGTCGCAGGCATCGCGTTTTTCGATGTTGGTGGCGAACGTCAGAAAGCGTCTGCTGCGTAGCATTGATCGGCTGTACCCTTCATGGTCGTCGAAAGGACGTGTTGGCGCCGTGTTGAAGGCCGTTCTGTTGGGGGATCGTTCCTCTCTCGACTCAGACACCGTAGAAAACTTCCGGCAGTCGGGTTTGTATCATCTTCTGGTGATTTCAGGGCTTCACGTGGGGCTGCTTGCGGCGGTGCTTCTCTTCTTTCTGCGTTTTCTCGGAGTGGGTGAGTCCTGGAGGGCGGTGTGGCTCCTGTTGTTCCTGGGGAGTTATGCGCTGCTGGTTGAGCAGCGGGCTCCCACGCTTCGCGCGTCGCTCATGATCGCGGCCTATCTCATGGCCCGCTATCTTTACCGCGACCGGGCGGCTTTGAATGCCGTTGGGTTTGCGGCGCTGGTGTTGCTCTTTTACAGACCTGCCTGGCTCTTCGAGGCGGGATTTGATCTCTCCTTTTCAGCCGCGTTGCTGATTGCCGGGCTTGCAATTCCCGTTCTCCAACGCACAACCGTTCCTTACCTGAGAGCCCTCGCTGGTTTGGACAACGTGGAACGTGACTCAAGTCTTGCCCCTCGCATGGCGCAGTTGCGACTGGATCTGCGCGCTGTCGTCTCCTGGTTCAAATCGAAGGTCGCATTCCTGGATCAGCACCCCGCCATTTCCGAGGAAGTGGTTACGATGCCTGTAAGGGTTTTTCTGTGGACGTTCGATTTGCTTTTGTTTTCGGCCATCCTGCAGGTGGGACTGTTCATGCCCATGGCGGAAACCTTTCATCGAATCACGATTGTCGGCATCGGTTTGAACGCGATTGCCCTGCCCCTTATGACGCTGATTATTGCTTTGGCTGTTCCCACGGTGATTCTGGCGGCCACCGTACCGTTTCTCGCAGCCCTGCCGGCCCAATTGTTGTTCTGGGCCACGAGCGCTCTGCTGGCTGTGACCGAGTTTCGTGGTGAACCTTTTTGGATGTCGTATCGAATCCCGGGACCGCCGGTCTGGGTTGCAGTGGGGTTTGCCCTGGCATTGTTTGCCGTTGCTTTTTCCCTGCGTTACAGGCGACGTCTTTTATGGGGATCTGTAGCCACGTTCACCCTGTTTGCCGGGCTTGTGATTTTCTACCCATTTCCGCCGAAAATTCCGAAGGGCATGCTTCAGGTCACGGCGCTTGATTGCGGCCGGGGTGAAGCGATCTTCAGCGTGTTGCCGGACGGCACGACTATGCTTGTGGATGCGGGAGGGCGAGAACATTTTGGGCCGGATGTGGGGCGATGGAACCCGGGCGAAGAAATCGTTTCACCTTATCTGTGGTCGCGTGGCATCAGGAAGATTGATGTTGTGGTTTTAGGCGACGGAAGTGATCAGAATATCGACGCGATGAGGGCGATCCTTGACAACTTCCAGGTCCGCGAACTTTGGCGCAGTCCTGCGGTGTCGAACCCGGACTATATCACCCTTATCAGGACGGCCCGCGAACGCGGCGTGAAAATTCGCGAAGTCGTCGCCGGTGACCGGGACACTCGGAGCGGAGTTGGCATTCAGGTGTTATGGCCTCCCTTCATCCTCCCCCGCGTGCGCCTGCCGCTTAGTGACAGATCGCCGGTTCTGCGCATCGTCGATGGGGACGGAGAAATCCTTCTGCGGGGAAATACCGACGATCGGATTGAGCGCATTCTTGCAAAATCGGGTGCAAGGCTTGACAGCACGGTGCTCGAATCCGATCGTCCGTTGTCAGAGATAATCTCTCGGAGGGATTTCCTGGCGCGGGTGAATCCGAAGATTGTGTTGGATACCGGGAAGAACAGCAATAGTCGCCAGCGTGAAGATCTCTTGCACCTCAAGAACCACGGTTTTCCGGAGTTATCCGTGTTCCAGACTGCCGAAGATGGAGCAGTGACAATCAATATGAAAAAGTCATCGCTTTCCGTTCACTGTTATGGGACTGCCAAGGTGTTCAACTGGCGCCGCCCTCTGTAAATGCGGATAGATTGGTCAAGTCTGCGTCCCTCCCTGTCCGCTACCGATTCGAATCGCTTGCTGAATTCTTTTCCAAAGGTGGATTCTTCCTCCTAACTCGATTTCTGGCCCGCTGCCAGAGCGGAGTGTTCCAAACCAGATGCTCTTTTGGCCTATAATATTGTGAGTGGCAGATCAGGCAGTTTGCCGTTTCTAGAATCCTGGGTTTGGGGCGATGCGATCGTGGCAACCGAAGCGGAGATTTGCGAAGAAGCAAGGAAAGTTCGACGGCTCCAGGTCGTCGTGGATCTGGTGATGAGCACTCTTCGGCAGACGGATATGCCCATCGAAGAGGCGTCCGAGATGGTTGCAGCGACCCGCCGATATGCGCTGCAGCTTTTCCCCGACAAGGCGCACACCTTTGACCTTATTTACAGGCCCAGGTTCCAGCGCGTTCTCTCCGAGAAATATAAGATCATTTGAGCCCCGCTTCAGCTGGCTTTTTGGGGACTTCCTTGCCGGTTGTGCTGGGGAGTGAGTACTCAGGCGGAGCCGGAGTTATGGATGTCAGGGTGCCGGTGAGCGAGCCCAGTTTGAGCATCGCCTTAATTCGCAGGGGATAGTGGTACTGGTCGTCGCTGAACCAGATCACCAGCCTTCCCTTCCTCTTTTCATACAGGTTGCCAAAAACGCTGGGTTCAACGCGCAGAGCCTCGTGGGTACCCAGAGGCGTCTGAATTTTCTTTCGCGCCGTTACTGCGACAATCACCGTTGCTGTTTTTGAGCCATCGTTTACAGCCAGCTTGATTTTTTGCCCCACGTGTAGGGGCTGGTTTCGCACAAAGTAGAAAGC
The DNA here is from genome assembly GCA_037379595.1 of Acidobacteriota bacterium. Taxonomy (GTDB): domain Bacteria; phylum Acidobacteriota; class Terriglobia; order UBA7540; family UBA7540; genus SCRD01. The sequence continues at coordinate 2,448 of JARRJI010000175.1, read as the reverse complement.
TGACACGACATCTTCGACGCACGGGGGGATTTCATGCTCGGCGTGTTTTGGAGGCCCATAGGCATCGTTCAGGTTGTGCTCATCCAGAATGGCGACTCCGCGGTCACTGTCAAAGGTCAGCTTTGAAACCTTGTGACGGTGGCCTTCGTTAATCTTTTTGGAAATTCGTATGGAGCAAAGCGTTTCAGGATTAAACTCTGACCGAAACTCGTCTTGAACCTTGAATAGGAGGGACACAAATCCCTGAGAACTGGCCGTTGTCGTCACGATAAAGGCATCGTCGGAATCTTTCTTCTCGCGGGTGAGAGTAGCCGTGATCTTTCCTGCGGGGAAAACAGACCAGTTCACATTGTAGGTCAGTGTTTCTCCGGTACTGAAGGGAAATGGATTGGTTCTTGCAGTTTGCGCGCCGGCATTTGCCGCCGTCATGGCGAACAGGATTCCAGCAAGCGCAACACAAGGCCGATGAAGTTTCATACTTGGTTTAGACGCACCTTGTCGTCAAAAAGCAGTCTCGCCCCTCCCTCTAACGTAACAGAATCTTCAGGATCAGGAAAATGATGCCGGCAAGGTAGCCAATCGCCGCTTCATACTCGCGATTTCTGCGGTAGCGCGTCCATTCAAACTTCTCGCTTTGGCTTCTGGCAGACTTTGGAGAGGGCAGGAACAACGGGGTCGTGGCCGCGTAGTCCTCATATTCCTCTCCGAATCGTTCGCGCAAATTTCTCTCCTCGCGCCGCATCACGGGGCCATAGACTGCCAGGAAAAAGATCACAAACGCCAGACCCAGCGCCCATTGTGCGCCAGCCACCACCAGTCCGATGCCGATGAACAGGCTTCCCAGATACAACGGATTGCGCGTATAAGCGTACGGCCCACACGTGGCAAGGCAGCGATCTTTCTCCAGGTAGCCGGCAGCATAAGCCCGAATCCCCAGGCCGATCAGCGCCACGATCGACCCCGCAATCAGCAACGGCAGCGTGGGCTGCGCGAAGATCAAATACGCGATGCCCAGCGCAAAGCCCAACGGGACACGCCACCGCGCGATAAAGGCTGAGAAATCTTTATTCATGCGCTGTCCCCAGACGTTGAAGGGCTGCCTTGACAACGGAATCAACGCTCACCCCTTCAAGGTGATTCAAGTGTTTGGAATGCCCGGCGTGATTCCGCCTTTCCGGATCGCAAAGGATGATGTCGGCCGGGTCGAAGGGGCCATTTCGCTCCGGAGTGTTGCGGGGATCGCTGGAATCGAAGATGGCCACCAGTGGGGTCCTTACCGCTGCGGCAAGATGGAGCGGTCCGGTATCGCCGCCAATCAGAAGTTTTGCATTTCGGGCCAGGGCGATGAATTGCAGCAGCGTGGAAGGAAACCACTTCGCACGAGGTGTGTCTGCCCGAGCAAGGATTTCCCTGGCCAAATTCTCTTCCTGCGGCGAACCCGTCACCAGGACATCAAACGGCACTTGCCTGGCAAGGCGAGCGGCCACTTCAGCATAGTTTGCCGGGGACCAACGCTTGGATTTCCAACCCCCGCCGGGATTGACGATCATGTAGTCCTTTGTCCCCAGCGCTCGAAGTTGCTCCTCGACCGCCGCTTTGTCCTCAAAACTTTCTGGCAAAGGAAACTCCCATTTGGGTGAACTCGCCCCAAGGGATTCCACTAGAGACAGATTGATTTCGATGACGTGCTTGCAGTTCCGGGGTGAAACCCGATGTGTATAGAACGCGGCCGCCAGGGGTTCCCGGAGCCATTGCCACGCCAGGCCGATGCGTTTTTGCGAGTGGGCGAGCCGCGCAAGAAGAGCCGATTTCATGAGGCCCTGGAAATCGATCACGGCGTCATAGCGAAACTCACGAAGTGCTTCGAGGCTTTCCATGATTGCGGCGATTGTGTTGCTGGAAGCGAGGTTCTTTCGCCAGCCAAGGGTATCCAGCCTGATCACGTGCCCGACGAAGGGATTCCCACGCAGAAGCTCCGAGTAACGATCCTCAACTGCCCAGTGAATCTGCGCCTGCGGGTAGGAGCAGCCGAGCGCCGCCACCGCCGGAAGCGTGTGGACAATATCTCCGATGGAACTGAGACGGATCACAAGGAAACGCAGACGGGATTCAGGCATCTTCTTTGATTGATTGACGTTGATAAATTGAAAGGAGCAAGCCTCAGTGTCTTGTCATCCCTTCGGCTGGGTTGCCTGCCCGCTTGCCTTGCTTTGAGCAATCCGCTCAAGCAACTGGCGGGTTGAATGATTCTTCGCGTCGCCGACAATCACGACGCGGCCTCCCCAGCTCTTCACAACTTCGCGTTCCGGGACCGTATCTTCTGTATAGTCGGTTCCTTTGCAGTGGACATCCGGCCGCAGATCGCGCAGAATCGTCTCGGCTGTCGCGTCGTCAAAGATGACCACGTAATCGACAGCTTCCATGGCTGCCAGTAATTCCGCGCGGGAC
>JARRJI010000174.1:7353-9907 GCA_037379595.1 Acidobacteriota bacterium | reverse complement strand
TCTGAAGGGGAACATCGATTTGCTGAACCTGACGCAACCGGGGATCGTCGAGGATATTCACGGCCAGTACCTCGTCGCCGGCGCGGATATCATCACGACCAACACGTTCAATTCCCAGGCGATTTCCCTCGCCGATTACGGCATGGAATCGCTCGCCGGCGAGTTCGCCAAATCCGGCGCCGGATGCGCCCGGCGCGCGGTGGACAAATTCATGGCGGCCCATCCCGGGCAACTCCGTTTCGTCGCCGGCTCCATCGGCCCGACAACGCGGACCTCGTCCATCAGCACGGACGTAAACAACCCCGCCGCTCGCGGGGCCACCTACGATCGACTCGTCGCCGCCTACACCGAGCAGGTGCGGGCTCTGCTCGACGGTGGCGTCGATCTGCTGCTGGTGGAAACCATCTTCGATACGCTGAACGCGAAGGCCGCGTTCTTCGCGATCCTGACTCTTTTCGAAGAGCGAAACCTCGCGCCCGCCTCCGCAGGTGGATTTGAAAACTCAAATTTGAAATCTCAAATTCCATTACTCGCCTCGGTCACCTACATCCAGGCGGGCAGCAATCGCGGTGTGACCGGGCAAACGATCGAGGCATTCTGGAATTCCCTTTCGCACGTGCCGTTGCTGAGTGTGGGATTGAACTGCGCGCTCGGGCCGAAGGAACTTCGGCCGCTGGTCGAGGAATTGTCAACGGTTGCGCCCATCTGCGTCAGCGCCCATCCGAACGCAGGACTGCCCAATCCTCTGCTGCCGACGGGTTTTCCGGAGACGCCGGAAACGCTGACGCCGCAGTTGCAGGAGTGGGCAAAGAATGGATGGCTGAACATCGTCGGTGGCTGTTGCGGCACCACGCCGGCGCATATCCGGGCGCTCGTTGATGCGGTGCGAGGCATCCCGCCGCGCCGCGTGCCGGTTCAGGAGCCCGCCCTGCGCCTCAGCGGTCTCGATGCGCTGACGGTTCGTGGAAACCAGAGTAGAGCGGGCGTCCCGCCTGCTGCTCCGGCACCTGAGCACGCGGGTTCGGCTGGGGAGGCGCCGTCACTAACCCCAACCCCACCCGGGGCAGGCGAGACGCCTGCCCTACTCTCCGCCTCCACCGACTTCGTCAACATCGGCGAGCGCACCAACGTAGCCGGCTCGCCCAAGTTTGCCCAGCTCATCAAGGCCGGCAATTTCGAAGCGGCCCTCGCCGTGGCGCGCCAGCAGGTGGACAACGGCGCCCAGGTGATCGACGTCTGCATGGACGAAGGCATGATCGACGGCGTGGCCGCCATGTCCCGCTTTCTGAACCTCGTGGCTTCCGAACCGGACATTTCGAAAGTGCCGGTGATGGTGGATTCCTCAAAATGGGAGGTCATTGAGGCAGGACTGAAATGCCTTCAGGGCAAAGGCATTGTCAACTCGATCAGCCTGAAGGAGGGCGAGGAGAAGTTCCTGCGCCAGGCCCGTCTCGTACGCCGCTACGGGGCAGCCGTGGTGGTGATGGCTTTCGACGAACGCGGCCAAGCCGACACTTATGAGCGCCGCATTGCGGTCTGCCAGCGCGCCTACGATCTGCTGGTGCGTGAAGTGGGCTTCCCACCGCAGGACATCATTTTCGACCCGAACGTCCTCACCGTCGGCACCGGAATGGAAGAGCACGCCAATTACGCCGTGGATTTCATCCGCGCCACCCGGTGGATCAAGGATAACCTGCCGTTGGCCAAGGTCAGCGGCGGGATCAGCAATGTCTCGTTTTCCTTTCGCGGAAACAACGTGGTTCGCGAAGCGATGCACAGTGCCTTTCTCTTCCACGCCATCCGGGCCGGGCTCGATATGGCCATCGTCAACGCCGGTCAACTCGCCGTCTATGACGAAATCCGTCCCGACTTGCTCGAACGAGTTGAAGACGTCCTGCTCAACCGCCGTCCCGACGCCACCGAACGCTTGATCCAGTTCGCCGACGAGCTCAAGAAATCCTCTTCGTCCTCGTCCGCCGCATCGTCCCCGGAAGAACAGTGGCGCACCGGCACTGTCGAGGAACGCCTCGAACACGCGCTCGTCAAAGGCATCGTGGATTACATCGAAGCCGACGCCGAGGAAGCGCGCCGGAAATACGGCAGACCCTTGGCGGTCATCGAGGGCCCCCTCATGGCCGGCATGAACGTGGTGGGCGATCTGTTCGGCGCCGGCAAGATGTTCTTGCCGCAGGTGGTGAAATCGGCTCGCGTGATGAAGAAAGCCGTCGCGTATCTGCAGCCTTTCATGGAGGCCGAGAAAGCCGCCAGCGGCCATCGCGAGGCGCAGGGCAAGGTGGTCCTCGCGACGGTGAAAGGCGACGTGCACGACATTGGCAAGAACATTGTCGGCGTCGTGCTCGCCTGCAATAACTACGAAGTCATCGACCTCGGCGTGATGACTCCCTGCGATAAAATCCTCGCCACGGCGCGCGAGCGCAACGCCGACATCATCGGCCTGAGCGGGTTGATCACGCCTTCCCTCGACGAAATGGTCCACGTGGCGCGCGAGATGGAGCGCGAAGGCATCAAGCTGCCGCTGCTCATCGGCGGCGCC
>JARRJI010000174.1:0-7337 GCA_037379595.1 Acidobacteriota bacterium | reverse complement strand
CCGCGGTGAAAATCGCTCCGACCTACCGCGAGCCGGTGGTCCACGTGCTCGACGCCAGCCGCGCCGTCCCGGTGGTCAGCTGCCTGATCAGCGCCGACCAGAAGCCGGGATTCGCCCGACACATCCGCGAGGAATACGACCGCCTCCGTTCGCAACACACCGCCCGGCAAGTCACACTGCTCAGCCTCGAGCAAGCCCGAAGCCGCGCGCCGCAGTTGAGCTACGACGACCTGCCCCAACCCGAGTTCCTGGGAATTCGCGTGCTGGCTTCCGACGAATCGCCAAGCAAAATTCAAAATTCAAAATTCAAAATTCAAAATTCAAAGATTCCCTTGTCCGACCTTATCCCGTTCATCGACTGGTCACCGTTTTTCCACACGTGGGAACTGCGCGGTCGTTACCCCGCCATCTTCCATCACCCGAAACATGGCGAAGCGGCCCGCAAACTGTTTGCCGACGCGCAGAAGCTGTTGGAGAAGATTGTCGCTGACGAACTCCTGGTTGCCCGCGCCGTTTACGGATTCTTCCCGGCCAACCGCGTCGGGGACGACGTGGATCTCTACACTGATCATTCGCGCTCGAGCGTGCTGGCAAAGTTCCATTTCCTGCGGCAGCAAATCGAGAAGACGGATGGAACACCGAACTGGTGTCTGGCGGACTTTGTCGCGCCGAAACATCCAACATCCAACATCCAACATCCAACATCCAATGACTATATTGGGGGGTTCGCCGTGACGAGCGGCATCGGGCTCGATGAGCTGGTGAAGAGGTACAAGGCCGATCACGACGACTACAATGCCATTAAGGCCGAGGCGCTGGCGGACCGGCTGGCGGAGGCTTTTGCCGAATACCTGCACCAGCGCGCCCGTCGGGAGTGGGGCTACGGCAGGAAGGAAGATCTGACCAACGATGACTTGATACAAGAGAAGTATCGCGGCATCCGCCCGGCGGCGGGTTACCCAGCCTGCCCCGACCACACGGAGAAATGGATTCTCTGGCAACTGCTCGACGTGGAGAAGAACACCGGCATGCGGCTGACGGAAAGCTGCGCGATGTGGCCGGGCAGTAGCGTGAGCGGTCTCTACTTCGCCCATCCCGAATCGAAGTATTTCGCCGTGGGCAAGCTCGGCCGCGACCAGGTCCTCGACTATCACCTGCGCAAGGGCATGACCATGCAGGAAGTCGAGCGGTGGCTGGGGCCGTACTTGAACTACGATCCAACGGCGCAGGCAGGCGGGAATGTCGCTGCCGGCAAATGCGCCTGCGGTGTCAGTCACTAATTTTGCGCGCCGGCATCGGAGGAGTTGTGTTCGATCGGGACATCCACCCCGAACAACTGCGCGTAATACGCCTCTTCCGAATCCGGATCCAGCGGAGATTGAATAGCTTTCGTCGAACCATTGATTCCAACATTCTCTATGGCATAGACGAATTGCTTTTTGCCATCTGGTTGCAGGACCTTGATGAACCCCACGCATCGGGCCTTGCGTCCCAGGTTGCCAAGTCGGGTGGCGATATAGTCGTTGGCCGATCCAAGCAGGCAGCCTGCACGCACGGTCCCGAGTGTTTGCTCGAGCGTCGAGGCAAACTCATTCGACAGCGCAGCGGACTCTTTTTCAAGCGAAGGGAGGTAGTAGGCGATGCAGCCGTTGGCCTTGGCTTGTTTCCAGAGATAAGGAGTAATGAGTAATCTCCACGGCGACCGCTCCGGCAAGGCCTCCCAATCGTTCGGCAACGCCATGGGCTTCATCTGCTCGATTTCCAGTTCCCGGAATTTGCGCCACAGATCGTCGTAAGCCGCGTCCACGGCTTCACGCTCGCCCGTTGTCATGCCAAAGAGCGTCGCGGCACCGTCAGTCAAACGGTTGTTTTCGAAGAGCCGATAGCCGACGGAATCAAGATCTTTCTTGGGCAAATAGAAGTAGGGCACTCTTGCCGGCCAGCCTCCGTGACGCGTTGGATCAGGCGGCACGATGGCTTCCGACGGCTTTTGAGGAACGGCAACACTCTTCATCCCGGCTGCCGCGAGTAGATTCTGTGCGTCCGAAAGTCGCCGCTGGAGCCGGACTCGCCGCTTCGTCAAATCGTCAGCGCGCGAGTGCAGGACGCCAATTTGCGACACGAGTTGCCGATTCGCATCGCGCACCCTGCCGAGTGAGGCTCGTTGATTCACGAGCAGGACGCCAGCGGTCAACAGAGTGACAAAGGTAATGATCAGATTGCTCATGGTTCATGGCTCCCGGCTTGAGGCGGTTTCTGCTGATTCCAGGCTTCGATGTAGGGCTCCAAGGCTCCGGGGACTTCCATGTCGCGTGCTGGGCCGCCGCGATTGAGTCGCGAGGTTCCGTCCGGTCGGAAATACATCTCTCCAACCGCGACTTTGCCGTTTCCGAGTCGAGCAACCGTAAACGCTTTGGGCACACGACCAAATTCGTCGAGCTGATCGCGGAAAACTTTCTGCGCCTGCTCCCAGAAAACCCGGGTGCGGTCTTCACCGATCACCCGAACCAGCGAGTTCGAATAACTCTCACGAAGTTGTTCGCCTTCTTCGAGAATGGGCGGTATGAACCGGGTCTGGCTCTTGAAGTTATGCAGCATGGAGAAATCCAGGTTCGTGAAGTACCCGTACCTCGACGCCAGAGCCTCGAAGTCGGCGAACGTCTGGCGCGTGGCGTCACTGACCTGTTGCGCTTCTCCGGCAGTAAGCCCCAGGGCGTCCAGCAATGCCGGCGCAGGAGTGCCATCCCTGGCCAGCGGCGGAGCCTGCACGCGTTCTGGTGGCGCGCTGCCACGCGGCATCCCGCGAGGTTCCATTTTGAATTCACCGAACGTTAAACGGGGCACCAGACTTTTCGGCAGGCGGACGTAATCGGATTGTTCGTCCCAAAGATACAGGTCGGGGCTGACGGCCCCCGCACCCCTTGCGATACGCGTTGCGCTCGCCCGTGTCGGTGGCAGGCCCGCAAGCGACGCGTCGGTGGATCGTATCTTTCGTTCGAGAGCGCCAACGGTTTGTTCGCGCGAGTTGATTTCCTGGCGAAGACCGGTCAGTTGAGCTGTGAGCTTGGCTTGTTCCGATCGGGCATTGGCCAGCGCGTGCCAGTGGTAAGCGACCGGGGCGGCAGCCACGAGCAAGCACACCGCTGCCCTCTGGACTTTGGTAAGCCCAAGCAGCCGGGCAAGCATCACACTGATGGTGCCGGCCGAAACGGCGCCGCCGGCCGCAGACAAGGCTGACTTGGCCGCGACTGCGGCGAGTCCCGGTGGAGCAGTCTGAGCCCCGGCGCGCAGCGCCGCCTCGGTGGTCGCGAGCGCAGGCACGGCGTAGCCTCGGCGACGGAAGAACGCGGTAAGTTGGCGGAGCGCTTTGTCGCTACGTTTGCGAGCGGCATCTTCTCCGATGCCCAGCAAGGCACCGACCTCGCGATGATTGTGGTCGTCGAAATAGCGGAGCATCAGGGCCTGTCGGTCTCCTTCGCGCAGTTCCATCAATCCCTCGTCCAGCACCACGGCGAGGGCGTCCGACTTTGAAGGGTCGTTCTTCATGGTTGTGCCAAGTTCGAGGGCGGTTTGTTCGCGGCGGCGCCGGCGCAGTTCACCGCGCCACCATTGGCGAGCCTGCAGCAGGGTTGTTTTGTGGAGCCAGCCTGCCAGGGAAACCTCGCCGCGCAGCCACATTGCTTTGCGGGCGAGTGAGATGAAGACCTCCTGGGCGACTTCCTGCGCGAACTCCCGGTTGCCGAGCCGGCGCAGCGCCGTGGCGAAGACAAGATCGACATGTCGGTGGACGAGGGTCTGGAACGCGCCTTCCGACCCTTGCTCGGTAAAATGCCGAAGCAGCTCCCGGTCTGTTCTTTGTTCACCCATTCAACCTGAATACTGCCGCAGAGCCTCCGTAACCGGAACACGATTTTCAAAAGACAAACAGGTGACGAGCTATTGGCTCACACGAAATATTCTTCTACGCCGTCCAGGGCAGGGCAATGAACGGCAGGGGAATACTCTGAAGCGGGATGTTTCGATTCCCCTGCCAATCATTCCCCTGCCATTCTGGTGGCCTGGCGAATATGTCTCCCATCGATCCGAAGCCGAAGCCATCGCCAGGCTGTTACACCAGGGTCAATACCACCTGTTTACCGAGTGCCGGGGAACTGAGCTGGGCGCAGGGCAGACCCAGCGAATGCACAGCGAATGCAAAAGCTTGCGACCGGATCGCCAGGGTTTATCTTCCGGTTCCATGCGCTCTGCGATTCGTTCCATTGCTGGCCTGCTGATCGTTCTGGTCAACTGCCTTGCCGTTGCGCCCGCTTTTTGCGCCGCGCTGCCTGAAGTCCCCACGCCCAAAGAGGCGGTCACCAACGTGTATCACGGCGTCCAGGTCGTGGATAATTATCAATGGCTCGAACAGGCCACCAACCCGGCCGTGGAGGCCTGGACGCAGGAACAAAACCAAAGAACCCACGCCTATTTCGATGCCCTGCCCTTCCGCGAAGGCGTGGCCCAGGAATTGGAGGAGTTGATCACCGACCAATCGGCCAGCTATTCGGTGACGCATTTTCGCGGCGGCTATTACTTCGCGTTGCGCAACAAACCGCCGGCCCAGCAGCCGGTTCTGGTCGAACTGAAATCCGTTTACCGCCCCGCGCTGCGCCGGGTCGTGTTCGATCCCAATGCCTGGAACACCAATGGCACCACGGCCATCGACTGGTATGTGCCGTCGCCGGACGGCCGGCTCGTGGCTGTGTCCCTCTCGCAGAACGGCAGCGAGGATGGAACTCTGCACTTCTTCGAAACAGCGACAGGCCGCGCGCTGCCGGACAAAATTCCCGGCGTGCAGTATCCGACCGGCGGCGGCAGCGCGACCTGGAATGCGGACGGCACGGGCATTTTCTACACCCGCTATCCCCGGCCCGGCGAACGCCCGGCAGCCGACCTGCATTTCTACCAGCAAGTGTGGTTTCACAAGCTGGGCACGCCGGTAAGCGAGGACACCTACGAGATCGGCAAGGATTTTCCACGCATCGCGGAAATCGAGTTGGACTCGAGCAAAGACGGCAAATGGGTGCTCGCCTCGGTGGCCAACGGCGACGGCGGCGATTTCGCGCATTACCTGCGGGATGCCGGCGGGCACTGGCGCCAACTGACGCACTTCGAGGACGGCGTCAAACTGATCAAGTTCGGCCGCGACCCGGCGCTGTATCTCCTCTCTCAACAGGACGCACCGCGCGGCAAAATCCTCCGAGTTCCGCTCGCCAACCCGGATTTGGCCCAGGCGAAGGTGATTGTGCCTCAAACCCGCGGCGTGGTCCGAGACTACGAACCGGCGGCCGACGGCATTTACGTGGTGGAAATGGATGGCGGCCCGTCGCAGCTGCTGTTTTATCGCACCGGACGAAGACGCCCCCTGGAAGCGCCGATCATGCCCGTGTCCTCGGTTGGCGGCCTGCATTGTTGGACGAACGACGACGTGCTCTTTGCGAACACGAGCTTCATCGACCCCGGCGGCTGGTTCACCTGGCAACCGGGCCTGAGGGAAACGCGCCGCACTGCCCTGTGCATGACTTCGCCGGCGAGTTTCGATGACATCGAGGTCGTGCGGGAGTTCGCAACCTCAAAAGACGGCACCCGGATCCCGATCAACATCATGCGTCCGAAGGGGCTCAAGCTGGACGGCAGTCACCCGACCCTCCTGTATGGCTACGGCGGCTACGGGATCAGCCTCACGCCGTCCTTCAGCACTTCTCGCCGCGTGTGGTTCGATGCCGGGGGAGTTTATGCCATCGCCAACCTGCGCGGCGGCGGCGAGTTTGGCGAGGACTGGCACAAGGCCGGCAACCTGACTCACAAGCAAAATGTCTTCGACGACTTCATCGCCTGCGCCGAGCACCTGATCAAACGAAAGTACACCCGCCCCTCGAAGCTGGCCGCGATGGGCGGCAGCAATGGCGGGTTGCTCATGGGCGCGTTTCTCACCCAGCGCCCGGACCTTGCCCGCGCCGTGGTTTCGCGGGTCGGCATTTACGACATGCTGCGGGTGGAATTGGATCCGAACGGCGCGTTCAACGTCACGGAGTTCGGCTCGGTCAAGAACCTGGATCAGTTCAAGGCGCTCTACGCCTACTCTCCTTATCACCACGTGAAAGACGGAACGCCCTACCCCGCCGTGTTGCTCACTTGCGGCGCCCATGACGGCCGCGTGAATCCGGCTCATTCGCGCAAGATGACGGCCCGTCTCCAGGCGGCCACAAGTTCCGACCATCCGATCCTGCTGCGCACGACCGCCACCGCCGGCCACGGCATTGGTTCCTCGTTGCGCGATCGCGTCGCCGAACAGGCCGACATTTACGCCTTCCTGTTCAAGGAACTCGGAGTGGACACTTCGCCGTGGGAGTTTGAATAATTGAAGGCTGGTGGAGCTGAGGGGATTCGAACCCCTGACCTACGCATTGCGAACGCGCCGCTCTACCAACTGAGCTACAGCCCCTGCCGTCCGGATCGGACACGCATAGCTTTGACATACATCCGCGCCCGGCGCAACTCGATTGTGGCTCTGATGAGATTTACTCATTGACGATCTCGCCCGTCCCGTCGTTGCATTCAGGAACCTTCGTGAAGCGAAAAGTGAACCATCGCGCCGTGCTCGCTGCGCTGGCCCTACTGAGCCTCTCGGCGGCGGCCTGCCTGGCAGCTTCGACGCCGGTCCTGGCCTCGCCCAAGGCCCTGGCCGAGCAACGGTGCGCCTCGGCCCCGATGAAACGGAAGTATCCCCTGCCCGCTTGGCAGAGCATCCAGATCACTCCCCGCCCCGGCCTGCCGAAAATCCACTTCTACAACAAGCTCAACCCGGTCTGGTGGTTCAAGAACAGCGACGAACCGATACCGCCCGATTGGTACAAACCGAATGACAAGCACCGCGTCCTGAAATGGCACTTCCGCAACCCGCTGCACAACTTCGATAATTACGTCATCGGCATCGCCGACAAGTCCTCGGTCCGCAGCGGCCGTTTCCCGCTGCAGACCTCAAACCCGCACGGCGGCTGGAACTTCGCCATCTCCCGGCGCAAGCTGCTCGTGCTGCCCTTTGTGTCTTACCGGCGGGGAAGGTTCGAATTCTATCTTGGCTGGCGCGAACGCGGCAATTTCGGGGCAAAGCTCAACTTCAAATAGGGCGAGCGCGAATAGGGTTGCCTGGCCGACGATGTCTTCGTTCCCCCGGCCGTCGTCGCAAGTGGTCGGGTCCAGAACCAGGACTCGCACCACTAAGGTGAGAATTCCTTGTTTCTTGAGAGGATTTTTCCAAGGCGTTTCCTTGTCCAGTTTCGTGGGTTTCGTGGGTC
>JARRJI010000173.1:0-7407 GCA_037379595.1 Acidobacteriota bacterium | reverse complement strand
CTTTTCTGCTTGCGTGGCATTTCCCCAACCGGACGCCCAAATGGTGCGGGTGGTCCGCGCCCAAAGGTCACGAGAACGATGTGATCGGAAATTACTACTGCACGCGATTCAAGGACGCGTGGGCGGTGGCGGAATACGCAGCGAAGAACCTTCCCAGTCTCGAAGCGCGGACGCGAAAGTTTGTTGAGACGATTCGCAACGCCACGCTGCCGGGAGCGGTGAAGGATGCCGCGCTGTCCAATCTGTCCACGCTGGTTGCACCAACTTCGTTCCGCACGAGTGATGGCGCTTTCCACGGCTTCGAAGGCTGCAACGATCACTCAGGATGCTGCTTTGGCAATTGCACGCACGTTTACGCCTACGAGCCCGCCACGGCGCAGGTCTTCCCTGCCCTGTCGCGCTCATTTCGCGAGCAGCAATTCGGCTTTTCGACGAATGCGGAGGGGCTGATGGATTTCCGCGAATTTCTTCCGTACGGAATTGCGCACTACGGTGTGGCGGCCGCCGATGGGCAGATGGCCTGCATTGTGAAGGCCTATCACGACTGGCAGCTTTCAGGCGATACCGCCTGGCTCCGGCGGCAGTGGCCGGGCATCAAGCGCGCGCTCGAATTCTCGTGGATCAAAGGCGGCTGGGACGCCAATCGCGATGGCGTGATGGAAGGCGTGCAGCACAACACTTATGACATCGAGTTTATCGGCCCCAACCCGTTCTGCGAAATGTGGTATCTGGCCGCGCTCCGCGCAGCCGAAGAGATAGCGCGCGCGGTGGGTGATACTTCCGCTGCGGCCGAATACCAGCGCATTTTTCACAAGGGCAGCGAGTGGGTGGACGCGAACCTCTTCAACGGCCAATTCTATATCCAGAAGATCGGCTCCATTGCAAAGGAGGACGTGGCCAAGGGCCTGCTGGAAGGCATGGGAGGAGCCAATACCGAACATCCCTCTTACCAGGTGGGCGACGGCTGCCTGAGCGATCAGTTGATGGGCCAGTACTTTGCGCAGATTGCGGGACTGGGCCTGCTGGCAAATCGCGAGCACATTCAGAAGACGCTGGGCTCGATCTGGAAGTACAACTACAAGCAGAACCTGGCCGACCACGTTTGCGTCGAACGCGCCTACGCCGTCAACAACGAAGCCGGCCTGGTTATGTGCGATTATCCGCTCGGTGAGCGGCCGCGCGTTCCCTTCCCTTATTTCGCCGAAGTCTGGAGCGGCTCGGAATACGCTGCGGCGGCGCTGATGATTTACATGGGGATGGTTTCCGAGGGCGTGCAGATCGTCGAAAATACCCGGCAGCGTTTTGACGGCGAAAAGCGGAACCCGTGGAGCGAAGCGGAATGCGGTTACCACTACGCCCGGCCGATGGCAAGCTGGGCGCCCCTGTTGGCGCTCAGCGGCTTCCGTTACTCCGGCACCGAGAAAAGAGTTTTGGCCCAGCCGCTGGTGAGCCATGACCATTTTTCGTCCTTCTGGTCCACGGGAACGGCTTGGGGCAGCTTTTCTCAGCGCAAGCAGGGCGAAAAGATGCAATTCAACCTTTCTGTTGTTGAGGGGAATCTGGCGTGCCGCAAGGTGACCGTCAAAGCTCGAAAAGCGCCGGGCAGCACGCCAACAAGCAGGATTGGAAATAAGTCCCTCCCCTGCAGGATTCAGCAGAATGACGAAGAGGTCTCTTTCGTTTTTACCCAGGAAGTGACGTTGCACGCTAGCGACCAGTTGGTTATGGCGTTGTGATGACACAGCATTTGCAGTGCAGCCTTCGCCTCTTGGCGCCGCGGTTCTCGCGCTGGAAGCCTGGCGCGACCCGCAGTGGCGAAAAGCGAGCCCTTCGTTACAATTTCCCGGCGCAACGGCTGCCGCGGGGTTAAAAACTCGTCAACGCTGATTGCCAATTCCGGCCGTTAGGCCAATAATGAGGTATGTGGGGCGAGGTTGGCCCGGCCTCATCGGCAAGTGAAGTAAGGACTATGTTTTTCGGGCGTGTTTCCTGCAGTTCGCCAAACGCATTCGAAACATGAAAAGCGTTGGTGTTACGAGTTTTGGGTCGGGACTTTATCCCGGCTTGAAGGTTGCAATTGCAGCCTGTTTTATTGAGGAGGAGTCATGTGGGAGTATGACCAGCAGATGAAATTGAAGATCGGCCTGGCCGAGATGCTGAAGGGCGGCGTGATCATGGACGTCACGAACGCCGAGCAGGCCAAGATTGCTGAGGACGCCGGCGCCTGCTCAGTGATGGCGCTCGAGCGCGTCCCTGCGGACATCCGCAAAGAAGGCGGCGTGGCGCGGATGGCGTCGATCAAAATCATTAAGGAGATCATGAAAGCCGTCACCATTCCGGTGATGGCCAAGGCGCGGATCGGCCACTTTGCCGAGGCGCAGGTGCTGCAATCGGTCGGTGTGGATTACATCGACGAGAGCGAGGTGCTGACGCCTGCCGACGAGGAGCACCACATCCACAAATGGCCGTACAAGGCTCCGTTTGTGTGCGGCGCGCGGAACCTGGGCGAGGCGCTGAGGAGAATCGGCGAGGGCGCGGCGATGATCCGCACCAAGGGCGAAGCCGGCTCCGGCAACATCGTGGAAGCGGTCCGCCACCTGCGTGCCATTACCAGCGAGATGCGCCTGCTCACCACGCTGCGCGAAGAAGAGCTGATGGCCAAGGCCAAGGAACTGGGCGCGCCGTACGATCTGGTGAAATGGGTGGCAGAGAACGGCAAGCTGCCGGTACCGAATTTCTCGGCGGGCGGAATCGCGACTCCAGCCGATGCATCGCTGGTGATGCAATTGGGAGCGGAGGCCTGCTTTGTGGGCAGCGGCATTTTCAAGTCGGCCGACCCGGCGAAACGCGCCAAGGCCATTGTGCGCGCCACCACGCACTATAACGAGCCGGCCGTCGTGGCCGAGTGCTCTGAGGAACTGGGCGAGGCCATGCGCGGACTCGACGTCGCCAAGATGGATCCGAAAGAGATGCTGCAGACGCGCGGGTGGTGATGCTATCTTATGTGACTTCGATTCTTGCGGACAACGGGCGTGAAATTTCGAGATGTAGTTGAGATGATTGAACAGGACGGGTGGAGGTTGGTTCGAACCAAGGGTAGCCATCGCCAATACAAGCACCCGTTGAAAGTGGGGATAGTAACAGTAGCTGGCAAACCAAACTTGGATGTGCCACCGGGAACACTGAACAGCATTCTTAAACAGGCTGGCCTGAAAGGACGGCACAAATGAAATACGTCGTCGTGATTGAAAAGGGCATAAACAGTTGGGGCGCTTATGTGCCGGACCTTCCGGGCTGCGCTGTCGTGGCGGAAACAAGGGAAGAAGCGCTGCAGCTTATCCGCGAAGCTATAGAACTCCACATCGAAGGCCTCCGCGAAGCAGGTAGCCCGATTCCGGAAGCACAATCAACAGTTGAGTACGTGCAGGTTTGAGAAGAACTCACCACAGGCGGCGTCGATATCTCGAGGGTCAACCCGAAAGAGATGCTGCAGACGCGAGGGTGGTAGGAAGCTCTGAGTTATGAATTCTGAATTATGAATTCTGAATGGCAAAGGTGCCTCTTTAGAGAGCTACGAATGATTCGGATAGCACCGAAAGAATTGCACGTCATCTTGATTCAAGGACATTATCATGTCAGAACTTCAATATCCTGTTGGCAAATTTCAGCTTCCAGAGAGAATCTCGGATGATGACCGGCGGACGTTCGTAGGCCAGATTGAAGAAACACCCTCGAAGTTGCGCTCGGCGGTGGCGGGACTGAGCGAGCAGCAACTTGACACGCCCTATCGCGAAGGCGGATGGACGGTGCGGCAGGTGGTGCATCATCTGGCCGACAGCCACATGAACGCTTTCATTCGATTCAAGCTGGCGATGACCGAGGACCAGCCCAGGATCAAGACTTACGACCAGGAGCGCTGGGCGGAGCTTGCCGACGCGAAGACCGTGCCGGTTGAAACCTCGCTGGCGCTGCTCGACTCCCTGCACAAGCGTTTTGTAGCGCTGCTCAAATCGATGAGCGCTGCCGATTTTGCGCGAAAGATGGATCACCCGGAACAAGGTATCGTCGACCTTGACCGTTACCTGAGCCTCTATGCGTGGCACGGCCGCCACCATGTGGCGCACATCACGTCGTTGCGCGACCGTATGGGATGGAACAAATAAGGCCGCGCCTTGAGCGATTCGGTCAACGATTAGAACGGCGCTGCCCCATAAGTTCTCTAACTTATTTCAAAGGAGGAATCATGCCAGTTCGCAAGGCAGAAGCACAGTGGAACGGGACTCTTCTTGAAGGCAATGGGCGCATGAAGATGGCCACAGGCGCGTATGACGGGCCCTTTACATTCAAATCGCGTATGGAGAATGGCGAAGGCACGAATCCCGAAGAACTGATTGCGGCCGCTCACGCAGGCTGCTTCTCGATGGCCTTTTCGGCGGGGCTGGGCAAAGCGGGCTTCACGCCGAAGCGCGTTCACACAACCGCCTCAGTCCACTTTGACAAAGTCGATGCCGGATTTGCCATCACCAGCATCGACCTTGAAACCGAGGCCGAGATTCCAGGTATCGACGAAGCCAAGTTCCAGGAGTTGGCGGATGGCGCCAAAAAGGGCTGCCCCGTGTCAAAGGCTCTGGCCGGCACCACCATCAATCTGAAAGCGAAGCTGATCAAATAATCCAGGCTTTGCCGCTGGCCCGCACCGGCCTTGCAAGCGAAGTTCCGACTGCGCCGCTGGCGGCTGAGCTTCACCCAGAGAGACTGAACCCATGCCAGGAATGATGAGAGGGGCCTTGCTGTGGGCTTCTCAAAACAGCTGGTTGCGCGAGCGTGCGACCCGGTACGCGTTTGTGCGGCGAAGCGTATCCCGTTTTATGCCGGGCGAGGAAATAGCAGACGCCCTCGCAGCCGCGAGGAGACTTGAAGACCAGGGACTGGGGACGTTGCTGACGCATCTCGGCGAGAATGTCTCAACCGCCGCAGAGGCTGAATCCGTCGCCGGACATTATCTCGAGTCTCTCTGCCAGGTGCGCGCCGCGGGTCTGCACACGGAGCCTTCCGTCAAGCTGACGCACCTCGGGCTGGACCTGAGCCACGAGCTTTGCCAGGCGAATGTTGAAAAAATCATTAAGGCCGCGGGTGACGGCTCGATCGTCTGGATTGACATGGAATCGAGTCCGTACGTGGATGCGACGCTGGACCTCTATCGCGGGCTCCGCCGGATTTATTCCAACGTCGGCGTCTGCCTGCAATCCTATCTTTTGCGGACGGCGGATGACCTGGAATCTCTGATTCCGCTGGGCCCGGCGATCCGGCTGGTGAAAGGCGCGTACCTCGAGCCGCCCAACGTGGCCTTCCCTCGAAAAGAGGACGTGGACGAAAACTTCTTCGCTCTCACGCGAAAGCTTTTGAGCGCCGAGGCTCAGAGCGCCGGCGTTCGCGCTGCTATCGCCACGCATGATCGCAATCTGATTCACCGCACCGAAGAGCTGGCCCGCTCGAATGGATTGAATCGGGACGACTTTCAGTTTCAGATGCTTTATGGGATTCAATCGGCAGAGCAGCTTCGGCTGATCCAGAGCGGTTGGCGGTCGACAGTGCTCATCTCCTACGGGGCGTTCTGGTTTCCGTGGTACATGCGGCGGCTGGCCGAGCGGCCCGCGAATGTCACGTTTGTCATCAAGAATCTATTGGGAGGATAAAGGCTGCGCTTCGGAGGATATGGCTCGGCGCAGTTGCTATGGAAAGTAAGGAACGGAAAACGGTTGGCATCCTGGCCGTACAAGGGGACTTCGCCATGCACGCTCGGATGTTGGATTTGATCGGCGTCCCGTGGAAGCTGCTAAAGCACGTTGAGGATTTTGCTGAGGTCGATGCGCTGATTCTGCCCGGGGGCGAGACCACCACCATGCTGAAATTTCTCGCCGAGCAAAAGATCGACACGGCCATCAGGAATTTTGCCAAAGAAGACAAGCCCGTTTTCGGAACGTGCGCCGGGGCGATTCTGATGGCAAAAGAGGTCCTGAACCCCGAACAGAAACGCCTGGGCCTGATTGACATCTCGATCGAACGCAACGCCTACGGGCGGCAGATGGACAGCTCGGTCCGCGAGGGCGAATGCCCGGAACTTTCCGACCATCCTGTCGAAATGGTCTTTATCCGGGCGCCAATTATTCGCCGCGTGGGAGAAGGCGTCAAAGTCCTGGGTCGAGCGGAAGGACTGCCGGTCCTGGTGGAACAGGGAAATCTGTTGGCCGCCACCTTCCACCCGGAACTGACAGACGATCAGACGGTCCACCGGTATTTTCTTGCGAAGATGGGGCTGAAAGAAATTATTAATTCTGAATTGTGAATGATGAACTGAAACAACAAGATTGCGCGGCCGGGTCTTGTGTTGGGGCGATGGTTCGCCGGGTGGCGCTCGACCCGTTACTCGGTCGAATTGCGGCGTGAGTGGCTTTGCGCCGTGGTACGATTGAATTCTGGTTTGAGGGGCAATCATGATCCAGGCAGGAAGAGGACGGCTGGCGCGGAACTGGCCCGATGAGGACAACGAATTTCGGGAGGGAAAGGCTTGAGGGAACATCCAGATCATCATGATGCAGAACTGCTGCTGCGGCTCTACGATTTGCGCCGCGAAGAGAAATTGCGCCGGGCACGCGAATGGTTCACTCACGAATTTAACGCGAAATCGCCGGAAGAGTTTGCGCAGAAGTGCCCGCCCGGCTCGGAGACAAATGCTTTTTTCCGTATGGTTGTTACGTATTGGGAGATGGTTGGCTCCATCGTGAACAGCGGCCTGATCAAGCAGGATATCTTCTTTCAGAATACCGGCGAATTTTTTGGTGTCTGGGAAAAAATCAAGGGGCTGATCCCCAGCACGCGCGAGACCTTCAAGAATCCGCACCTGTATAAGACTCTCGAGCAGATGGCCACAAGTTACGAAGAGTGGATGACCAAGCGCGCTCCGGGAGCGATTGATGCTTACCGCCAACGCCTGCGGGGCACGCAAAACAAGTAGCCCGTGAAGGCCTCGTAACAGGCGCGTCATCGGAACTCATCCGGGCGCCCCCCAATGCTCACACAAGAGGCTATTTGACTTTCACTTCTTAGTCGTATATTTCTATCGTATCCGGCAACGCTGACGGAAGGCTGGGGCAAGTTGACGTTTGACTGCCGGACCCACTGGAACTGAAACGAGGGCATCGAGCCAAAAAATCTGAACGGAGGTCGCCACGTGAAGATCCGAATCAAAGTCAACGGGAGCTGGCGTGAAGACGATGTCGAGCCTCGTTTGCTGCTTGTGCACTACCTGCGGGAAGTGGCGCGGCTGACCGGAACCCACATCGGCTGCGAAACTTCCTTGTGTGGCGCGTGTACGGTGCTTCTGAACGGCGAGGCAACAAAGTCTTG
>JARRJI010000172.1:0-7463 GCA_037379595.1 Acidobacteriota bacterium | reverse complement strand
ATCAACGATCTTCCTCTCGCGCAGAAGCTTCTCCACCCGGCTTCTTGAAAATGCACGCACTTGAATGCGCTCATCGGCTTCGGGTTCGGCCTGGGATAGAGTCAGGTTACGTGCTTCGACAAGGTGCATCTGCTCGGTCAGGAACCCGGGACACGAATAGAACGACAAAAGCCGCTTCACAGAACCTGCCCGGTACCCGGTTTCTTCCAGCAGCTCGCGCCGGGCGGCCCGAAGTATGCTTTCGCCGGCTTCCATCGATCCCGCCACGAGTTCCCACAGATGCTTCCGGGCGGCATAGCGGTATTGGCGAACAAGGAGGATACTTCCGTCAGGAAGATAGGGAATAATGACAACCGACCCTTTGTGCTCCACCACTTCACGGGTCGCCTCGACGCCTCCCGGCTCTATCACCTGATCAACTTTAAGCCGAATTACCCGGCCATCGTACAACTTCTTGCTGCTCAGCACGTGAACATCTTGCTTCATTTGGAAACCAACACCCTCCACGCCAGTCAGAGATCTTTCGTTCTTGTGCGCAGGCCTGTGAGGAAAAGGCTGTGGCCGAAAAGCTTCAAATCTTTCGAACCAACATCTGACAACTTTACATTGAAGCCCCGGCAGTCTGCGCCTGCCCGGCGGTCCTTCACTTGATACAATCCCATCCAAGCGTAAGTCTGAGCTTAGCACGGTTTTGAAGCCTGTTCTTTAAAGGACTTGTAAAATCAGCCCCCGGACTCGGAGTCTTGCAACGCTCCATCCGGCGGGGGATCCGCCGGCAGGTGATGGCAAAATCTCATTTTTGGAGTGCGGAGGAATTTTCTCCTCCACATCGCGGCGTGACCGTAGGGCAGTGGGGGGAATATCGATCGCCCTTGCGAAACGCAGCCGTCGCTCTACGCCGATGCAAGCCCATGTTGCAAGTTCCTGCAGACTGGTATACTGATTGTCACAGTCGAGGTGTTCGGGCGGACTGACCGTAGGAACGGAAGGTAGAGGATGAAGATTTCGGCTCTCATTGTGGACGACGAGCAACCCGCAAGGGATGAGCTGGCCTACTTGCTCAAGAGCTTTCCGGAGGTCAATATTGTCGGACAAGGCAAGAACGGTGTCGAAGCCGTAAGCCTGATCCGCGAAATGAAACCTGCTCTCGTATTCCTCGACGTTCAAATGCCCGGGCTGGATGGCTTCGGCGTGATCAAGAAACTGCTCGATCGGCGAAAACCCCTGCCCTATTTTGTTTTTGTGACGGCCTACGACCACTACGCCGTGCGGGCCTTTGAAGTCAACGCTGTCGATTACCTGCTGAAGCCTATTGAGCGGAACCGGCTGGAGAAGGCTCTGCATCGGGTGCGCGGGATGGTAGAGGCGTCTGAGGCGGCGTTTCAGAAGCTTGACCGCCTGGTTCAAATGATCGAAGACCGCCCGGCAGCGCAGTCCAGCAAGCTTGTTGTCAAGAGCGGAAGCCGCCTGGTCCTGGTAGATTCCTCTGACATCATCTACGCGACCATTGAAGATGGCGTGATCAGCATCGTGACCAAGGACCTGGAGGGCCAGTCGAATTTCCGGACGGTGGAAGAATTGCAAAGCAACCTGGACCCCAACATTTTCTGGCGGGCCCACCGTTCCTACCTTGTGAACATCAATTGCATAAAAGAAGTTGTGCCCTGGTTCAAGAGCTCTTATCAACTCAAGATGCAGGATCGCCGTGAAACCGAGATCCCTGTGAGCCGGGCGCAGACCCGCAAGCTTCGCGAACTCTTAAACCTCTGAGTATCCCGCCTGCGAATCATCATGCCAGTGGTTATGGAAACCTGGTTTGGGTCCTATCGGGAGTTTGGGTTGGTCCTTGCGGGTCCGGCGAAGTAATCCAGCAAGGCTTCGACCAGGCCGGGAATTGTCGATTCCGCGGCCTCAGTTGAAACCTGCAGGCCATGCCGCTGAATTGTGTCGGAAGTGATGGGCCCGATCGAGGCAATGGCCATTCCTTCCAGCACTTTTCGGAGTTGATGGGCTTCGAGCAATCGCAAGAAGTTGGTCACAGTAGACGAACTGGTGAAGGTGACCGCGTCCGGCGGTGGTGTCAGAATCCGTTCGAGGTCGCCCGGCGCAAACTGAGGCTGCACCGTTTCATAGCTTTCGACAACTTCCACGCGCGCGCCCCTCTTTTCAAGGGCGACGGGCAGAATGTCTCTGGCGACTTTTGCCCTGGGAATCAGGAACGCCTTTCCGCGAAGATCGACATCCCGGAAAAATTCAATCAACCCTTCTGCCCGGAATTCGCGTGGCACAAAATCAACTCGAATGCCCATCTTCGCCAGTTCGGCTGCCGTCCCGGGTCCGATGGCTCCGATTTGCAATCCTTTCAGATCGCGCACATCGCGGCCGCGCACCTGAAGCCGATGCAGGAATTTCTTCACTCCGTTGGCCGACGTGAAGACGAGGTAATCAAACCCTTCCAATCGTCCGATCGCCTCATCGAGTGGCTGCCAGGACTGCGGATCGCGAATCTCAATTGCCGGAATCTCGACTGCCTCCGCGCCCAGTGCCTCGAGCGTTTCTCTCAATGCCGCGGACTGCTCACGGGTTCGCGTCGTCACGATGCGCTTTCCGAAAAGGGGCAGGCGCTCAAACCAATTCAGTTCGTCGCGCAGCCCGACAACTTCGCCGACCACGATCACGGCGGGAGGTTCAATGTTTTGAGCCTTGGCGGCGATGTCGGCCAGAGTTCCCGTCACGGTTTGCTGTTCCGCGCGAGTCCCCCAGCGGATCACGGCAACTGGAGTGCTCGGATCGCGGCCCTGGATTGTCAGAGCAGCACTGATTTCCGGCAAATTGTGGACTCCCATGAAAAGGACCAGGGTGCCTGACCCGATGGCGAGTCTGGGCCAATCGATGCCGGTTGAAGATTTGGAAGGATCCTCGTGGCCGGTCAGGAAGGTCACGCTTGAAGCAACATCGCGATGGGTCAAAGGAATGCCCGCATAAGCCGGCGCCGCGTATCCAGACGAGATTCCAGGCACAACCTCGAAGGGAATGCCCGCACCCGCCAAAGCCTGGGCCTCTTCTCCGCCGCGTCCGAAAATGAAAGGGTCGCCGCCTTTCAGCCGGACCACAATCTTTCCCGCCGCCGCGTTGCTTATAAGAAGCCGGTTGATTTCCTCCTGCGAACTTATCTTTTCTCCTGGCCGCTTACCCACGCAGATCTTTTCACAATCCGGCCGCGTGTATCTTAACAGGTCTTTATTGGCGAGAAAGTCGTAGACAACGACCTCCGCGCGTTCAAGGGCCGCTTTGCCTTTGAGAGTCAGCAGGCCGGCATCACCTGGCCCTGCGCCGACAAGATAAACTTTTCCGCTCATATCAATCTGCGAGGTTTCCGAAGGCTGTTGTTAAAACCGGACTCCGATGGCCATTACTCGACTACCAGTCCCGCGTGGCCAAGCAGTTCCCGCGAACCCTGGGCAATGAGCTCATCAGCTACCAGTCTCCCTAAGTCATCAGGATCTGAAGGCCTGCCTGACGACTTCGCGCGGAGCACCCGCGCGCCGGAAGGATCGGCAACCACACCGGCGAGATGAAGTTTTCCGGAATCCTCCCGCGCATAAGCGGCAATGGGAAGCTGGCAGCCGCCTCCAAGCACTCGCAGCATGGCTCTCTCCGCCCGTACGGCCCGGTGAGTGGACTCATGATCGAGCGGAGCGACTGCTGCCTTAACATTCGAGTTCTTTGTGGAGACTTCAATGGCAAGAGCTCCCTGTCCGACCGCCGGGCACAGTTCGTCTTCCCTGAACCAGCTTGTGATGCGCGACGCGAACCCCAGGCGTTTCAGGCCGGCTCCAGCCAG
Source organism: Acidobacteriota bacterium (assembly GCA_037379595.1). Taxonomy (GTDB): domain Bacteria; phylum Acidobacteriota; class Terriglobia; order UBA7540; family UBA7540; genus SCRD01. The sequence goes on along the minus strand of JARRJI010000172.1, from coordinate 3,619 downwards.
CACCAGCGCCTCACAATCGCCGCGGTCAAGTTTCCGCAGCCGCGTGTCCACATTCCCGCGCAGGGGAATAACTCTCAGATCGGGGCGCAAGGCGAGAAGTTGGGACTGGCGGCGCAGGCTGCCGGTGCCGATCCGCGCTCCGGCCGGCAATTCGTGGAGTGACTGCCCTTCTTTTGTGACAAGGGCGTCATGAGGATCCTCGCGTTCCGGAACGGCCGCGACGGAAAGACCGTCCGGCTGATCGTTCGGCAGGTCTTTCATGCTGTGCACAGCCAGGTCAACCTGGTCACTCAGCAATGCCTCTTCAATTTCCTTGATGAAAAGCCCCTTCGTGCCCGAAGCCGCCAGCGGCGCATTCTGAAGCTTGTCACCACTGGTCCTGATGATCCGGATTTCGATCTCATGGCCGGCGGCTGCGAGACGGTCTTTGACCCAGTTTGCTTGCCACAAAGCGAGCGAACTACCGCGTGATCCGATAACAATCTTCATGAGGATGATGACGGCTGCAAAATTTCTGGCGGAAGTGGTAGCCGCGGTCAGTGTATTTCTGACCGTGGGCCTCATGACAGAGGACAAACCCGCGGTCAATCAAGAAAACGATTGGCCGTGGCTACTCTCTACCCTGTTACTTGGGAGCCCCATTGGCGTAAGGCGCCACTCGATCGACGCCGAACATCTTGCGGATTAGGTTCACCAGAGAACCTTGTTCGGGGCGTCCGACGCCGCTCTTGAGTTCGGTAATCGGGCCATGAAGAATCTTGTTCAGGATGCCGCGGGTCAGGGCCTCGACGGCCTCACGCTGCTCCAGGGTCAACCCATTCAGACGGCCGTGGTAGCGCTCGAGTTCATTCTCACGAATGGCTTCGAGTGTCTGTTCAAGAGCAACGATTGTGGGTACGATTTCCCGCGAGGCGAGCCGCCGCATGGCTTTCTGGACTTCTTCCTGGACTATCTCCTCCGCCCAGACTGCTTCCCGCTCGCGTTGCTTCTTGTTGGCCTCGACCACGTGGCCCAGGTCATCGATGTCGTAAACAAAGGCGTTATCAAGCTCATTGATCGAGGGCTCGACGTTGCGCGGTACCGAGATATCGACGAAGAACATGGGCCGATTCTTGCGCGCGGCGAGCCATTGCTCCGCCTGTTTGCGGTAGATGACGTAGTGCGGCGCCGCGGTTGAACAGATGACGATATCCGCTTTTTCAACGTAGTCAAACATCTGGTCGAAGTGGACCGCCTTGCCGTGGAAGGCTCTGGCCAGTTCGACCGCCCGCTCGTAGGTTCGATTGGCAACAAGGATGGTGCCCGCGCCGCTCTTGATCAGGTTCTTGGCAGCGATTTCGCTCATCTTGCCGGCGCCGATCACCAGGATTGTTTTCCCCGAAAGATCGCCGAAAATTTTCCGGGCTAGTTCCACCGCTGCGTATGAAACGGAGACCGCCGCTGTTCCGATGGCCGTATTCCGCCGAACCTTGCGCGCCACCGCCAGGGCCTGCAGGGTGATCTCATTCAAAGTTCCGTGCAGCGCCCCCGCCTCACGTGCCGTGTTGTAGGCTTGCTTCAGTTGGCCAAGGATCTGGGGCTCGCCCACGATCATCGAGTCCAGGCTGGACGCCACTCGGAACAGGTGCTCGATCACCTGGCGCTGGTGGTAGTGGTAGAAGTGGCTCTCGTACGTTGCCAGATCGCACTGATGATGATCGGCGAGGAAGCGGCGAATCGCGGGCTCTGCGACAACGTTATCCTGTGCGCGGGCAATCACTTCAACGCGGTTGCAGGTGGAGAGAATCAGGCCTTCTTGAATGCCATCGCGGTGCACCAGGTCGGCCACAGCTTCTCGCAGCCGTGATTCCGGGATGCTCATCCGCTCCCGTACTTCTACTGGCGCTGTCCGATGGTTTATTCCCACAAGAGCGAGGTTCATGATCTTTTCACGTCGTCGCCAAAACTCATATTGCCCCAAATTTGTCACATTCGTATGTGAGCTGCATCACACACTAGGGAGCCTTGCCCAGCCTGGGGATATACCCATGCCAGCCACTGACAAAGCTGATCCCGACAAACGTCACCATAATAGCGGCAAAGCCCACAATGGCCATATAAGCGGATCGCCGTTCCGGCCAGCTCCCGCTCAAACGCGCTGAAAACAGGAACAGATAAATGAACCAGGTGATCAGCGCCGCAAGGATTTTCGGATCGAGTTCCCAGGAGCCGTGCCACATCCGCACTGCCCAAACCACCCCGGTAAGAATTCCTAAAGTCAGGAAAGGCAGTCCGAACATGAGTGATCGGGAATAGAGTTGATCACAGACTTCAAGGGAGGGCAAGCGGTAGTAAAAAGCCTGCGGATTCCTGGATTTCAACTGGCGTTCCTGAATCAGGTACATGACGGCTGCAACAAAAGTCAGGAAAAATCCCACATAACCCAGCATGATACAACTGATGTGAACCATCAGCCAGCCGCTGCGGACGGCCGCAGAATGGAAAGCCGGTCCCGGGCGCAATGCGGAGAACAGCGTCAGGACAAAAACAAGCGGCAGCATAAAAATGCCCAGCACGTCGATCCGATAGCGTAAGTAGGCCAGGAAAAAAGCCAGGGTTATCAGAAATGCAAAAAAGGAAAGCGCGCTTTGGACATCGATAACAGGAAGACGATGAAGGACGACCGCCCTCACGGCCAACGAAGAAGCGTGGAGTACCAGTCCCGCCCCCAGGGCTGTAAGAGCTGCGGGGGAAAGAGATGCACGCCGCCTCCGGATCGACGGGACCGTCAGCACAATTCCAACAAAATAGAGAGCTAATGCCAACCACAATAAAATGGAGTACATAGGTTCCTCAGCACAACTCTAAATCGACTTATTATAGCATCCTCAAGTGGTTGTATCAGATGAGCTCTAGTGGAGTCCGCAAATCAGGGTCCACCGCCGAAATGCGGCAGTGTGGACACCGGGGCTGCCGCCGCCCGGCGGATGGAACATGTGGAGGAGGTGATACAATGCGGTTTAAAGGGGCTTCCATCCGGCGCTTGCTTACTCGCTGAGGAAACTTTGGCGTCAGGTGGCGGCTTGACGACTCGACGGAGGACAAAGCTATGGGACACCCCCGGGCCGGGCAGCCGGCCGAACCTTCAATGCTGGTCAACGTTCCCCGCTTAATCACCGCCTATTACGCCGGAAAACCTGACCCTGCCGAGCCCACACAGAGGGTCGCCTTTGGGACCTCGGGGCACCGCGGCTCATCCTTTTCGAATTCTTTTAATGAGAGCCACATTCTGGCCATCAGCCAGGCCATCTGCGATTATCGCCGCGAGCAGAAGATCGGCGGCCCGCTTTTCCTGGCCAAAGACACCCACGCCTTGTCGGAGCCTGCATATGCCACGGCTCTGGAAGTGCTGGCGGCGAATGGCGTCAACGTGATGATCGATGCGGATGACGGCTACACGCCGACTCCTGTGTTGTCGCACGCGATTCTGACCCACAATCGCCAGCCGCGCGCGGGGCTTGCGGACGGAATCGTCATCACGCCTTCCCACAACCCTCCGGAAGACGGCGGCTTCAAGTACAACCCTCCGGATGGCGGCCCGGCTGACACCACGGCGACGCGTTGGATCGCGGACCGTGCC
>JARRJI010000171.1:0-10674 GCA_037379595.1 Acidobacteriota bacterium | reverse complement strand
GAATCACGGGATTCATGAAATTCCTCGTCGCCCCTTCGGCTCCTCTCAGGACAGGCCCTTCGGCTCCTCGGAATGACACGCAGTACGAGTTTTCAACAAACGGCTAAACGCGCAAAAATACGGAGGGGATGCTCAAAAAAATGGGGCACCCGTTTCGGATGCCCCTTCAGTCAAGGGAGGAACAAAAAACGAATTGCCGGAATGAACTACCAGATCTTGTGCCAGAGCATCCTGGCCCCGTGGGCCACGGTATGCGGCGCCCGCTTGGCGCTGTAATAAACAGCGGCGCCTCCATTCTTTGCGCCGTTGGTAGTGGCACGGCCGACGTTGGCCAGTGAACGCCTGAGAGAATTTCCCGCGCTGCTCGTCGCCTGCCCGGTCTCCGACTGAACCTTGTCAAGGGCAGCTTGACCACCCGTTGCGGTGGCAGCCGCAGCAACCGCCGTCCCTTTGGCGGCCATCTTCCCGGCATAACGGAGGGCGCCCGCGCTGGCGTTGGGCGCCGCCCAGGCGAACATCAGCAGGCCCATGGCAACCGTCACAACTCTTACCGCACCTGATACTCGATTCAACGGCATAAGACCTCCACATGACTTCCGCGCTTGTGAGCCTTTCGGGCGTTCGCACAAGCGATCTTCTTACCGATTGTATCATTTCTCACAATCGGTACGCTTCACATCTTTGATCACAAAAACTTTCTCGCGAACCGACAAGGCAACAGGTAACTACGCGATTCCCCAGGCCTGACAACCCCGCGCGCTGGTGGCCAGAGCCGTTAATGTGCAGCAGCACAAAACGGGAAGCCGCCGCTCTCACGGCTTCAAACACTTGAGATGATGACCCAGGGCTGCGGGTTGCCGGGCAAATTGACACCCCCCGGCCGGTATGCTACGTTGAAAATTCAGGTGGCTGGCCCGCGGGCGCGACTCGCCTCCACAAAAAGTTCCTCATCACAGGCAAAACCATGGCAGCAAATGACCGATTTTTCTTCGACCGTTACGCGCTGGCCCCGCCGGACCTTGAGCGCTACCTGGCAGAGGCGCTTTCCGACGGCGGCGATTACGCGGACCTTTATTTTGAGCACACCACTTCCACTGCCCTGCTGGTGGATGAGTCGCTGGTGAAGTCGGCGCAGGAAGGCATCTCGATGGGCTGCGGCGTCCGGGTATTGGCGGGAGAGCAGACCGGCTATGCCTACACCGACGACCTGGCTCCCGAAAAAATCCTGAAGGCCGCCAAGACCGCCGCACGAATCGCCAGCGGCCCGGCAAGTGTTTCGACTGTGGGGTTGTCGAGCGTCCAATTGCCGGGCAATCTTTATCCCGTTGCATCGCCCTCCACGGAGCGTGCGCTGCGCGACCGGCTGGAACTGGTGCGCCGCGCCGATGTGGCCGCCCGCGCCTACGATCCCAGAATCGCGCAGGTCCGGGTGAGCTACGCCGACCAGAGCCGCCACGTCCTGCTGGCGGGCTCTGACGGCCGGTTCGTCACCGACTTCCAACCGCTGGTGCGGCTGGCCGTTTCCGTGATTGCGCAGGAGGGTGACAAGCTGCGCTCCGGCACTTACGGAGGCGGCGGGCGCGTAGGGCTGGAGTTCTTTGAGGGCGAAAGAAGTCCCGAGAAATTTGCGCAGGAGGCTTCGCGGCAGGCGATCGTCCAGCTTGACGCCAAAGACGCACCGGCGGGCGAGATGGAAGTGGTTCTGGGTCCGGGCTGGCCGGGAATCCTGCTGCACGAAGCCGTCGGCCACGGGCTCGAAGCCGACTTCAATCGCAAGGGCATTTCCGCCTTTTCAGGCAGAATTGGCAAGAAGGTCGCTTCAGAATTGTGCACGGTAGTCGATGACGGAACCATTCCGTCGCGGCGCGGATCGCTGAACGTGGACGACGAAGGCGAGCCCACGCACAAGAACGTCCTGATCGAAAACGGCACACTCTGCGGCTACCTCCAGGACAAGATCAGCGCCGACCAGATGAAAACCACCCGCACCGGAAACGGCCGCCGCGAAAGCTATGAACACATTCCCATGCCGCGCATGACCAACACCTACATGCTGGAGGGCCAGGACGATCCGGACGAAATCGTTCGCTCGGTCCAGCACGGGCTTTATGCCGTCCATTTTGGCGGAGGGCAGGTGGACATCACCAGCGGCAAGTTTGTCTTTTCAGCTTCCGAGGCTTACCTGATCGAAGACGGCAAGATCACGGCGCCGGTCCGGGGCGCAACGCTGATCGGAGACGGCCCAACGGTGCTGACCAATGTTACCGCCGTTGGCAGCGATCTAGCGCTCGATCCCGGCATCGGAACCTGCGGCAAAGACGGCCAGAGCGTTCCGGTGGGCGTGGGCATTCCAACCATCAAGATCAGCCGCCTGACAGTGGGCGGAACAGCAGCGCGCGGGATGCAGTCGTTTACCTAGCAGCACCACAAGACCACGGCCGGGTACTGAGGCGAGCGTTTCCTTGCCTTCAAGGCTTCCGGAGAAACCACCCGGCGGGTTTCGGCAGGTTGCAAGAGCCAGTTTCGAGCATCGAAAAAGCTTCTCGCAAACGCGCCAGGCTGCAAAGGCCGCTGAGAGATTAACTTTGAGAATTTCATGACAGAATTGAACCTCGAACAAATAGCAAAGGACCTGGTTGATAAAGCAACGGGCTCGGGAGCCAGCGCCGCCGACGTGGTGGTGCTGGAAGGCGAGGAATTTTCCACGACCTTGCGCCTGGGAAAGATCGAGAAGCTGAAGGAAGCCGCTTCGAAGGGCCTGGGCCTGCGAGTCTTTATCGGCACTCGGAGTGCTTCAGCGTTTTCCAGCGACTTCTCGCCCGCCTCGCTTGAGAAGCTGGTCGAGCGAACCCTGGAAATGGCCCGCGAGACTTCCGAGGATCCGGCGAACGGCCTTCCCGAACCGGCGTTGCTCGGCCGGTACGAAGGCGACCTTCAACTCTATTGCCCCGACGTCTCCGCGTTCGCCGCCGATGAGCGCATCGCCTATGCGCGCCGGGCGGAAGAGGCGGCGCTGAGCGCCGATCCGCGCATCCGGAATTCGGAAGGCTCCTGGTATGAATCGAGCGTCGGAAGCAAAGTCTATGCCACGTCCGCGGGGTTCGTTGGCAGCTACCGTTCATCGTACTGCTCGGTTGCTGTTTCACCCATCGCTACCGTTCGTCGTACTGCTCGGTCGCTGTTTCACCCATCGCCCAGCAGCAGAGCGGCGACGGCGCCATGCAGCGTGATTTCTGGTATTCAGTGGCCCGCGGCGTGGCGAAGCTCGAGTCGCCGGAGAAAGTCGGACGGAAAGCGGCGGAGCGGGCTTTGCGGCGCCTGGGGGCGCGCAAAGTCTCAACGCGACAGGTTCCGGTGGTTTTTGATCCCGAGTCGGCCTCTACGCTTCTTGCCCATGTTTTTGGCGCGGTTCGGGGGGATGCCATCTACCGCAAGGCTTCTTTTCTGACGGGCAAGCTGGGGCAGAAAGTGGCCGGGGAAAACATCACCGTGGTCGACGATGGCCTGCGGCCGGGCGGATTCGGCTCACGGCCTTTCGACGACGAGGGCATTCCGGCATCCACCACCACCGTGATCGATCGCGGCGAGTTGAAAAGCTACCTGCTCAACTCCTATTCGGCCCGCAAGCTTGACCTGAAAACCACCGGCAATGCCACGCGCGCGCTGGCCGGATCGCCAAGCGTCGGCCCCAAGAATTTCTACCTGATTCCCGGCACACTTTCGCCGGAGAAGATTATCGGCTCGGTCAAGGACGGATTCTACGTGACAGAGCTGATCGGCTTCGGAGTGAACCTGGTGACGGGCGACTACTCCCGCGGCGCGGCCGGATTGTGGATTGAAAACGGCGAGCTGACTTATCCGGTCCAGGAAGTGACCATCGCCGGCAACCTGCAGGACATCCTGAATCATGTTGAGATGATCGGCAAGGATCTGGAATTCCGGCGCGCTGTGACTTCGCCCACTTTGCGCGTGGGCGGCCTGACCGTGGCGGGCGCTTAGCGGCTGAGCCCGGACTCTGTCGGCCACAGATTGAACTTAACACAGCGACGCTATCCGGTTTCCCTGCAACAGAAGCAAATACCTATGGCATACTACAACGTTATGCGCAGCGGACATCACCATGCCTCGCCGGCTCCGGCCAAGAGCCGGTGCATTCGAAATACGCTGGCGGCGCTGGCCATTGCATTTACAATCGCCACTCTGGCAGGCTGCAGCTCAAAGCCGCCCGGCGAGTTGGTTCCGACTCCGGAAGAAAAAGCGTACCTTCAGAATATCCAGGTCACTCCCGGCCGCGTCGAGGCAGCCCAGAACTTTCTGGGCCACACTGTGACCACGCTGCACGGCACGGTCTCGAACAAAGGGAATAAAACGGTTGTCTACCTGGAAGTCAAACTTACCTTCATGAGTATCGACGGGAAGCCGCTCGAGGACAAAAGCGCCTACCCCGTCAGCGGAAACACCCTGCCCCTCAAGCCCGGCCAGACCGAGCCTTTCAAGGTCTCTTTTGATGAGGTGCCCGCCGCCTGGAACCAGGCGCCGCCGAAGATAACCCTGGTGCGCGTCCTCCTCGCCGGTTAGCAGCAATCTTAACGTGGATCTTCAAGCGTTATCCTGCACGTCAGCGCCCTACTTCCAGCCGCGCGATTAGCGGTTCCGGCAAACCTTCTGCACGCATCTTCTCCTGAGTTTTCGCCAGATTGTAGGGCGTCCGGTAAAAGTCCACGCGGTGCTGGTCGCTGTCCAGGATTACAAAGGCTGCCCGCCAGTCACCGTCGCGAGGCTGGCCGACAGAGCCGGGGTTGATGAGGTATTGGGCGCTATCGTCGAGATCAATTCTCGCAGGCTCATCATCTTCCATCGGAGGCAGCTGAATAGGCTGGAGCCGCTTGCCGTCGGTCAGCAAAAATCCACCCTGGCGGTGGCTGTGTCCGAAGAAGATGATGCGAGCGTTGGCCAGGCGAAAGGCCTGGGCTGCATCCAGCGAGTCGAAGATGTAATCATCTTCATCGACGGGCGAACCGTGAACCAGCTCCATGTCGTCCACCTGAACGGGCCCGTTGGGAAGGTTGCGAAGAAATTCAAAGTATTCTGGAGTGAGATGGGTTCGGGTCCAGTCCGTTGCCATGCGCGCCAGAAAATTAAAGTCCTCCGTGCCCATCAGCCCGCAACAGGCTTTGTCATGATTGCCGCGCACAATGGCCTGGGCGGTCGACTGGATGCGAGTGATCACCGGATTGGGATCCGGGCCGTACCCGACCAGATCGCCCAGGCACAGAACCTGATCGTACTTTCCCTCTGCTAGCTCAAAACATTTTTCAAGCGCCTCCAGGTTGGAATGGATATCGCTCAAAATTAAGTAGCGCACGCCGCCCTCCGCGTACCTGATTATACCCTGCGGATTGTGTTTGTATGAACCTGTTCCACCCGAGTCTTAAATTCTGCGCGACTTATCCCGAGGCGTCAACAGGTGAATGCCAGGGTCGCCGCCCTAAAATGCCCGGCCTGCCAAGTCACAAAGTTGACACATTTTGCCATACTTGGGGCACCCCTGCTTGCTTCATCGGGGAAACTGACACACAGACAATGGGGGTTTCATCTTCCTTTCGTCGGCTCTCGGGGCAGAGAGAATCATGGAAGGAAATGAAACAGGAATCAAGATAGAACCAAATCGCGGAGGTGCAAAGGATGAGGTTTAGTCATAGAGCAGCCATCTTGTTCGTTATATGTTTGGGTATTACGGCCGGAGCAGCAGCCCAGTTTGGGCATCGAAGAGGTCCACAGGTGCCGAAGATGCCGACTCCGTTCAAGCCGGTCGTAGGGTCGGGCTCTCAATACCAGTTCACCGGGTACGGACATCATTCAGATATTGCCTATGCCGTGGTCCGGAAAGAGCAAGTCAGTGGAAACGAAGGCTACTGGCTCGAAGTTCGATTTGACAACAGCAAGAAGAAGGGCGAAATGGTGTTGAAGGAACTCTTGGTGATGAATGGGTCCCAGCCTGAGATCAAACGCCTGATCTCTCAACCTCCGTGACGCCCGCCTATGGAAATGCCTTCCAGCATGATCGGTATGATTAAACAGCATACCCCGGCGGCAACGGGCGGCAACGAAAAAACTGGCGGACTAGGCCAGAAGGTCGGGACGGAGAGCATCACCGTGCCGGCCGGCACCTTCAAGTGCAATCACTATCGCACCAGGGAAGACGGCAAGCCCGTTGATCTTTGGATTTCTGCAAAGGTTTCTCCGTACGGGGTTGTCAAGATGGTCCGCAATGATGCAACCATGGTCCTGGAAAAGGTCCCGACCAACCAGACTTCTCACATCCGGGGCAAGCCCCGAAAGCTGCAGATGCCGCACTTCTGATCGAGGACGGCACACACATCCAGGCTTTTGCAGTGTGCGCAAAACCGGTGCATTTTTGCAGGGGCAGGTTGGAAACCTGCCCCTGGCCGTTCGGGTGTGAGGCTCGTCCGGCACAGCAAGTCCGAAAACAATTGCTTTCAAGCTCGACAACGTGTATCTTACCCGCTGGGGACTCAACTAAAACAATTCCGGATGCGAGGTTGCACATCCATGCCGTCAGCCGGGGCAGAATGTCCGGCTGAGAAGGAGATCCATGGCACCGACACCGCAGGCGGCGGCAGCGCCTACGCCTGCTCTCGTTTTCGAAACCTTGTTGGCATACCAGCGCTCGGCGGCTCTTCGCGCGGCTATCGAGATTGACCTTTTCCGGGCCGTTGGCGAAGGGCCAGGCGATGTTCCATCATTGGCGAAACGCTGCTCAGCCTCCGAACGCGGCGTGCGCATTCTGTGCGACTATCTCACCGTCATTGGCTTGCTCAGCAAAGAGGGCAACGTTTACCGCCATACTCCAACCAGTGCGGCTTTCCTTGATCCGCGCTCGCCGGCCTGCCTTGGCGCGACGGCGCGCTTTCTGGCAAGTCCGGAATTGCATCAACCCTACGCAAATCTGGCCGAAATTGTCCGGAAAGGGACCACCGTTCTTCCCGGGCAAGGCACGGTTGAACCCGAGAATCCCATCTGGGTCGAATTCGCGCACAACATGGCTCCCATGATGGCGCCCATGGCCGCACCCCTCGGCTCCATCGTTCTGGACGGCCACAACGGTCCCGTCAAAGTGCTCGACATCGCCGCAGGCCACGGGCTGTTCGGCATCGAGGTGGCCAGGCAGAATACCCAGGCCCAGATTGTCGCCGTCGACTGGGCGCCGGTTCTGGAGGTGGCGCACACCAACGCAAAGAAAGCCGGCGTGGCGGACCGCTACACGAAGTTGCCGGGCAGCGCCTTCGACGTGGAATATGGCGGGCCGTATGACGTCGTCCTGCTCACCAACTTTCTGCACCATTTTGATCCCTCCACCATTGTTGGATTGCTGAAGAAGGTCCACGCGGCGCTGAAACCCGGATGCCGGGCCGCAGCCCTGGAATTCGTCCCGAATGAAGACCGGGTGTCACCGCCCATGGCCGCCGCTTTCAGCATGACCATGCTGGCCGGTACGCCGGCGGGTGATGCTTACACGTTCCGGGAACTGGAGTCGATGTACCACGAAGCCGGCTTCCACGACGTGTCAGCGCATCCGGTAGCCACCGGTCCGCACACCGTGGTGCTTGGGGTCAAATGATGAGATCATAGAATCATCCAGGTTTGATTTTCAATTGGCTGGGGCTGGAGGGCCCGGTGCATCAAGAGCGCGCCGGGCCTTTCCTGTCTTTGCGCGACGGCAACCGGCCAGCCTTGCGGCATTTTGAGCGGATATGTTAACTTCAATAGGTTCAAGACATCGCGGCGTTTTTGGCTGATCGGGCAAATCCATGATTGCGAGCTACAAAGGCATTTTCCCTCGCGTGGCGGAATCGGCGTTTGTTGCCGCGAGCGCTGACTTGATCGGCGATGTCGAAATTGCCGAGGAAGCCAGCATCTGGTTCCAGGTGGTGGTGCGCGGAGACGTCGGCCCGATCCGTGTGGGATCGCACACCAACATTCAGGACGGTACGGTGCTGCACAGCGTGACCGGAGTGCCGGTCGAGGTGGGCGAGTGGGTGACGGTCGGGCACCGGGCCATACTGCACGGCTGCACGGTTGAGAACCATTGCCTGATCGGCATGGGCGCCGTTGTTTTGAACGGGGCCTGCGTGGGAGAAGGATCCATTGTGGCGGCAGGCGCGCTGGTGCTGGAAAACACGGTGATTCCGCCGGGTAGCCTTTACGTTGGCGTGCCCGCGAAATTGCGGAGAAAGCTCGGCGAGGAAGATCGCGCTTTTATCGACGCCCACGCAGGCCATTACCTGGAGTACAAAAATATTTACCTGGCTGAGGCCGGCAAACAATCCGCTCCCTGACAAGGTGCAGCGAGGCTGGAAGCAGGCAGCCGAAACCACTTCGAAATCTGAATCAACGTGTCCAAAAGAAACGAACTGATCCAATCCGTTAAAGGAACCCGTGACCTGCTGCCCGCCGAAACGGCGCTGTGGCAGCGGGTGGAAGACGAAGCACGAAAAGTCTTCGAGGCTTACAATTACCGTGAAATCCGCACGCCCATCCTCGAGCAGACGGCGCTCTTTGCGCGCAGCGTGGGCACCGACACCGACATCGTCACCAAAGAGATGTACACGTTCGAGGATCGCGACAGCGAATCGCTGACGCTGCGACCGGAGGCCACCGCTTCCGTCGTCCGCGCCTACATTGAGCACCGCCTCTACAACGAAGGCGGCATCCACAAACTCTATTACTTTGGTCCCATGTTCCGACGCGAGCGGCCGCAGAAGGGACGCTACCGCCAGTTCTACCAGCTTGGCGCCGAGGTTCTGGGTTCCGACCACCCGGCCCTCGATGCCGAAGTTCTTGAGAGGCTGGTTCTGCTGCTCGACCGCCTGGGACTGAAGGAATTCAAGCTCCTGCTCAACTCCGTCGGCTGCCCCAAGTGCCGGTCGGAATACCTGAAGATCCTGCGCCAAGCGCTCGAAACGGTCAAAGAGCAAATGTGTGCGGATTGCCAGCGACGCGCCAGCACCAATCCGCTTCGCGTGCTGGATTGCAAGGTTGAAGCCGACCAACCCATCATCGAAGAGCTTCCGAAAATCATCGATCACCTCTGCCCGGAATGCCGGCAGCATTTTGATTCCGTCACCATGGACCTGAAGCAGCGCGGCGTGGCCTTCGAGATTGTGCCGCGCCTGGTACGCGGGCTCGATTACTACACGCGCACGACTTTTGAAATCACCAGCGGTTTGCTGGGCGCGCAGAATGCCATCCTGGGAGGCGGGCGCTACGACGGGCTTTCCGAAATGCTGGGTGGGCCGCCGGCGCCCGGTTTCGGATTTGCCATCGGCCAGGATCGGCTGGTCCTGACCGTGGAAGCAACTGCAGCTTTGAAACCTGTCCAGCCACTTGCCGTCTATGTCGCATGGATGGGTGAAACCACGCGCGAACCGGCCATGCTGCTGGCTCGCGATCTGCGCCGCCAGGGCATCGGCGCGGAAATCAGTTACCATCCGATCAAGCTGAAAAAGGCCATGGGCATCGCCAGCAAACTTCAGGTGCTGTACACCATCATCATCGGCGAAAATGAAGTTGCGAGCGGAAGCTACCAGGTGAAGGATATGCGGACCGGCGAGCAGACGGGCGTCAGCGCCGGAGAAATCATTAACTTTTTGAATGAAAAGTTGGGCGAGAGTTTGAAGGCGGAAAGTCATCTGCTCGAACGGAAATGACGGAAAGGTAAGGATCCACTTTGGAACTCGATTTACTTGGCGATCGGCAAAGAACTCACCGTTGCGGCGAATTGCGAAAAGATCATACCGGGCAGAAGGTTTTCCTGGCAGGATGGGTGGCGCGGCGGCGTGACCTGGGCAATCTGATTTTTCTCGACCTGCGCGACCACACCGGCGTGGTGCAGGTGGTGGTGAACGCGGAGTCGAGCCCGGCGGCCCACGACAAAGCCGAGCAGATCCGAAGCGAATTCGTGGTGGGTGTTGAAGGCGAGGTGGTGCTGCGCTCGCCCGAAACCGCCAACCCGCAGATTGCCACCGGCGAAGTGGAAGTGAAGGCCGTAACACTGCTGCTGCTGAACGAAGCCAAAACTCCTCCCTTCCCCATTGAGGACGAGACGCGGACTTCGGAAGACACGCGGCTGCGCTACCGCTATCTCGACCTGCGCCGCGCCCGCATGCAGCGCAACATCCGCCTGCGCCACCAGGCCTGCCTGGAAACCCGCGAGCACATGGGCGGGCATGGCTTCATCGAAATCGAAACGCCTTTCATGACGCGGTCGACGCCCGAGGGCGCGCGCGATTACCTGGTACCCAGCCGCGTCCGCCAGGGCCACTTTTACGCGCTGCCGCAGTCGCCGCAACTCTTCAAGCAGCTGCTGATGATCGGCGGCTTCGACCGCTATTTCCAGATTGTCCGTTGCTTTCGCGATGAAGACCTGCGCGCCGACCGCCAGCCGGAATTCACGCAGATCGACGTGGAGATGGCCTTCCCAACTCGCAAGGAACTGTTTGGAATTATCGAGGGCCTGATGCAGAGGCTGCTGGCGCTGGTGGACGTTAAGGTCGAAGTCCCCTTCGAACGGCTGGCTTATGACACGGCGATGGAGAAGTACGGCTCTGACAAGCCCGACCTGCGCTTTGGGCTGGAATGGAAAAAGCTGGA
>JARRJI010000170.1:0-10575 GCA_037379595.1 Acidobacteriota bacterium | reverse complement strand
TGCTGCAGGAAAGGGAACGATGCCCAGGAGCGTCATGGCAGGGTACGCAGACACAGATAGACGACCGCAGCGTGAGTTTAAGGTTAGCTCAGGGGGATGCCCAGGAGGATCTCAACCGGAATAGGTTTCCCATTGTGCAGGGCGGGCTGGAACTTCCATTTGGAGAAAGCTGCCACTGCTGCCTGGTTGGCGACGTTTTCCACTCCCCGATAAACCGTCAAGTCGTGAACTGAGCCGTCCGTGCCAATGATTCCGTGCAGGACGATCATCCTCTTTTTCTGGTCCGGCCGAAGCGTCGGGCGGTGAAAGTCAAATCGCTTCTCCACGGCCGGAGCGACCAGCCCGAAATTGAGCTGGACCCTGACCCTTGTAGACTTGGGGTCCTTGTGGCTGCCATGCTTGTTGAGGGCGCAATACTGCAGGATCCAGTTTTTCACGGGCATGGGAAGAAACACGGTATACACCTTGCCGCCTTTGAGGACTCCGAAGATGTGCAATCCTCCTCCTCCCACGGGCCCGGCGGTTATGACCATGGCGAAACGGTTCTTTGGTGGAGGGCGGAGAATTGGATAAACGAGTTTGGCCAAATAACTTGCCGAGAGACGGCCGCCGTTGCCGGTGCCCCCGCTTACCGCGTTGCCGCTGGAGGATACAGCCAGCTTGCCTGTGCCCGCGCCACCTCCGCCACCGCCTTCGTGACCCCAGCCAACTCCGGTGCTGGCGTCTCCGCCCGCTGAGCTTCCGCCTGCGGTGCCGTTGGGGGATCCGGGGTGCTTGCCCGAAGGCGAGATCGTGAAGGCGCCATAGCGGTTTCCCGCAGGAATAGAAAGTTTCTTTGTCGGTGGAGCGGGATTCAAGCTTAGCGAAAGCAGTTGGGCGCCAGAGCCGCTCGAAATGGCCTTGACACCCAGGGTGGCGACCACAACTTTGGCTGGTTTTGCCTTAGGCTGCGGCTTGGGCGGCGCAGGAGGTGGCGGAACTGGGATCGGCGGCAAGTTCGGTTGTGAGGAGGCGGGAAGCTGCAATTTCGGTGCCTTCAACGACACCACTGAAGTCTGAGGAATGTTCAGCGAGTTCAGGGTTTTGGGAAGAGACAGCTTCATCGGCGGCGTTGGAATCTTCGGTGCCGGAGCAGGAACAGTCAATGAGCCTCCCATAACGATGTTCGGCAGTCGCAGGTTGATCCTGATTTTTTGTGCTGCAGGCACCCGAGGCTGAATAATCGTCTGAAAGTTATTGTCGGGGTGAGGCGGGTTCGAGATGACTGTTGCCTTGCGATGGAAAGCTGTACTGCCGCGAGCCGGAGGTTTTTCGGGATGGATGCTTTTACCAGGCTTGCCTCCGGGGCCCGGCGGTTTCACCGCCGGCAGGTTTCGAGGGAGCACAATATCGTGGAACTCATAAACGATCTGCGGGAGATGCATTGTTTGAGCCTGTTCGTGGCGCAGGAGAAGCCATAAGGGCACCTCGAGAGTAAACTTCGGCCCCCCCTTGGTCCCGACCTCTACCCGACGCACAATCAAAGGCTGTGGAGGTGGGTCCTTGCGGAATATCATGGCAAGACCAGCTCGAAAGGCCTTGCGACGGGGTTCGTGGGACAGGAGGCTGAATTGCGGCGCCTGGTAATCGCCGCTCACCTCTCTCAGGTCGATTATCGAAAGCCGCGGAGGTGGGTCCTTGCGCAGCAACAAAGCAAGGCTTTTCGAAAAAGTCTTGCGACGCGGTTCGTAGGAGAGAAGGTGGAAGCGCGGTATTCTGCGACCGACCCCACCGTTGCTGGGCTCGACAGTCGAAGACTTCTGGGGTGGCCTCCGGCGGATTAACACACCGAGACCACCCCTGAAAGCCTTTCCACGGGATTCGTACGACAGCAGGTGGAGCTGAGGCGCTCTATCTTGCGCCATTATTCTATAATCCCCACATTACTTTGTCTCGTTCTCCACTTCTGTGTGGTCCCCCTCCCGGACCGGTCAGGACAGTATATAGCAAATCTGATTCCGTTTGTTATCAAATTGATTGCTATCGTCCTGATTATCAATGTGAAGTACGACTTAAAAAGAAAAAATTCTGTACACGTGAAATGAATGTGTCTCTTCTTTAGAACATATCGCTGAAACCTGTGAGCAATTTAGGGCACATTTGTGAAATGCATGCAACCTCGACTGCACTTGGGTCCTGAGAGCCTACATTTTCTTTTGTTCGAGTTGCGAGTCTGCAGAAAACGCGACAAAGGAAACAAAATGAGCGAGGCAGCATACGAATGTGCCGGGTTTTCAGTGAAATGGTTGACCGAAGCGCAGGACTTACAATCCGCGTGATCGGCGCGCAAGGATTCCTACAAATGCCGTCTGACAACAGACTTCGGCGCGCAAGCGGTCGTGAGATGGGTTCCCAAGGCCAGCAGACCGTCAGGGATGGAAAATCAGGTATCCGCTGACTGTCTGAACGATCGCCTGGGTGGTCTTTTGCAGCGCAGCCTTTCCGCGGCTGGAGGGCACATATAAGATGTCATTTGCGGCAAGGTCGGGATCGGGAGCTTTGCTCTTGATGACTTTTTCCAGATCGACAGGAATGGTAGTATGGGAGCCGTTTGCTGCCGTGCGGATAATTCGCGCGTGATGCCTGGCCGCGTTAGGAGCCAGTCCTTGCGCCATCGCCAGCGCCTGAATGACCGTAACTGAATCCCGGTCCTCGAGAATGAAACCTCCGGGTTTCCTCACCCCGCCTCCAGCCACATAAATCACGTCAGCCTTGGAGACAGCGATAATATCGTGAGGCTGGATCGGAATGTTCAGTCCGCTTGCCTGGGTGTACAACAAGTCCTTAATGTCGATAGCAACCTTGTCGGGCGAAGCCTTATGCATACCGGGGACAATTTTCAGATTCTTAAATCCGCTGGGTCGCGACACGTAGACCGTCTTGCCTACTCTGGCATACGGTCCACTGGCCAGACCTCCAGCCAGGGAAAGCATCTCTATCAGCGAGCGTGGGCCTGTGATCTGGTAGACACCGGGTTTTTGAACGGCGCCAACAATCGAAACCGGCCGCGCGTGAAACTCCGCGACAAAAACCGAGACCTGGGGGTTCTGGAGAAGATTCTTACCGAGTTCCTTTTCAAGCCGGTCACGCAGGCCGTCGGCTGTCAGTCCGGAGGCACGGACGCGGCCGAGCAGAGGCATGGCAATCGTCCCGTCGTTTGCCACCCGCACTGTTTCGTTCAGATCCTTGACGTCAAATACCGTGACCTTGAGGACGTCTTCGGGCCCGATCACATAATCGGGCGATATGCCGGAATCGGCAAAGGCGTTGGGGGCGCTCTGTGTCTTTGGGGTCGTTGTCGTCTTGCCCGGAGAAGCGCTGCTGGTGGCCGGCAAAGGGGTTACCCTTTCCAGGTCCTGTCCAAATAAACACACAGACCCCGCCATCAGCATTGCCATCGCAACGGCACATGCGGCGCCGAAGCACGTTCTGAAGTATTGCTTCATGGTACCCCTCCTGCCAATGTCGACACCGGAGTCAACCCTAGCGGACACTCTTTGGGCAGTTTCCTGGAAGATGGCTTTTCACAACCACCAAGCGTACCAAAGCCTCTTTCCAGCTGTCAATCAGATGCACAATCCGCATTCTTCAGCGTTGCTTACTTAGGAAATAGGCCAGGCATCAATCTCGGATTGGCCGGTCGGATGCGCCCTTCCGCGCATGAGGAACTGGCCGAATGTGGGAAAGGGACGCTCCACCGGGGCGGATGCCCGGAAGCGCAGGCAGAGAAATGGCAAGACAAAACGGTCCTCGCGTTATATGATGCCCCCTCCAATACTTGAAGAACCTTCAATTGAAATGCAACTGGGAAGGGAGGACTTGCAGACCATGAGAACAGCGGGACCGAAGATCATTTGTTTCCTCTTTTGTTTTCTTCTATTGAGCAGTGCATCCTTCGGACAGTTGCCGGCAGCGCCGCCCAGCCCCGGACCCGATATGCGCTACAAAGCCGACATACTGGTTGTGGTTGCTCATCCTGACGACGAGAGCCTGATTGCAAGCTATCTGGCGAGAGAGGTCATAGACCAGCACAAGAGGGTCGCCGTGATTTTCGGGACCTGCGGCAGATCGGGAGGCAACACAGTCGGATATGAGCAGGCTGCATCGCTTTGTGCGGTACGAAAAATCGAAGCTCGCCGCGCGCTCGCTTCTCTCGGAATTATGAACGTCTGGTTTCTGGGAGGCCGCGACACCGCCAGCCAGAGTCCGCTGATTTCTCTGGAGACCTGGAACCATGGCGCGGTGCTCAGCCGGGCTGTCCGCTACGTTCGCCTGACTCGCCCCGACGTGGTCCTGACGTGGTTGCCCGATTACGCCGACGGAGAAAACCATGGCGACCACCAGGCTTCTGCCGTTATCGCCATCGAAGCCTTTGACATGGCAGGGAACCCAACCGTTTTCCCGGAACAGGTTGCGGCCCCTTACAACTACAAGTTAATCGGGAACCTCACGGAGGGCTTGCGGCCGTGGCAGCCCAAGAAGATCTATTTTTTCACCAACGCCAGGCACCACGATTGGATTGAAGGCCAGGGGCCTGTCTACCCATCGACGACGGTTTCTCCATCACGGCACGTTCCTTACTACGAGCTTGGGGCTGAGGAATTGAGCTATCACCAGACGCAGGAAAACGCGGGTCCCGAAGGCAGGGAAGCAGTTTACAAGAGCATGGTCAACCAGTTCAAAGCCCCGGTCCGGTTTATCCGGGGCAAATCGCTGGTGGGTGGGTCGAGGACGGGTGATCTTTTCGAAGGCATTACCCCCGGCCCCATTCCGTATCACGCTGTTCCGGGTTACCAGCCGCAGACCCACGAAGGTGTATCCGTTCAGCTTGGAGGAACGTATGCCTTTTATCGCCGCTTCTGGAAGGCTCACGGCCTGGAGCATCTGGCGTCTCTCTATCCTCCGGAAGCGGGTGTCGGACCGGGAATGACGGTCAGCGTTCCCCTCATCATTCGCAATGACACGGGTTCCGCGGAGAAAGTGAGCTTGACGGCAGCCATCCCGTCCGGATGGAAAGAAACTTCGGGACCGGCGGTCTATCCGGTTGCCGCGCACAACACCTATCCCATCCGGGCTATTTTTGTTGCACCTGAGGGCAAGAGACCGGAGTGGCAGGAGATCAGCTTCAAAGCAGCGGTAAACGGAAAGACGGTCAGCTCGCTGACCTTGCGGGTGAGCGACGTCCCAAGCGGACCCCGCGCAACTCTGCGCAGGTAAGTGAGAAGGGCATTGGTGCCTGCTTGTTCGGAGACCTGATCACCTTTGCCCTCCGTCCAGAAGAACCGATCAACAGCGGGAGAGGTGCGCCGAAACGTAGGTAGCCGCTTGCTGGGAAATCAGGAAGCGAGGGGAATCGGCCGCCGGAAGATTGCAGGGCTGGAACGCGCAGGGCGACACGGACCAGATCATGCATCCGAGGCTGGTTTTAGCGCAACCAGCCTACTCGTTGCCATTCCAGATATCGGTATTCCACTTCCAATTCGCATCTTCCTGCTTCCAATGGACGACGTATTTGACAGTAGCGACTTGCCCGTCTCCTACCGTGAGATCCGCCCGGCCCACCTCGAGCACGCTATCCCCAACGACTTCGGCGTCCACAGTCACGAGGTTTGCGCTCTTTACGCCAAGGCTCTTGATAGTGTTCTGCCAAAATTGCTTGATCTTGTCACGACCCTCGACCATCGGAGCGCCAGGCGGTAAGACTCGAGCTGTGGCCGTATAGACGCGGTCCAATGCATCGATGTTTCCCTTTCGGATGACCTCTGTATCGAAAACCTCATTTGTCTGCCGCATTGCAGTTAATACTGGCTCGGGTATCATCGTATCCTCCTCAGCACGCTGGAAGCGCAAGTGCAAAACGAAGTTGAGCATACACCCTCATCGGCTGGTGCGGTCGAGCGTCATCCCTATGTTCGAGACGTGAGTTCAAGATCTCTCGCCATTCAGTCGCCGTTCAACCTTTTTTCCTTGTGACCGTTGAATCGCCTTTTGCAGGGTGTGTTCAAGCTGCTGCGTGTCTGGGCTGAAGATGAGTTGTGACCACTCGGACAATCTCGACGGAGGAAAGTGGTTTTTCCAGGTAGTCAACAGCACCCAACTGCATGGCTTCCAAGTAACACGCCATATCATGGTAACGAGACAGGACAACGACCGGCCTGTAGCGGTCCTTGGCGACCGAATGCTCGAGAACCAGGCGGCCTCTGAAATCCGGACCACCCTGGTCGACCACGATACAGTCGAACTTCTCAGTTCCAAGGAGATCCGCCCCCTCCACGAAACCCGAGCAAGTCAGCACTTCAAACCCGTTATCATTTAACATCCGGCGATAGTGGTCGCGATCTCGATGGTCTTCGTCAATCAGCAGGACTTTGGGATGGTCGAATAAATGCCTTGATTTGGCTGTGTCTTGTTGCGTTCTGACCAGCTGCATACAAATCCCCTTTCTGGATAACTGCGGACTTAATTCTTGGCTTCGCGGAAGCCTTGAGGCTTCCAATGGATTGGAGTTAAAGGGTCCTTCTTTCCCCCAGGCGAGTTGACGGACCGTGAGAACTGCTCTTGAGCTGCGATCGTAACGGGTTAAAGCACTGAGGTTTAATTCTTTGCCAACACCCTGTTGCGGAGGCACTCGCGACCATTACTGAAGCAGCTTGATGCGTATTTGAGAGCCGCGGGCGCATGTCATAACTGGTTTTGCCAAGGAGCCTGTCAGTTGCCGAGAACCGACTTCTTGATTCTCCCCATTTGCCCCACTTTCCTTAGACTCCATGTTTCCATTCAAGGATGTATCAAACCTGCAAAGGTTTGCAAAAAAGTGCTTGATTGTCGAATTTGCTCAACGCACCTTCTGATTTGAGCTTCAAAGCACGGGACTGAAAATTTCTCCGGTAGGGGTCCGTCTTTCTGATTTGTCACACTGAACCCTCCCGCCAGCAAAGCTCGCCTCTGCCCGGCGCTAGCAAGATAGTATTCCCCTCGAGTCTGGAAATAGCTCTCAGGTCAACTGGAGAATGTGCGGGTTAGCAGCTTCCTGATGGGTTCGAGCGCGTCCCCGTCTCGACTCAGCTTCAAGAGAGGGGTGCCCGGTCGATTTCAACAACTCGCTTGATCAGTTCGCATCAATTATTCTGAGCGTTCTTTCCTTTAACGATAATCGCAAGCTCGGAGTCCTCGTGTTCCAGGTTCAACAGCAATTCAAAACGCCTGGGACAGAGTTGAATCCTTGCACCCGGATGAATGCAACACCACGGCACGAGCAGAAACCTCTAACCGGCCTGTGAACAGTCGCGGACTACCACTTTGCGTTTCGGCGTCAGCAGTTTGCGCAGCTCTCTGCGGAGCTTTGCCCGCGATCGGCATGCGTAAGCTTTTACTGAGCCCCGGCTCAAGTTCAGGCGCTGGGCCGTCTCTTCAATGGAACAGCCCTCCAGGTATCGCAAGTGCAAAACCTGGCGTGCCCGGGCAGGAAGCCGGCGCAAGGCTTTATTCAGCAGACTACCCAACTCGGTCCGAATAATTCGGGAGTCTGTCTCACCCTTTCCGGCCTGCAGAGATGCGGTTTCTTCGGCCTTGCCTCCGGAACCCAGGTCGGCCGCAATGGGGATGTCGTGACGTCGTTTCCGAAGCGTCATGATTGCCTCGTTCATGCCGATCCGCACCAGCCAGGTAGACAATTGTGAGTTCCCCTTGAACTCGGAGATGTGCGTAAATCCCTTGAGCAGGGTTTCCTGCACAACATCCTCAGCGTCATGGTGGTTCGAAGTGATCGCAAGGGCGCGCCTGAAGATGACGGGGGCTGTGCGTTCGGCCAGAGTTTGAAAGGCTGCGGCATCGCCGTTCCTTGCTGCTTCGAGCAGTTCATTGGTCGCTTCGTATTGACGGGGATCGATTGAAGTCTCGACTGTAACACTTCTCTCCATAATTGCCTCCCGTGTGCCCCTCAAGTCGGCTTGCGCGCTCCTTGGGTGGCTGCGTTCCAAAATTCCTGCATCGGAAGTTCTCAGCTAGGACTGGAGATCGCTCCAATTATCCCTAGCTGTTGTCTCATGATGCAGACTTCATGTTTCCAGCTTCTCCTTTCCGGCGTCCGCGAGTTTGCCGCGGCCTTACACTCGTCACAATCCCATTGACGCTACGTGCTAACCCACAGTCACCCGTTGCTTGTTGAACCCAGGCAAAACAATCCTGCCCTTCCATGCAGATGCCCGTCACCGCTCAACGCAACGTTAGAGCTTTTCCCCGTGCAGCTCCCCGCCGCACTCACTTAGCATTCGATTATTGGCCAAAAGGTGACTGGACACAATCCGGTAGATACCGGGCGAAAAGCCTCCAATGGCCGGATTTTGACCTAGGGGCTGAGGTGAAATAACTTAATTTTTGCCGGATCTCGGCATCGGTGAAGGTACAGGGGAGTCTCGCAAGTGACTAAATACACGATACATTGCCGCGTTGGCCCTGGTCATTACGACACCATCTCGTCCTTCCTTGATTTTTGTCTCCGAATAAATTGACCCACGACACGCCGAACATCGTCGCGGCTGCCAAGGTGCCACCATTCCATGGGCCGCTGCGGCAGGCCAGACATCCCAAAGCCCACGGCTAGCCCAGGCCGCCAGGGACCTATTGCGCCGCCCGAATCCAATGTTATCTTTAGCAATATTTGGAAGAAGGGTGACGTTCAAAGGAGGTTCGGTATGAGAAGGATAATCGTTTGGTTGACAGTTGCGACCGCGCTTGTCGCTACGACTATGGGCCAGAGGGCGGAGGCCCATAGTCAGACAGGGGTCATTGCGAGCGAGATTTCTGCGCCACATTCCGGGCTCAAACGGTCGGGGCTTATTGTTCCGACAATGAAAGAGCCGGCGCGTGTACACCAAGACCCAGCCGGCGCGTTTACGATACCTGCTGGAGTGATCAAGATTGAAAGCCTTGGAGCGAGGATTCCCGCCTTGCGGTTTCGAGGGCTGGAACTGGTCTCAGCGCAGGCGCTGTTCAGCAGTCTGGGCCGGATTGTTCTGGGCTTTTTCCTGCTGTGCTCGGCGCTGGTGGTGCTGGGGGCTGCGCTGATTGTGTTCGAGCAGTTTCCGGCCACCCGGGGCTATGCTGAGCAGGTTGCGCTCTGGCTTTGGAATCCTTTCGTCCATATCCTGCAGGGAATTGTGGACTACCTGCCGAACCTCTTCTACATTCTGGTGATTCTGGCGGTGGCCCGCTTTATCTTGCGCATGGTCCGCTACGTTTTTGGTGCGACCGAACGGGGCCTGATCAGCCTGGAGCCCTGGGTGCACCGCGACGTTGCGCGACCGACGGGCCTGATCATCCGGGTTATGATCGTCGTGGTGACCCTTTTCTTTATTGCGCCGCTGATCCCGGGGACGGGCAGCACGGCGGCGAGAGGGATTTCCATCATCCTCGGCCTGATGATTTCCTTCGGTTCCACCTCGACGGTGGGCAATTTTGTGGCGGGAATTGTGCTGATGTACATGAGGCCATTTCAGCTTGGTGAAAGAGTGAAGATTGGCGAGACGGTGGGAGACGTGATCGAACGAACCTTCCTTTACACCAAAGTACTGAGCATCAAGAACGAGGAGATTATTGTTCCAAGCCTGACGGCGCTCGGGTCTCCCATGACCAACTACAGCGCTCGCGCGCAGGCCCAGGGCCTTATCCTCCACACCGACGTGACCATTACTTACGACGTGTCGTGGCGTCAGGTGCATGAACTGCTGCTCCGCGCGGCGGACCGGACTTCGCACGTCCTGAAAGAACCCAAGCCTTTTGTCCTGCAGACCGCCCTGGACGACTTTTATGTGAATTACCAGATCAACGTCTATACGGACCAGGCTTCGAGACTGGCGCAGATCTATTCCGAGCTTCACCAGAACATTCAGGACAGCTTTAACGAAGCGCACGTTGAAATCTGCTCGCCACACTACAGTCAACTCCGCGACGGTAATTCAACCACCGTCCCGGCCGGGTATCGCGACAACGATTACGAAGCGCCGAGCTTCCGGGTTGAAACCCGCCCGGCGGCAAGTAGCGCGTAAGCGGCCATGTGGTGGGGAGCCATTGTCCAGCAAGAGGTTCGGTCCTACACTGGTGGAGACTGCAAGATTTCTGCGAAAGGAGAATCCACATGAATTGGACGGAACTCCTGAAAAGCGAGGTTGAAACTACCTATGCAACCACCGCAGGGCTCCTGGACAAGGTTGATCCGACAAGCCTTGAGTGGAAGCCGGCCAGCGGCAGCAACTGGATGACGGTCGGCCAGCTTCTAAAGCACATTTCCGACGGGTGCGGCTCTGGTTGCAAGGGATTTGTCACCGGCGACTGGGGGCTGCCGGCAGGGACAAAGCTGGAAGATCTAGCGCCGGAGGAAATGTTGCCGCCCGCTGAAAAAATGCCGGCGGTCGACAGCGTGGAGAAAGCGAGGAAGCTGCTTGCTGAGGATAAAGCCGTTGCCCTCCAAATGATCGACCAGGCCGGTGAGAACGATCTGGCGAATAGAATGATCGCTGCTCCCTGGGCTCCTGGTGC
>JARRJI010000169.1:0-7560 GCA_037379595.1 Acidobacteriota bacterium | reverse complement strand
ACGGCCGGCTTGTAACTAAGAGTAAACAAGGGAACAAGAGCCGCCGAATACCGTGTAAAGCCGACCCCCTGATACCAACCAGAAAGCTAATCGAGGCAATTACATGGCGTTTTTACCCTTATTTTGCAACTAGGCCGGCGGGGGTTCGAGTCCCCCAGGTCCACCATAACCCGCGAGCTTTCACGATGTTATGGAAAGCTAGGCCCGGCATGGGCCCTCCTGTTGTGTCGTTTGTCAGGCCCGCCGGACTCATTTGCATCGAGCCGCCAATTGTTCAATTATAAGAAAGCGGATGGTGCCGGGAATCTCGGCGCTGCCGGTGAAATATGCGATGGGGCCAGGATCCATGTCTGAATTACAGACTTTAGATTTTTCGGAAGGATGGCAAAGCCTCGAACGGGAGCAAACGCGCTGGCAACTTGAGCGGCGTGTGCTGCCGGCCTACCTTTCAGTGCAACGCTGGTTCGCTTCGAAGGGCACGGAAATCAAGAGCGCAGAATTGAGAAGCCGTTTTGTCCTTTCCGGGCATGGCAAGGACTGGCTGCTTGCGATCTTCCGTGCCAACCTGGCAGATGGCCGTGCCGAGGATTACTTTGTGCCGTTGGCGGTCGTGTGGGATCGGGAATCGCATGGCCCACTGCCGGTGGATTCTGCCCAGCCCCTCGCGCAAGTCCGCAAAGCCGAACAGACAGGGGCCCTGAAGGAGGCGCTGGAGGATCCGCGCTTCATTGCAGACCTTGTGCAAGCTGCGGGAGAAGACAAGGAGCTGGCAGGCCCCAACGGCAGTATGCGCTTCAGCCACACGCACGCTTATTTTTATCTGCAAGAAGAAGATGAGAAGAACATAAAGAAACTCGGCGCCGAGCAGAGCAATTCCAGCATCCTGATCGCAAAAAAGATGATCCTGAAAGCGTACAGAAAGCTGGAACGTGGAGTTCAGCCGGAACTGGAAATGGGGCGCTACCTCACCGATGTCGCGGGCTATCGCAACACACCGTCCCTCCTGGGATCGATCGAGCAATTCGACAGCGACGGCCAACCAACAGCCCTCGCCGTCATCCAGGGTTTCATCCCCAACCAGGGAGACGGGTGGTCGTTCACACTGAACCACTTGAAACACTTCTTTAGCGGAATCCTTGAGGGAACCGCGGGTGACCTGCAGAACCATTCCTATGCCACTCTGATGGAACGCCTCGGCGTCCGCATTGGTGAACTTCAGCAGGCTTTTGCAATCGAGAGCGGTGATCCGGCGTTCCAGCCTGAGCCGATCACCACGGCAGATGTCAACTTCCGCAAGCAGGAAACTCAATCCGAGGCAGAAGCCACTTTCGGGCTCCTTGCGAACTCCGAAAGCATGTTGCCGCCCGAACAGCAGAGCCGCGTGCGCGCCCTGCTGGACCAGCGGCATCGCATTTTGAGTCTGATTTCCGGCTTCGAACTCGAACCCGGTTCAACCCTTATGAAGACACGATTCCACGGCGATCTTCACCTGGGGCAGGTGCTGGTTGCCGGAGACGACTTTTACATTATTGATTTTGAAGGAGAGCCCGCGCGCCCGTTTGCTCAACGGCGCACCAAGCAAAGCCCTCTCAAGGACATCGCAGGCATGTTGCGCTCGCTCCACTATGCCGCGTGGTCAGCCTTATTTGAAGCCGGTGCAGGCGAGACCGACAAAATCGCCAGATTGGAAAAGCACGCAATCGAGTGGGTGCGCACATCATCAGACGCCCTGATGCGGGGTTACAGGAAAACCGTCAAGGGTTGTCCTTCCTATCCCACCGACCCGGAAATCTTCCGGCGATTGCTCGACCTGTTCATTCTTGAAAAGGCTCTTTATGAAATCCGCTACGAGCTTGCCAATCGGCCGTCCTGGCTTCAAATTCCGGTTGAAGGCATCCTGAGCATGCTGGAGCATCCGGGAAGTCAGTGAGAGGGCCTCTCCCCTGCCGAGCCACCCAAAATGTAATTCAACTTCAGCCACGGACAAGCTGGCGGAGAGCGTGGGATTCGCAGCCAACTATCGCAGATTTCCCCTAAAAAACGGTAAAACTTTAACTCCATGGTGGCAATGGGCCTTTTTGCCATTTCTCAATTTTGCCATTCCCACTGGAAGATTTGACAACGTCGTTTCTTGCCAGATTCCTTAGGGAGGCTTAGGACGCCCATCGCGCTCCCGAATGAATTTACCCACACTGTTGCTCACGCATTGAGCCGCCTTCTCTTTTGAATGGGCTGTATTGCGACCCTCAGGCGCTGAAGCGTCGCAGATGCTGTGTCCCTCGCCGCTGAAAGCGCATTCCAGGGGACAACCTCACCCCGAATGTTAGATGCGCGTCCAAACTGAAGACCTTTTCGAGCGAACAGATATTAAGAGTGGGGGGAAATGGGGTGTCTACGCTGTTGATTCGCTAAGCGGTCTCTTCGGCCAAAAAACAAAATCATGGGGTATCGGGGCCTTGTTTCCCTATTCTTCCCTCATTTTTGGGAAGGATGAGCCTTGGGTAACAACGCGAAAAAACTTCGCACGAAGATGATCGGCGAGGTGTGACGAAGAGCCAGAGGAAGCATCCCACTCTTGTCAGCCGTCACGATGCGATCGGCTTCCCGCTTTTTGCAAAGCCAGGGAGAGAACTGTCAGTAAGGCCGCCTAACGTTCAGTCCCCGGCAAGGCGGTGGTGACCTCAGCAAGGCCTTTTGAATTCCCTGGCCGCAGGTCACAGCCGGAACCCAACTGCCACCCCTAAGCTTTGGCGCACAGGGCATTCAGAAGCCAACCAGGAGAGACCAAGTGTGGGGACCATTCGATTGTTAAGCTCATACCATTTGTCAGTAAGAGGACTTGAAAGGGTTACTATTTGTGACATCACAGAGATACAATTTCCTGAACTGATACTTGACGATCCGCGGGACTTAGCATAGTCTGATCGTATTTTCTACTAGTCTCCCAATCTTCATCCTGAGGGTGCGTATGAGTTCCTTACCCATCGGGATCATCAGCAAAATGAAGCTTGTACGGAAGGCGCTGATTTGCCTTTTGTCGAGCCTCTCTCTGGGCTATGCTTTGTCTCTTACCGTGGATGCGGACAACGTTGACGATGCTTCCGGACAAATTGCCGCCTCGAAGCCACAAGTTCTTATCATTGACTGCGACGGTGCAGTCAACTGCCTCCAGTGTGTTCGCAGCGTTTCGGCACTTTCTCCTTTAACGAAATCTCTGCTCCTTGCAGAGGAGGTCGATGAGATGTTTGCCATTAGGGCTGTGCATAGCGGGGCGTGGGGCATTGTCGGAAAGCAGGCCGAACCGGCGTTGTTGCAGCAAGCGATCCAAAAGCTTGTGGACGGCGAGGTCTGGTTTAGTAACCGTACGATCGCAACCGCGCTCCATACCTTTACCAACCATGACCCATCGACAGGCTCCGCGTTTGACCGATTGACGGCGCGTGAGACCGAGGTCTTGACGCTTCTTTCCAGAGGGCTTTGCAATAAGGAGATCGCTTCGCAGTTATTTCTCGCGGAAAGTACCATCAAAGCATACGTTAAGGTTATTTTCAGAAAGCTAGGTGTAAATTCAAGGCTCAAGGCTGCCTTGACTTACACTGATCATATTGAGAGTTCAGTGCATCCTATTCGTTTACCCGCCACAATTCTTATTGGGACAGATAGAAATATCGCTTCTGGGTTCGGGGACCCGCCCGAGCGTCCACGAGGGTAGCCTGAGTCATACCCTTCTGCCTATCGCTCTCACACAGCTCGGCTTCGAATCGATTAGCCCCCATTAAGAAGTTGTTCCAAGGCCAGGATACTCAATCCTCACCCCTTCTTGCTTCCCCGTATTCCCTACCCGCAAGAACTGAGTAGAAACCGCATGCTCTCCGCGACAAATAGCAATCTGGTTCAGGAAATGCCCGAAATGCATCCGTGCAAATACCTTAACTAGTTCGAGGGGGGACGTCCTCCAAATGCAGGGGGTGAATTTTTATCCATTTGGGTAATTGCGCAGAGAGGTGTGGTTCGTTTAAAAATCAGAGCATGTGAGTCTGCAATGATGACTAAACCCAGCACAACACCGCACACAGATGAGCAAGGACACAGGAGTCCTCCTTTGAAAGTTTCTATTCCGGTTAAAGGTACGGTTCGGACTGAGAACGGGGAGAAGGAACTTGACGGCCGGCTGGAGGCAATTGGGGAAGGACATGCCCGGATATTCTTCGATCATCCGCTGGCGGAAGGTACCGGACTCTCTCTTGTCGTGGAGTTCAAGGACAGGAAAAACCGCGAAATTCGGTTTGGCTACCAAGGCAAAGTTGCCTCTGGCACTTGCTGTTCGTGGTATGAGGTTGTCATAGATTTTGACGAGGGCGTGGGCATATCGGGAAGAGACGCAAGAGAAATTCTCTCGGACCTCTTTCCGGAAGAAGCTTAATCGTCAGTTTTGGAGAAAGATTCTTAGGGTTTCCAGAAGTTGAATTGCGCGCTGCAGAGAAGATCCTGCAGTGGCCAGGGGGTAGCTGTCCATGACCTTGGGGGGAGCGCCTGTAAGTCACAGAGCGGAGCTATGGTCAGAATCACGGGATGAATGGAAATGACGCAATCACGCTTATGGTTTGCACTTTACACGCGGCATCAGCACGAGAAAGGGACTGCCAAGTGTCTCGCCGGAAAAGGTATAGAGGTATTCCTACCCCTTTACAAAACTGCACATCGATGGAAGGACCGGATCAAACAACTCTCGTTGCCACTGTTTCCCAATTACGTATTTGTGTGCGCCGGGATCGATCAGAATGCCGCTATCCTTCGAACTCCAGGGGTCTATAACTTTGTTCGATTTCGCGGTCGGCCGTCGCCCATACCCGGACAAGAGATCGAGGCAGTCAAGAAAACGGTCGACAAAGGTTTATCGATCGAGCCCCATCCTTTCCTCAATATCGGAGACCGCGTACGGGCAAAATCGGGACCACTCGAAGGAGTGGAAGGGATTCTCGTCAGCAAGAAGGGATTCTATCGCTTAGTTCTATCCGTCAATCTGCTGGCAAGATCCATTGCCGTCGAAGTCGATGCCGTAGATTTCGAGCGGGTATCTGAAGGGCGTGCTGTCAGGGTATCAAGCGGAATATTACCGAACGTCTGAAATCCTTATTGGCTAGCCCGGTAGTCCGTATCGCCAGCACGAATGATTCGGTGTCTGGCAGAACCGGTTGTGACTTAGGGTTTGCCGCTGGATGTGCAATCTGTCATTCTTCGGCGGCGACCGATAGCCGGATGTCCTGCCTGGCGCCACGGGGAGGAATAGCAATGAACAAAAAGTGCTTACTTCTAATAATATGCGCAGTGCTTCTTGCTGCCGCATTACCGGCCTTCCCCGCACAAGGAAAAGAGAAGACAATTGTCTCCAACGCCAGCACTCAATTGGCTGACAACGCTGCGCAGATGGCTGCCGGTGGGACCGAGGAACAGATCACGCTTTCCCGACGGAACAATCGCTATCGTTTGACGGATGGCGATGTACTTGACTTGGACTTTCCATTTACTCCTGACTTCAATCAGACGATAACCGTCCTTCCCGATGGCTATGTCAGCCTGCGTGGCATTGGTGGTATGCATGTGGGGGGAGATACGATCCCAGAGGTGAGGCGATCCCTACAGCGAGTCTACGCCAAGATTCTTCGCAACCCAGTCATAACCGTGACGCTCAAGGATTTCGAAAAGCCTTACTTCATCGTCGGGGGCCAAGTGAGGCGTCCCGGGAAGTTTGACCTCCGCGGCGACACAACGGTTATGGAAGCAGTGGACATTGCGGGAGGGTTTACCGACAACGCAAAGCACTCTCAAATACTGCTTTACCGGAGGGTATCAAACGGTTGGGTTGAAGTAAGGAAGCTTGATTTAAGGGACATGCTACGGGGGAAGAATCTGAACGAAGACCCCCACCTGAGAGCTGGGGATATGCTGTTTGTACCCAAGAGCGCGGTATCCAAGGTCAGGCAGTTTATTCCGTCAGCAACCACGGGCGTCAATTACAACCCCATCCTGCATTAAGCGGCAAACACCATCAGGAGCTAAAAAATGGAAAACCAAAGTGACTCATACATCGAAGGCGGCAAGATGCTTTCTCCGACGTTGCGTGATCTACTTGCAGTGGTTTTTCGCCACCGCCTCCTCATCACTGTTTCCTTCATCGGGATTGTTCTCGGGGCAACTGTCACGTCCTTTCTCTTGCCGCCGCAGTATCAAGCGCACATGACAATTCTCGTTAAACATGAACGTGTGGACCCGGTGATCACGTCGGGGCCCAACACTGTGCCGGAGCCCAATAGCCAGCTTGTTACAGAGCAAGACCTAAATACCGAAGTGGAGATGATCAAAAGCCGCGACCTACTCGTGAAAGTCGTCAAAGCCTGTGGTCTTCAGCACAGTTCGCCGTTCTTTTGGCACTTCCTCCATCCAGCAGCGGTTCCCGGGGAAAATTTGAGAGTTGCCGAAGCAGTCCGCGGGCTTGCCAAAGATTTAAGCGTCGAACCCATCAAGAAATCAAGCATGATCGAAGTGAGTTATACGTCGTCCAATCCCATTCTTGCATCTCGTGTGCTTACCGCGCTGGCCAAGGACTACCTTGTAAAGCACCTCAAGATTCATCGTTTTCCAGAGGCATATGATTTCTTTGATCAACAGGCGGAACAATATCATAACGCTTTGGACGTTGATGAAAAACGGTTGGTTGGCTTTAGCGGTGAGCAGGGACAGGGAGCAGTCTCTCCTCACCTCCAGATGGACCTGGTGTTGCGAGAGGCCAACCACTTCGACGCCGTACTATGGCAGGCTCGTTCGTTAATCGCGCAGACTCAAGAGCGAATCCGGTCTCTGAAAAGTCAAATGGCCACAACCCCACGCCGCGTGACCACGGAAGATCGCCAATCTGACAATCCCCAATTATTGGCCAGCCTCAGATCGTCGCTGGCAACCCTCGAGTTGAAGCGAACTGAGTTGCTGCAAGAATACGAGCCGAGCTACCGGTTGGTTAAGGAAGTGGAAGCCCAAATCGTCCAGGCCCGCGCGGCCATCGCCGGCCAGAAAGATGCACCGGTACAGGAAAAAAGTACCAACCGAAACCCAACCTTCCAATGGCTAGACGAGGAACTGGCAAAGGCGAATGCAGACCTTGCAACTTACCGGGCACAGGCCGAAGCAACACAACAAATCATCGATACTTACCGCACCAGAGCAGTTTCCCTGGAACAAAAGCAAATCGCCCACGAGGATTTGATGCGAAATGTCAAGGTGGCCGAAACAAACTATTTGCTTTATCTCAAAAAAGCGGAAGAGGCGAATATTAGTAATGCTCTTGACAATAAGCGCATCGATAATGTGGCCATAGCTGAAGCTGCCACAGTGCCACCTTTTCCGGTACATTCCACAGGACTCTTCCTGTCGATTGGAGTTCTCTTGGCAGCCCTGGTAAGTTTGGGCTCGGCCTTTGTTGCG
This sequence comes from Acidobacteriota bacterium, assembly GCA_037379595.1. Taxonomy (GTDB): domain Bacteria; phylum Acidobacteriota; class Terriglobia; order UBA7540; family UBA7540; genus SCRD01. The sequence continues at coordinate 81 of JARRJI010000169.1, read as the reverse complement.
GATTATTTCGATTCGTCATTCAGAACCGCCGACGAATTGAAGCACTTTTTAGAGGTCCCGGTCCTCGCGGCATTTCCGAAA
>JARRJI010000168.1:0-11371 GCA_037379595.1 Acidobacteriota bacterium | reverse complement strand
TCGAAGTGCAAAGATTCGGGCACATGACCCGTAGTTCTGCTTCGCGAACCATGCTGGCGGTTCTACCATTTGAAAACCTGACCGGCAACCCGGGCGAGGACTTCATCAGCGCCGGTTTCGACCACGAGATTATCTCGCAGTTGGGCCAGTGGAACCCGTCGCAGGTGGGCGTTATCGCCCACACTTCGTCAAAGGCTTACCAGGGCTCGCGGAAGTCCGTTGGCGAGATCGGGCGCGAATTAGGAGTCGATTACATTGTTGAAGGCAGCGTTCGCCGTGACGGTAACCGTGTTCGAATCACCGTCGCCCTTGTCCGGGTCACCGATCAAGTCCCTCTCTGGTCCGCCAATTACGACGGCAACAGGGACGACCTTTTGAATCTGCAAGTCGAAGTGACACGGGATATTATTCAGAGAATCACCAGCCAGATTGCGGTGCCTGCAGCCGAATCGGACCTGACGATTGGCAGGCTGTTCCAGAGCCCGCAACTGCTCGCGCAGTTGGCCCCATGGCCTCAGTCAAACCATTTCTTGCTGCCCTAGTGCCCCCATCAATCTGTCAGGCCGCCTTAAGTTCGGAAGTGCATTGCGGACAGCGAGTCGCCTTCAGCGGAATGCTGGAAATGCAATAAGGGCACTCCTTGGTGGCTGGTGCTGCCGGAGCCGGAGCCGGCCTCCTCAATCGATTGACCTGCTTCACCAGCAGAAATACCGCAAAGGCCGCGATCAGGAATTCGAGCACAGTGTTGCAGAACACTCCGTAGCTGATGACCGCTGCGCCGGCCTTCTTTGCGTCAGCCAGCGATGCGTAGTGGGTTCCTGACAGGTTAATAAAGAAATTCGAGAAATCGGCGCGGCCCAGCAGCCTACCGATCGGAGGCATGAGAATATCGTTCACCATGGAAGTGACGACTTTCCCAAACGCCACCCCCAGGATGATCCCCACTGCCATGTCGAACATGTTCCCCCGAGTTGCAAATTCCTTGAACTCTCTTAACATGTCCATTTCCTCTCTGTCGCTTTGATTTGCTTGAAGTCACGCTTCCCGGATGAAAGCAGTTTGAACGAGCCTCGACACACGGTCAAGTACTAACCAACGAAAACACGTAGAGGGACGGGCAGCCATCGCTTTTGCAGTCTCCAGGCCGCCAGAGAAAGTAGTGGGATGTGAAAGATGTGCAGTTACACGGAAGGGGTGGGGATCAGGGGAAATCGGGCAAGATGAACAGGGCAAGGCCCAGGGGGTAACAGAAGCAACTAATTATGGTCTTTGTCCAGGGCGGAAACCGAGGGGGATAAGTTCTCATCACTGCTGGTGGATTCTGAATCGAAGGACGGCTGACGGTAAATGAGCATGCCGAAGAAGCAGCCGATTGCCGTCGCGACCAGGAGAAAGAAAATAAAGGAGACGACCACACCCAAAATCGTGCCGTGAACCGATTCCGCGCCTGACAGCTTGCCGGTGAAAAAGGCCGCAACCGCCGCTCCGAACAGGATCAGTGCATAGGCGGGAGCGTTCAACTTACCCCGCAGGGCGGCCGAAGGGATGACGGCAATCAAGACCAGGCAGGACAGCGCCAGGGGAAGGATCACGCCAAAGTTGAGCGCCCAAAGTGCAGGTAGCAACGAGCTCGAAGCAAAAGGAAGTGTCATCATGAACCGAGCACCTTAGAGAAGCAAACAGAAACAACCTAATTTATGCTACGCGCTGCGTGTTTTGAAGTCAACCGTTGAAGCATACCAATGCCCGGAAGGCTTCTCTCCGATCGCGGCCCCGGCAGGTGCGTTCCGAATGATTGCGGCGCGCGAAAGCCGCATGGAAGGCAGTCAGAGGGTGCTGTAATATTGCCATGGCATGGGTTCGAGGGCCAGCAAGGGGGTCGCGCGTGCGGACACGCCCTCAAGAATTTCCAGCCCCGCTTCGCTGGGAAGAGCGTCCCCGTGCGTCTGCGCCCAGACAACGCGGCAGCGCGCAAACGGCCTGGCACGCCCGGTGAGAAACACGTGCAGGAACTGTCCCGGCGTGAGCCTCGGTCCCGTCTGGACTCGCAGGCCGCTTCGGGAGACGTCCATGATACTTCCGGGCTGCTCGAACTTGTCCTTCCCCGCCGCTGAAATCAGTTCGACAGAAACCCGCGTATTTGTCCGTTGAAAACGACGCGCCATAAGCGTTACCTCCGTCAGCTTCGCTGCTTCCGAAACCTAATCGGCGGATCGAATGGTCGACTTGAACGCTTTGATGAGCGGAGCATGGATTCTTGCAACCGCGCGGCCCCGGGTCGCGCGGGTTCCTGCCGTGCGTCGGCGCAAGATCCGCGGCCAATTCACCGTCACCGTTCCGCATCGGGAAGTCGTGCCGATGCATAAGGGCAGCGGCCGGCCATGCATTGGCCCCACTTTGCCAGAAGAGAAGGGAACGTCCCTGCCCGTTCGCCGGGCAGGCCGGGTGGTGCTTAAAGCCCGGTTGTTCTATCATGGGAACAGACAGATCCGGTTAACAGCATAGCGAGTTGAATCGTCTCCAACCTTTGAACTGAGGAGGGGAAAATGAATCGGCAGATCTCAGCAACAGTGTTTGCTGGCGTGCTCGTAACTCTCTTGATGGGGATTGCGGCGTTCGCGCAACAGGAGAAACGGACCGTGACCGTCAAGGGAGAAGTGGTGGACCTCTGGTGCTATATGGATCATGGTGCGCGCGGCCCGGCGCACAAGGCGTGCGCGGTCGAGTGCGCGAAGCTGGGCAATCCCATCGGGATTGTGGATGCGGAAGGAAATGTCTACGTGGCTGTTGGATCGCAGTTGCATCAACCGGACCGCGAAAGGTTGATCGAAAAGATGGCCGAGCACGTAACGGTGACGGGGACTGTTGTCAGCCGGGGTGGCTTGCGGATGATTTACGTCAAATCCATCACCTGAACTCGGCACGAGCCTGCAGGCAGTCGTCCACGTGCCTTTGCCCCTTGGGCCGACCCGGAGCGGGGAGCCTGGCTTCGGGCTTTTTCAGCCTTACCGGCCGAGGTGCGAAACCTGCGGCGCATGGCGCCAGAAAAGCCTTGACAACTCTACGCTACTGTGCTAGTCTTTGGAATTGAGCGTTCCGGTCTCGCTCGCGGCTGCACACAGCGCGGATGTTCACTGGCCCCGGATTTTTACGCGCCTCCAGGAGGCGGCCACGTTGACAACTAAACTGGCCTAGCTTCTGCAGGCTGGAAACACCACTGTAGTCCGGCGAGACTATTAATGTTTCGCCATCTAATTGAAAACACAGCGTTGAAATTTGGACTCTAAAATTCAAAGGACCTGAAATTTTCGATTTTTGAAAAACAAAGCGGGAGAGTTGTTGAAAACAAAGGATCAGCCCAAAAAACAAACCGGAAACAAAGCAGAAACAAAGCTAGCTATCTTATTGAAAATACACGGTGGGCCGAAAAAACAAAGCGAAAACAAACCGGAAAACAAAGCAAAGCAACCTGTTGAAAATAAAGGCTCCCCAAAAAACAAACCGGAAACAAACCGGAGACCCGAGTGGAAGCACAGTAGGCTACCCTAGCCGGGATTGCTCCGTTCTGTGCGTTTCGAAATCAGGCAGAACTCGGGAAGTATTCGCCGTGGGGAGAAACCGAAGCGCTGGAGTTCGACCAACCTGGCGATTCTCTGGCGCCTTTCGGATGCGTCATCACTCGAACGTTTCGGCAATGGCCTTCAGGTCCACATCCTCGAACCCGTGGAAAACCCATTCCGCATGTTGAAGGTTGTCCAGGGCACGGCTGTGGGCAAGTGCCAGGCACTTCACTCCCGCTGCGTGGGCGGCGTCAACCCCGCCGGGCGCGTCTTCGATGGCCAGGCACTCGGAGGGATGGAGCGGCCCGGTTTCGAACTCCGGAAGGCGTTGCAGGCGGGCAAGGGCTCGCAGGTAGACTTCGGGGTCGGGCTTGGATCGCGTGCAATCGTCGGCGGTGGCGAGAATGCGGAAAGCGTCCCGCAGGCCGAGTTTATCGAGAAGGTGTTCGATCTCGCTCCGCACACTGCCGCTGGCAATGGCCAGGGGAAAGCTTTGGGCGGCCTGGCGAACAAATTCGATGGCTCCGGGCATGGCGGGCAGGCCGTTCTCAATGATCTTTGCGTAGGCCTGCGACTTCCAGCCGACCAGTTCATCCTGCCGCCGCCGGTCGATGGCCCGTCCGTGGCTGGAATAAAGATGTTCCACGATGCTGCGGTCATCGAGCGCCAGGTAGTCCCGGTAGTACTCTTCGTCGGAGACGGTCCAGCCTTCCTTCGCGGCCATCTCCTGGGTAAGTCTCATGATGATCGGCTCGGAATCAACGAGGATGCCGTCAAAGTCGAAGATCAGTGCACGCAACAATTCAAACTCTCCGAAGTTGGGGATAGGTCGAGATCAACCGCCCTGCAAGACAGGCTGCAGCAGGGCCGGGTATGATACACTTTTAGGGTCTGTCGCGCAAGGCAAGCCTCTCCTCCCACAGTAGGTTAAGGATGGGGACGCTAAGAAAATGTGCCGATTCTCTTTCTGGCGCATCCAAAAAAATGGGCAAACCGAAAAGACATTGATCTCTAATGACTCATAATCTGAGTATTCCAGTTGCATTTGTGGCGGGTCTGGTCTCGTTCCTGTCGCCGTGCGTGTTGCCGCTGATCCCAGGCTACATCTCGATGCTGTCCGGGCTCTCGATGGAAGAGCTGCGGGGACAAGTAAACGAGGGAGTAACAACCCTTATCCTTCGTAACTCCGTGGCATTTGTCATCGGCTTTTCCGTCGTCTTCATCACTCTGGGAGCTTCGGCAACTGCTGTTGGCCGGTTCTTTCTTTCGCAGCGCAGCATTTTTGATATCGTCGCCGGCGTGATTATCATTATATTCGGCCTGCATCTGACCGGCCTCATCAAGATTCCTTTCCTCTACCGCGAAGCTCGCATGAACACCGTTGCGCCGAAGCGCGGAGTTGTCGGTTCATTCATCCTCGGCTTTGCATTTGCCTTTGGCTGGACGCCGTGTATAGGCCCGATCCTTACCGGAATTCTCGCAATGGCTGCGATAAAGAATACCGTCTTTCAGGGGATGTTCCTGCTTGCGATCTATTCCGCGGGGCTTGCTATCCCATTCCTGCTGACGGCCTTCGGGGTAGGGAAGTTCATCAAGTTTTACGGCCGTTTCCGGAAGCACATGAAGGCTGTAGAAGTTGTATCGGGAGTTCTGCTGATCGGCATTGGATTATTGATAGCATTCAACAAGTTCACGGTGTTGTCGGGCTACCTTTCTTTTCTGAATCGGTTTACGCTGTAGGCATGGAGACGGGGTGACGCGCGCATTCATAAGCGGACTAAAGCGGCCCTGGAGGCGCTGCCCGAGGTCCTCTTCAGGGAAGGAAACGTAGGAGAGGTTATTGCATCCGACTCTTTTTAAAATCGGCTCATTCAGCCTGCACACTTACGGTGTGTTGTTGGCTGCTGCGTTGATTATTGCGCTTTATACCGTGGTACGCCTTGGCCGGCGCGAGGGTCTGGATACTGGCCAGTTGATCGATTTCAGCACCTGGCTGATCGTGACCGCACTTCTTGGCGCCAAGGTTCTCTTGATCCTGACCCAGTGGTCTTTTTATGGTCAACACCCCGGCCAGATATTCTCATGGGAGACACTTGAGGCCGGCGGAGTTTTTTACGGCGGCTTCGTTGCTGCAACAGTTTTTGCAGTCTGGTACATCCGGCTTTACAAGCTGCCGTTTTGGAGGGTCTTTGACGTATTTGCGCCGGCGATTGCCATTGGCCAGAGCGTTGGAAGGTTAGGCTGTCTCTCCGCGGGCTGCGGGTTCGGCGTGCCCAGCCATTCTTTCTGGGCTATCACCTTCACCAGCAGCTTCAGCCATGAGACGACAGGCGTGCCACTTGGGGTTCCGTTGTTTCCCTGGCAGATTGTTGCTTCACTAACAATGCTCGCTATTTTTGGGATTTTGATCTGGAGATTCAAACATAAATCGCGCGACGGCGAAATTTTCCTGTTGTATCTGGCGCTTTACGCTGTGGCGCGGTTCACGCTGGAATTCTGGAGAGGTGATCGGATTCGCGGCTTTTTGTTTAACGGTATGCTTTCTACTTCGCAATTCATTGCGCTTCTTCTGCTGGGATTTGCCGGCGTCCTGGCCTACCGGTGGTACGGTCCTGGCCGCAGGGCCAAGGCTGTGGCTGCCACAAGGGGCGGGCTTTCAGGCGGCGCCGTGAGCGCCAAGGCAAACCTTCATTCGAAATGACGGGATGGCCGTGTGCAATCGGCATAAAGCTGGAAGTTGGCGGGTAGAAAGCAAAAGATAGAGTTTGACGGGAAGGGAGAAACCTGTGAAGAGAGGCAAAGTTTTCCTCGGCATCATCCTGGGCATTGCAGTCGCAGCCGGTTTATATTTTGTGAATCGGTATTGGATTGCTCCCGCCACCACTAGCGCGAAGAGGGCCGACACCAGCTTTCCAAAGGCCCCGGAGTTTACCCTGACTTCACTGTCTGGCAACAGCATTAATCTGCAGGATTATCGGGGCAAAGTGGTGCTGCTCGATTTCTGGGCGACCTGGTGTGGACCCTGCCGCATTGAAATCACAGGCTTCGTGCAACTTCAAAACAAGTACGGCGGCGAGGGCTTCCGGATCATCGGTGTTTCCATGGACGACGGGCCGCAGCCGGTCCGCAAGTTCTATCAGGACTTTCACATGAATTACCCGGTTGTCATGGGCAATGACAAGCTGGGCGAACTCTATGGCGGGATTCTGGGATTGCCCACCAGTTTCCTGATCGGCCGTGACGGGAGGATCTATTCCAAGCACGTCGGCCTGACGGACGTTTCGGTTTTCGAATCGGAAATCAAGGAACTGCTTGCAGCACCCGTCGGGCATGAGGTTGCGGATTTCAAGCCGGTGGGTTACACAGCCTCACAGGACATTCAGGTAAGCACTCCGGCGGAAGTCAACTCGGTTGTTCCGGGAGTCGATGTCTCAAAACTCACTCCTGCCGAGCTTAAAGAGTTCGAGGACATACTTTCAAAGGAAAAGTGTCCCTGCGGCTGCGGCCTGAGCGTATTAAAGTGCAGGCAGACTGACGGCTCTTGCCAGATGAGTCTGGATGCGGCCAAAGCGGCTTACGCCAAATTCCTGAAAACTCACCACGGCTAGCGACCGCATGGTGGGCATCCCTCGTCACGCTCCACTTGGAATGCCGGACCGTGGCCATCGTATGGAGTATGAAGCGAAAAGAATCTATGACGCGCCCGCTTGCAACTTCACTTTTCTTCCTGCTGGCTGTCGGCACGCTCTGTGCCGCAGGCCCGCCGTCTGTCGTCTCAGCGCGAACGGTGCTTGCAACCGATGCGGTCTGATTCGCCGTCTTTCAAGGGGGAGAAAGTCGTGTACCCTCGTGGCAAGATGAAGAAGTTTGTTTTTCTTGATTCGCCGATTTCGGTCTACGAGGGTGATATTCGTTTGGAAGCAATCCTGCTTGTTGGTCACTCGCTCAAACCCGGCACCTATCCCTTGCAAGGCGAATTCGCCTATCAAGCGTGTAACGATCATGCCTGTTTGCCACCCACCAGCGTTTCATTCGCGACGCAGGTCCGCGTGGTCCCGTCTTCCGTTCCGCTGAAACCGGCCAATTCAGAGATCTTCAAGAAGACCGGCTTGCATTAGGTCCTGAATTCGTAGCACGATCAAACTTTCAAGCCTGCCGGTGCCTGGCTGAATGTCATCAAGCCAATTGCCACGGGGCTCCAAGCCTTGAATTCAGTGGTGCCTTCCGGTTGCCGACCTTCTCTTTTACTTGGCGAAATGTCCTATCCGTGGCAAAATCCAACGGGTCTGGGACGACTGGCTGCGCGTCCTGCCTGCAAATGGATAGATATGCAGCGCTCGTCTGGTTAGTCGCTCACGTTTGTCCTTTCGACAGTTTAAATCCTGAGCTTGGGAGCCTAGATGAGGAAGCTACGAGGTTCGTTGACGGGAGAATGCCTGGCAGAGTTTGTTGGCACTTATATTCTGATTCTGATCGGAGATGGCGCTATTGCCGTCTCAGTCTTCACGGGTGCGTACGATTTAACTGGGGTGTTCATATTGTGGGGACTTGCCGTCCTGCTGGCCATCTATATTTCTGGTGGTGTGTCGGGGGCTCACCTGAATCCGGCTGTTACTGCGTGCTTTGCAGTGTTCCGCAAGTTCCCCGGGCGCAAAGTCGTGCCCTATGTGCTGTCCCAGGTTCTTGGGGCGTTCGGGGCAGCCCTTACACTCTTTTTCTGCTGGTATGGATTCTGGATGCCGGCGGCAAAGAAGATGGGAGTGACCATAGGGCAGCCGGGCAGCCAGAAGTTGATGATGGTCTTCAGTTGCTTCTATCCGAATCCGGGGCTCGTCGGGGTTTCGCCCCAGGATTTTGCCAAGGTTTCAGGTGGCACGGCTTTTCTGGTCGAAGCGGTCCTGACCATGTTCTTGCTGTTGTCAATTCTTGCCCTGATCGATTCGCGCAACACACAGGCGCCGGGAAGTAATCTGGCGGCCCTCTTTATCGGTCTGACGGTTGCCGCCATCGTGGGAATTGGCGCGCCGCTGACAATGGATGCGGTGAATCCTGCCCGGGACTTTGGACCCCGGCTTTTCAGCTATCTTGTGGGGTACGGCCAGATCGCCTTTCCAGGGCCACGGGGAAATGAGTGGTGGATCTATATCCTGGCGCCTGTCGCAGGGGGCATCGCGGGCGGTCTTGTGTACGACGCACTTGTGCGTCCCTTCCTGGTCGGGGTTCCCGAGCAGGTTCCTGCCGGACGCCACGCGGAGTGATCACGGAAAGGCAACCGTATTCCCATCTCCGGCGCGGCCCTTGCGCTGTGACCGTGATCACAGCGTCTTCAGAGACGGGTTGCTAGCGTTGAGGTAGAGGCGAAGGTAGTCTGAAGGAGGGCCTATGGACAAACCAATCGCCACTTCCGAGCAAGTTGCAGCAAAGTCCCTGAAACTGAAAAATATCCTCTGGACGACAGATTTTTCTACTCCTTCCAACGCCAGTCTGCCACACGCTGTCGCCGTTGCGCGGCGATACGAATCCAAGGTTTACCTGGCGCACGTGGTCGCTCCGAGTGCCTATCCAATGATATCTCCCGAGGCGGCACCCTACATCGAAGAACTTCGCCGGGGAACTGCGAAACGACTGGCAACATTGGCGGGATCCGATCAGCTCGCCGAAATTCCACACGAGCCGCTTCTGGGTCACGGTGAGGTGGCAGAAGAACTGAATAGGATGGTCAAGGAACACGAAATCGATCTGCTTGTTCTAACCACGCACGGACGGCGCGGACTGCGGAGGTTCTTGCTGGGTTCGGTGGCTGAAGAGGTCTGGCGGACCGCGGCATGTCCTGTCCTCACTGTGGGACCGCATGCGATAGGTCGTGCCGCCGACGAAATTGCGATGCGGCAGATACTCTATCCAACGGACCTGAGTGCCGAGTCTTTTGCTGCCGCACCTTATGCACTCTCCTTTGCGCTCGAATATGAGTCCAAGCTGGCTGTCCTGCACGTGGTTCCCACGGCTATCCGTGCCAGCGCAAGATTGCTGGCTCGGGCTTTCCGCGACGAACTACGTGAGATATTTCCTTCAGAAACGGTACCCTGGTGCGAGCCAGAGTGCATTGTCGAGAGCGGTGATCCGGCTGAAACCATCCTGAAGGTAGCGAAGGAGCGACAGGCTGACCTGATCGTTTTGGGCGTTCGAAGTCCGGAAGAGCTGGTGAAGCAGCATGTCAGCAATGTCGCTTATCCGGTGGTGGCGGGTGCCGACTGTCCAGTGTTGACAGTTCGCGCGATGCCGTGAGTCGTGGTCCAGAGTTCTCGGACATAGGGCAACGTGAAGTAGGGACGCAAGAGAGAAGCGGAACGCTCGTTTGCGCGGAAGCTGCGCTCTCGATTCCTGCCAGACCGCGTTTCGATCGCAGTGGCGTCACTCGCCCCCGAACCTCGTCGGATGAACTAACGCACTGGTTGCTTTTTCAGCGGTCCCTGTCGTCGTCTTGTATCACGATATCGGGTTGTTGCATATGTGACTGCAGGGTGCGATTGGTATTATAGACTCGTTTTTTACAAGCAGCTACCGTGAAGGCGGATGGTTTGTCCGACATGGTCGACAAGCACATTTCGAAGCCTGCAAACAACAATCCGCGTCCATTAACACCTGATAGAAAAGCTGAAATCGAGGTGAGCCATGTTGACGATCGAACGCATCCTGTGCCCTACAGACTTCTCTGACTTCTCACAGAGAGCATACGACTACGCTCTCTCCCTCGCGCGCCATTACAATGCAGAGCTGTATTTGCTGCATGTCGTGCGTCCGGTGATCATCGGTTATCCGGAGTATGCGATCCCCGAAACCGTAACTGACTTTTATGGGGAGTTGCGTGGCCATGCCGAAGAGCAGTTGCGGGAATTTGCAAAAGTTCATGCTGGAGGAGGGTTACAGGCAAAGGTAACCGTGGAGGAAGGTGTAGTAACAGAGTCGATCTTGGACTTCACGCGGGAGAACTCCATCGACATGATCGTCATGGGAACCCATGGCCGGAAAGGAGTCCAGCGATTGACGCTCGGCTCGGTAACGGAAAGGGTTTTACGCAGAGCCGGCTGCCCGGTCCGGGTGGTTCGCAGGCCGGCCCATGACTTTGTTGCTCCGGGCAGCCGGGAAGAGCCCGTCCATCTCCGCAAGATCCTGTTTTGCTCTGACTTCTCGGAATGCTCCGGACGCGCCCTGCAGTATGCACTCTCTCTGGCTACAGAATACAAAAGTGAACTCTCACTGATGCATGTCCTGGAGCACGCTCCCTCACCTCAGGACCGTGAGCGCGAAGCAAATAATGCCCTGCGCCGTCTTGAAGAGAGCATCCCCGAGGAGGCGCGGACTTGTTGCAAGATTAAACCGATTGTTACCGTTGGCAAGCCATACGAAGAAATCAACAAATTCGCTGAGCAAAACCAGACCGACCTGGTGATTGTTGGAGTGCGGGGGCGCAACGCCCTGGACCTTGCGCTCTTTGGTTCAACAACCCATCGCGTGATTCAACTTGGTCCGTGCCCCGTCCTGGCAATCCACGTTTGAGTCACGGCTTGTTTGATACCCGCATTCAATCCACTTGTTTTGCGCCTGCTTTTGAGGCGGCTCTCGGGTCGGTTGCGTCCCGCACTGCGGGCAGTGTGTCGTCCCCGGCAAGGATCAGCACCCGCCTGCGTGCTGATAAACATTCCAGCGTTTGTAATTGCCGAGGGCTTCGGCGATGGCGGCGCCGTAGCGGCTGAAGTTGACGGCCACGTGGTGCTCGTAGCCGTTCGTGCAGATGTAGTGCAGCAGGTCCT
>JARRJI010000167.1:0-7584 GCA_037379595.1 Acidobacteriota bacterium | reverse complement strand
CTCGACCGAGAAGATTGATCTGATCATTCCAGTGAGCTTGCCTGCAATCGATTTCATTGTCAAATATGACGAAGAGCTTTTTCCTGGTATCCCTGTTGTATTCTGCACCTTTGGCCGGCATTGGGTGGTGCGTGGTCCTCTACCGCGAAATGTTACAGGAGTTGTTGAAACAACGACGATCGATAAGACCCTCGCCGCGACCCTGCAGCTACAGCCCTACACGCGAAGCGTTGTCATCGTTGGAGGGACTCTTCCGTATGAAAGAGACTGGATGAAGGAGATCCGGAATCATCTCCGGGGGCATGAAGGCAAGCTTGAGTTTACTTACTTCACCGACATGTCTATGGGTGAGCTATTGCAAAGGGTTGCGAATCTGCCCCCACACACCGTCGTCTTGTACATGATGATGTGGCGAGACGGGGCCGGGGAATATTTCCTGCCCAAAGAAGCCCTGTCGCGTATTGCTCAAGCTGCAAATGCCCCTGTCTATGGGGTCTTCGAGAGCTTCATGGGTTCAGGCCTGATAGGCGGTGACCTTGTCCCCTTCAAGACAGCCGGCAAAACCACGGCGGAAGTTGGGTTGCGAGTGTTGCAGGGGGAAAACCCTGCCGATATACCGGTCTTGTCCGAAAACAACGCCAGCTACATTTTCGACTGGCGGCAACTGCAACGCTGGCATATCAATGAGGGACGACTTCCGGCGGGAAGCCTTGTTCTGTTCAAGGAACGCTCCTTTTGGGATCGCCACAAACGGCTGGTCACTGAAGTCGTCGTGCTGATCGTCGCCGAGACGATTGTCATTCTACTCCTGCTCGTCCAGCGCAGAAAACGAAAACGGGCGGAGACCAGTCTGCGGGAAAGCGAGGCACGTTACCTCGCTTTCGTGGCCAACAGCTCCGAGGGTATCGCGCGATTTGAGCAGGACCAGCCCATGCCAGTCACCCTCCCCAAGGATGAACAAGTCCACTATCTGCTTGAACATTCCTACCTGGCCGAGTGCAATGACGCTTTTGCCCGAATGTACCGCGTTGAGATGTCCCGCGATTTTATTGGCGCCAGGCTGGCCGCTCTGCTTCTCCCCTCAGAGCCGCAGAGCCTGGAGTTCCTGGAGGCGTTCGTCTGCTCAGGATATATGCTCTCAGACCACCTGACAAAGGAGCGTGATCCGCAGGGCCATGTGCGCTGGTTCGAGAACCGCGCGACGGGAATCCTCAAGGATGGTTGCCTCGCCAGGACCTGGATCGTCCAGAGAGATGTCACGGATCGCAAACGCGTCGAAAGAGACCTGCGCAAACTGGGCGTTCGGATGCTCATGGTCCAGGAAGAAGAGCGCAGGCGCATGGCCAGGGAACTGCACGACGATTTCAGCCAGCGATTGGCGTTGCTGGCCATCGATTTGGAGCAACTGGCCCAACGGCCGCCGGCGACGAGGCAGGATTGGGATACTCGTATCCGTGCAATGTGGTCTCAAACCCAAGAGCTTACCTCTGATATCCACCGTCTGTCACACCAGCTCCATCCTTCAAAACTGGAGGATCTGGGGCTGGTCATGGCGGTCCGCAGCTACTGCCACGAAATCTCGAAGCAAGGAAAGCTGACGGTGGAATTCTCGGATGACAACGTTCCACGACCCCTCCCGAGAGAGGTCGCTTTGTGCGTCTATCGAATCGTGCAGGAAGCGCTGCGGAACGTCCTCAAGCACAGTGGTTCCAGCACTGCTGTTGTGGAACTCAAGGGAGGGCCCGAAGAAATCCGGCTCGAAGTTTCTGATTCAGGCAAGGGTTTTGATCCGGCGGCGGCCACGGCAAACGAAGGGCTGGGACTAGTCAGTATGCGCGAGAGGGTGCGAAACCTCGGTGGTGAGTTGTCGATTACATCTGGCCCTGCCCAAGGTACGCGGGTGGTGGTGCGAATCCCCCTTGCCCCCATAGAATCTTAAGGAGGGAATTCCTGTGTTGTTAAAGCTTGAGACCAAGAACCCTTCTGGAGCGCAGAATAATCGCATGAGCCGAACGAAAGTTTTGCTCGCTGATGATCACACCTTATTGCTGGAGGCCTTTGCGGGCCTTCTCGAACCTGAATTTGAAGTCGTGGGAGCCGTGGCCGACGGGCGGGCCGTACTGGAAGCGGCGCAAACGCTGAGGCCGGACGTAATTGTCCTGGATATCGCGATGCCGCTTTTAAATGGCTTGGATGCGGCTCGCCAACTCCAGGTGACGCTGCCTCAGGCCAAACTCATTTTCCTGACCCAGAGCCCGGATCCGGACATGGCAAGTGAAGCATTGCGAGTGGGCGCCTCAGGCTATCTGTTGAAAACTTCTGCCGCCTCAGAGTTAACCAGGGCCATCCGCACCGCCCTGCATGGCCTGAGATATGTGACTCCGGCCATGAAGGAGGAACTTGAGAGAGCGTTCATCGAGGACCCTCGCGGGAAAGGACCGCATTCGCTAAGTCCGCGCCAACGGGAGGTCTTGCAACTCCTGGTAGAAGGCAGGCCGATGAAACAGGTAGCTGACATCCTGAACGTGGCTCCCCGAACAATCGCTTATCATAAGTATCGAATGATGAAGGCCCTTCATGTAAAGAGCACCGCAGAATTAATTCAATATGCCCTCAAAAACAAACTAGTCCCTGATTAGGAACCGCGCGCGCAAGATCAAGAAACACCCCCCTGATAGTTTTGACAGTGGCGCTCTGCTCCCGGAGAGGTTATTTTGAGCCATGAAGCCGGTTCCTGGAGAATATCATTGACGGGGACTTCAACCGTGCGCGCTCCTGAAAAAACCTCAAGGCCTGGGGAAAGCCGCCTTCGTGTGCTTCTGGCGGATGATCACCAGGCCATGCTGGAGCGAGTTAAGGCAGTGCTGGAACCAGAGTTCGATGTCGTCGGCGCTGTCGATAACGGGCGGGCTCTCGTGCGCGCGGCAGAGGAACTAGACCCGGATGTGCTGGTAGTTGACATCTCAATGCCCTTGCTTAATGGCATCGATGCTGTCAGGCAGATCATGAAATCGGGTAGCAGGGCACGGGTTATCTTCCTGACCGTGCACGAAGATCCCGATATCGTCCCGCTGTGTCTGGACGCCGGGGCACAGGGCTTTGTGGTGAAGTCGCGCCTTGCTTCCGACCTTGTTCCGGCCATCCAGTTCGCCTTGATTAACCATAAGTTTGTTTCCGCTACCATGCCCTGGGAGAGCAGGTCATAAGAGATCTAAGCCCACCTGCCGCAATCTCCGTGCGCAGACGTTCTTCGCACGAACAAGTAACCCCTCCATCGCTCTGGGTGGTGTCTATGCGACCTGACACTCAGAACATGAGCCGCCTGCGGCAGCTCACTTTGAATCCTGCAACCCACTTGAAGCACTCATCGGAGTAGTTTACCCCTACCTGTCACTTTTGACAGTTGTGACTCATGCAAACTCCCTCTATAAGTAGCATGGGAGCGGTTGTACGGCTGCGCGGTAGAGCAGAAGATTGCGGGGGCGATGCAAGTGCAATGATTAGAGTTGCTTACATGATTAATCAAGGCAATGTTCCAAGCGCGGGAGGCAGTGGAACGACGGCGCGGTGACGAAGCAGAGCAAATGACGTGCAGCGGAGACCTTTGCCCCCCTTGATTCAACAGTGAGGAAACCCGGTTGACAGGCCAGCGCAAACCACGACATAGGATTGCCGAAAAGGTCATTGGCATCGCCAGTTCTTTACTGATGGTGACAGGTGCAGTTTTGATTGGAGTGTACCTGGCGGCCCGTGCCGACAGCGTGGTGATGTCCCGAATAGCCCTTTACTGGTTTTCAGAAGCGCAACAGAATAAGCCGTCCCCGAGCAAGTCCCTGGGCGCCCAAGAAGGTGCAAACCACAAAATCAATTTCAGCCTGTGGTCGGCAACCCGCATTGCAGCTTACAAGAAAGCCTTGTTCAAAGAGCTTGCCCCTCCGCAGGCTGTTTTAGAAATCCCCAAGATAAAACTCAAGGTACCTGTGTTTGACGGGACAGACGATCTCTCCCTGAATCGTGGGGTCGGGTGGATCGCAGGAACAGCAAGCCTGGGCCAGCAGGGCAACGTCGGAATCGCAGGTCACCGGGACGGCTTCTTCCGGGGTCTCAAAGACGTAGTGGTTGGCGACAGAATCGAACTGGACACAACAGAAAGGAGACGAACTTACACGGTGGATCGGATTCAAATCGTGAAGCCGGACAATGTTCAGGTTTTGGAAGGTCGCGGCGTGCCCACGCTCACTCTAGTGACATGTTACCCGTTCTACTTCGTTGGCCACGCCCCACTGCGATACGTTGTTCGAGCATCACTCGCGGAGGAAAACCCCAACGGAAAGCCAAGCGTTGTGCCCGAATCAACGGCTGGAAAAAATTAAGAATCAGGAGAAAACACGATGAAACCCAAAAATCTCATTGGAAAACCAATCTTCACCTTGCTCTCGGTGGGGCTCTTTCTGGCCTTCACGGCCAGCATGATGGCACAGGTGGAGACGGTAGAGACTACAACAACGGCGGGAAAGACGACAAAACAGGTCAACGTGGAGAACGCAGAAGTCATCCACGTTTCACCCAGCGACCTCGTCGTCAGAATGGAAAACGGGGAGATCAGACATTTTGCCAATGTTCCGGAAACCACCAAGGTCGATGTCGAAGGAAAGATGCTTGGAATCCATGAGCTCAAGCCGGGCATGAAGCTGCAGCGTACGATTACGACCACCACAACCCCCAAAATGATCACCAAAGTTGAAAAGGTCTCGGGAACAATTTTCGCTGTCAATCCGCCCAATCGCGTGATCCTGACCATGGAGAACGGCAAGAACCACGAGTTCTGGGCCCCTTCAGGCCAGAAGTTCGATATCCAAGGCGAAGGGATGATGGAAATAAATCATCTCAGGCGAGGTATGAAGCTCACGGCTACGACAGTGACGGAGATACCCGAGACTCGCGTAGCGATGCAAAGTATGTTAAGTGGCAAAATGCCGCCACCACCACCGCCACCGCCTGAAACTGCGATTCTGATCGAGGAAGAACCGGCACCCGAACCTCAACCAGCTCCTGCTCCGGAGACTACTGTTGCGGAGGCGACGCCTGAGAGCCTGCCCCAGACAGGGAGCAATTTGCCTCTCATCGGACTTCTCGGCGTGCTGATGTTGTCCCTGGGCTTTGGCCTGAGAGTAATCCGGACGGACCGGTGACTGCGGGCTTGAGTCCCGCGAATTGCGCGCGCACGTCTACGCTGGCGGACGGGACCGTTCGGAACCGAATGGTCCTGTTTGTCAGATGTCGTGGTGACGGCCGGAGGTGTGGGATCCGAAAGCTCTGTACCCCTTGTGTGTCCAAATTCAACGGCCACGGGTCTGGTGGCTGTGGACCCACGGCAGGCCGCGTGTCACTTTTGACAGGTTAAAACCCGTCGCGTCAACGGTAAAAAATGCGTGGTCACGCTGAGTCAGCATTTGTGCCCGTGATCGAAAGAATTGCCGATCGCCCGCAAGGCACGTGTGGCGGGTTTTAATCTGCCGCTTGCTCGGCGGAGTGTCTTAATGTTGCCGGCAGGTTCCGTTCTAAGGTGCAGGCCTGGCGTCGCGGAATCAGCCTGAGGCTCAGGCAAACATATTGATCAGCGGGCCCTAACAGTTTGTTGAAAAACTCGTACAACGTGTCATTCCGAGGAGCCGAAGAGCCTGCCCTGAGCGGAGCCGAAGGGCGACGAGGAATCTCGTAAGTCCTGTGATGACAAGGCGAGATTCCTCGCTGCTGCTCGCAATGACACAATCCCGAACGTTTTTCAACAACCTATCAGGAGCGCTACCACTCCAAAATCCCCTGAAGCGTGGGGACTGTCAATTATGACAGTTGAAGCACCCGCCTGCCTCACCTAATGTGGGTGTGAGGCTCGGTTTTCAGGCGTGAAATTCGTGCCAGATTCGTTTGATCCAGGACTCAGGTTGATAGGTCACATGGTAGGTCCAGTGCAACTTTTGACCGCTGCACACTGTGGGTTTTCTCCGTGTGCGATGCGCCGCTTCGGCAAATAACGCTTACCAACGTGGTTGCAACAGGATGACGCGGTTTTCCGATCGTCACCAACCTAAATACCATGAGAGCGCCTGGACTCTCGGGCCCGAAACAGAAGGAGGAATCATGGCAACCGTCACCAGCAATACAAAGACAACAGTGCACGGACCCAGCGGAGGCACTCCGAAGCCGCTTTCTGACGAAGAGCTGCGCAAGATAAATGCCTACTGGCGGGCCTGCAATTACCTGGCCGTCGGCATGATTTATCTGCGCGCGAATCCCCTGCTTCGCGAGCCTTTGAAGGACGAGCACCTTAAGAGTCGCCTGCTGGGCCATTGGGGTTCGAGTCCTGGTTTGAGCTTCGCCTACATTCACCTCAATCGCCTGATCAAGAAATATGACCTTGACGCGATTTTCCTGGCCGGCCCTGGCCATGGGGCGCCGGGCGTCCTGGCGCCGGCCTATCTGGAAGGAACTTATTCCGAGATATACCCAAACAAAGGTGAAGACGTAGAGGGGATGCGATTGTTTTTCAAAGAATTCTCGTTTCCAGGTGGCATCGGCAGCCATTGCACCCCGGAAACCCCGGGCTCCATCCACGAAGGAGGCGAACTGGGTTACAGCGTCTCCCACGCGTTCGGAGCGGCCTTTGACAATCCCGACCTGCTTGTAACGGTCATGGTAGGTGATGGCGAATCCGAGACCGGACCGCTTGCCACAGCCTGGCACTCCAACAAGTTTCTGAACCCCATCCGCGACGGCGCGGTTCTGCCCATCCTCCATCTGAACGGCTACAAGATCAACAATCCCGCTCTCCTCGCGCGAATCTCGCATGAGGAATTGGAGGACCTCTTCAAGGGTTACGGCTGGACGCCCTATTTTGTCGAAGGTTCGGATGTCGATGCCATGCATCAGGCCATGGCCGCAACGCTGGAGGAATGTGTTTCGGAGATTCGCCGCATTCAGCAGGAAGCCCGCTCCAATGGCAAAGCCACCCGCGCCCGCTGGCCCATGATCGTGTTGCGAAGCCCGAAAGGGTGGACCGGCCCCAAGGAAGTCGATGGTCACAAAGTGGAAGGTTTCTGGCGCGCGCATCAGGTGCCGCTCTCGGGTATGCACGGCAATCCGGCCCACATGAAGCAACTGGAAGACTGGATGCGCAGTTACAAGCCTGAAGAGTTATTCGACGAAAATGGACGGCTGATCCCGGAACTTAAAGAGCTTGCCCCAACCGGCACACGCCGCATGAGCGCCAATCCCCATGCCAACGGTGGTTTGCTGCGGAAGGCCTTGCGCTTGCCGGACTTTCGCGATTATGCCATCGAGGTGGAAAAAGCCGCGCAGACCACTGCTGAGAACACCCGCCCGCTTGCTCGATTCTTGCGTGACGTCATGCGCCGGAACTCCGGGAACTTTCGTGTTTTCGGTCCCGACGAAAACACATCGAACAGGCTTGACGCGATTTACGAAGTGAGCAAAAAGCTATGGCTGGCCGACTACCTGCCGGAGGACGCCGACGGTGGCGAACTGGCCCCCGATGGCCGCGTCCTTGAGATGCTCTCCGAGCAC
>JARRJI010000166.1:0-9529 GCA_037379595.1 Acidobacteriota bacterium | reverse complement strand
GCGACTTCATTCTTGAGATACTGAACGACCTCATGAACCTTTCCTTTCGGGGTCCAGAAGGTCGGCACCTGGTCGCGGGCGGGCTGCGGTGTAATGGACGCTTCGCCGAACTTTTGTTGAAGCTCTTGTAGGATAGTTGCGTTAGCGATCATAGGGTACGCGTTCAGATCTCAGTGGGCGGACGCAATAATGTGGCCTTCTGCCTCTCGCTCCGCTTCATGTCACGCCGGGAAGAAATGGGAGCACGCTCAACGCCCTGTGGTCCCACCACCCAGCTCAACGGGCGCCGTTCCGTGCCCACAAGCTTGCTCAATAAAGTTATGCCCTCCAGAAAAGCGTCAGGGCGAGGCGGACACCCGGGAACATAAACGTCCACGGGAAGGAACTTGTCGACGCCTTGAACAACACTGTAAATGTCATACATGCCGCCTGAGTTTGAGCATGATCCCATGGAAATAACCCAGCGCGGCTCCATCATCTGCTCGTAAAGGCGCTGGATGACGGGAGCCATCTTGATAAACGGGGTTCCCGCAATCACCATCAGATCCGCTTCTCGCGGCGTGCCGCGGATGACTTCGGCCCCGAAGCGCGAGATGTCGTAACGGCTGGTGATGCTGGTAGCCATCTCAACGAAACAGCACGAAAGGCCGAACCCAAAGGGCCAGATCGAATTCTTACGGCCCCAGGCAACAAGGTCCTGAAGGCGTGCCATAATCAGACTTTTCCGGACTTTCTCTTCAAAAGGCGAAGGAGCCGTATCAGTCAACGGCATTGCCAGCTGCGGCTTTGTAATCGACCACTTCATAAGCCTTGCTCCAGGCAGCCTCTAACGAGCCTTCCTCTGGGTCTTGGGCCCCCAGTCCAGCGCGCCCAGCCGCCACAGATAGGCAAGCGTAGCAACCAGGATAACGATGAAAAACAGGATCTCCAGGTAGCCGGCCCATCCGACCTCACGCGCCGCAATAACCCAGGAAATAATGAATATTGCTTCCAGATCAAACACAACAAAGAACATTGCAACAAGATAAAACTTGATAGAAAAGCGAGCCTCCGCCGAGCCTTCCGAAACGATGCCGGCTTCATAGGGCGAGCCGGTTGCATGTTCCGCATGCCGTTGGCCCAGAACATGAGACAGAACAATCATTCCTGCGGGAATGATTAACACGATAATAAAGAAGACTACAAAAGGCCAGAGCATCATTCTGACTCAACTCTCCGTCTCAAAACTCGGCTGGATCCGATCCCGAAGGCAATTCGTCGGGAGTTCGAAAACTTAAGTCCTTTCGGACTTCCTACCGGCGCCGCATTCGACGGTTGCGAGACGGGAAAAGCGATTGAGGTCTCTAAAATTTCAAACCTCTTTCTTCTTCCGTTGCTCGGTAGATTAGCTTACCCGGCTCCATTTGCTGCCAACAGTTTCGGGCCCGGGCGGCCCAAGGAAATCTATGATGGCCCTGATCATTACTACCGGCATAATCGAACCGGCGATTATACCATACAAAAAATTGTTTGTGTTTGATTAAAGTTCTGTTACGGAATTCGCGGCGGGTGACTGTTCTTTACAGATTTCAGGAACCCCTCTATTTGCAGGCTAGGGCGGCAGTCCTCATTGCTCCCGGGACGCATCCTTCTGTTCACAAATTCACATGTCCAATGCGAATTGTGCGGCTTGCCTTCCGGTGCGAATACAATCCGATAACCCGATCCCGGAATAGGCGTTTCCTGCCAGGTACAGCCGCGGATACTTCTGAATTAAGTTCGTGATGCGCATGATCCTGTCTTCATGCCCCACGTTGTACTGCGCCATGGCCGATGGCCAGCGCGAGATCAGGGAAAACAGAGGCGATGTGTCCAAGCCGAGAATATCTCGAAGCTCGCGGCGAACCGTATAAAGGATCTCATTGTTGGCACGAACGTGCAGGCGAGAAGACGGCTAGATTCCTTGCGAGGAACCAGGAAGCCGAATCCCGGAGGCAGCAACGGTAAGACCTCCTCATCGTAAGCTAGGTTGACGGTGATGGCAGAACTGTAGGGAATGGTACCGAAAGCTTTCGCGAGATCAGCATTAAGGGGAGCTAAAAAGTTTGCGCACTCATGAACCGGGAGGGCCAACACAACGGCATCCGTTTCGTAAGCCTGGCCGCCCTCACAACGAATCCTGTAAGGGCTTTTCCAGTGGTGCTCAACCCTCTCAATCGCAGTGACGCGCTGGCCAAGATGAATACGCGATGGGTCCAGGCGCGCTTCAAGAGCCTTGATAAGCTCGTCAAGACCGTTCTTTAAAGTCACAAAGAGGGACCTGGAACTCTGGTTTTCGGGCACGCCTGAGCGCTTTCTCTTACTTGCTTTCTTCATCTGCCTTTTCGCCGCTAGGGCTCCGCGGATCAGGCTGCCGTACCGATGCTCCATTTCACGGAATCGGGGGAGAACAGATTCGACGCTCAAGGAACTGGCGTCTCCGCCATAGACGCCGGCAAGCAAGGGTTCAACGATGTTGTCCACCATCGCCTTCCCGAAGTGCCGTCGTGTAAACGTGGCTATCGACTCATCCGAATCGCGAGGCTTCGTTGGCGTCACAAACCACTCCGTGGCAACCATCACCTTGCCACTCAGCGGAAGCAGGGGCGAGGAAAGAATCGACCGGGCGCTCGTGGGCGCCAGAAGCATCAACCCCTCAGGAAGAGGGACCAGGCGACCCTTATGAAGAATATACGTGTACCGGTCACCATCGTTTGAACCGATCAGCAAATTCCCAAGCCCCAATTCGTGACAGAGCGCCGCAGCCTCCGGCTTCTCGGAGATGAAACTGTCCGGACCGCCCTCGAGCACAAATCCTTCAAGGCGCTCCGTGCGGATGACTCCGCCCAGCCTGTCATTGCCTTCGATCAGGAACTCCGATACAGGAACGCCTTTTCCCCGGGCTTGGGCAAAAGTGTAGGCAGCAGTAAGGCCTGAGATTCCGCCACCCACTACGGCAACGCGACGAAATGAACCTTCGTAGTAACTCATAATGACCTGCCTGCAGCGATCTCAATTCGGCTTGAAACAATCGAAGCCAGAGCCTGCGTGAAAAGAGGGCTGTCGTTGAGAGATTCAGACCTCACGACGGTAATCCCCTCCTTCTTCCCGTATTCACGGAATACGACGTCAATGTCGTAAAGGATCTCCACATGGTCACACACAAAACCGATAGGAGCCAGCACAACGTACTTGTGCCCTTGCCCGGCCAGTTCGTCAATCATGGACTCTACCGTGGGACCTACCCAAGGCTCTGATGTCATGCCCTGGCTTTGGAAGGCCACGCGATAGTCTTTCAAGCCCATTGCCTGCGCCACCAGTTGCGCCGTCTCCTTTACCTGGCTTTCGTAGGGGTCACCTTCCTCGATGGTCCTTACCGGAACACTGTGGGCGGTGAAGACTACCGGAACCGCCCGGCCGGCTTCAGCTTCAGCTCGGGTTAGAGCCGAAGAAATCCTTTCGCTAAAAGCAGCGACCAGCCCCGGATGGTCATGCCAGTTTTCTACAAACTCCACTTGCAGCCCCGGCGCAACCTTCTCCACAGCCTTTGACAGATAACTGCGATAAAGCCCGATGCTCGTGCGCGAATTTTGCGGTGCAAGGCAGATAACCACAACGTGTTCTGCTCCGTCCTTCGCCAGCTTCCGCACAGCATCCTCGATAAAAGGTTTCCAGTTGCGCATCCCCACATACACCGGTAAAGCCACTGCTCTTGCCAGTCCCCCGGCCTGCTGGGTTGTGATCTTGAGCAGCGGCGATCCTCCGCCGATCTGGGCGTAACGTTCAATGATTTCCTGTACAGCTTTTTCCGGCAGTCCGCGCCCGCCGCGCACATTCAGCAGGAATTCAGGAATGTCACCCAGCCGGTCGGGAGCTCCATGCGCCAGCAGCAGAACCGCCCAGCCTGACTGACCTGAAGATCTCGGATTTTCAGTTAGCACCGCAGCCCCAATTCTTCCTAAACCTGTTTCTTTAATTCTTCAGTTCCGATGCGAACTCAACTCGTGGACCATCTTCACCAGCGAAATAACATTTTCCTCGGGCGTGTCCGGCAGGATTCCATGGCCGAGATTAAAGATATGGCCGGGGCGTCCCGCCGCCTGTGCCAGGATTTTCCGCACACAGCACTGGATGAAGGGCAGATCAGCATAGAGTGCCACGGGATCAAGATTGCCCTGGACGCCCACACCCTCACCCAGCCGATCCCAGGCCTTCCCAAGCTCCACATGGAAATCGAGACCGATGATGTCGCCACCGGCGTCGCGCATCTCTTCAAGAAACATCCCTGTGCCGGTTCCAAAATGAATGACAGGCGTGCCCTGAGCAATACCCTGCATCAGAAGGCGCGTGTAAGGCAAGACAAATCTCCGGTAGTCCTCCGGCGCCAGGCAGCCGACCCAGGTATCAAAAATCTGCACTGCCTGAACGCCGGCGGCAATTTGGGCGTTCACGTACTTGGCAATTTCGCGACCCAGGCGCTCCATCAGCGCGCGCCACGCACCCGGGTCGCGGTACATCAAGGTCTTCGTGTGCCGGAAAGTCTTGGAAGCTCCACCTTCAATCATGTAGGAAGCCACCGTGAAAGGAGCCCCGGCAAATCCGATGAGGGGCAGGTCGGGAGGAAGCGCCGCGCGCGTCCGCCGGATCGCCTCATAGAGATAAGCGAGAGATTCCTCCGGCTCGACAATCCGCAGCCGGTCAACGTCGCCCGGCTCACGAAGAGCGGGCCTGACAACGGGCCCTTCGCCTTTCTCGTATTCCAGCTCGAGGCCCAGAGGCTCAATGATCAAAAGCAGGTCGGCGAAAATGATCGCGGCATCCACTCCAAGCTTGCGGGCTGCGCTCACGGTCACTTCAGCCACGAGGTCCGGGTTCTTGCAGAGATCGAGAAAAGGAACGCGCGCCCGAAGCTCGCGATATTCCTTCATGAAACGGCCCGCCTGCCTCATCAACCAGATGGGCGTTGCATCCACAGGCTCGCGGCGGCAGGCCTTCATAAAGCGCGAATCTTTCCACGCATCAGCCACAGCCTGCGAAGGCTCGCCGGCCAGAGGCTCGACTACAGCCGCGACGCTGGAGACCGAGGAGCCCACACCATTGGGCCTGACCGATACCGGCGCGCCGGAATCCTTCTGGTGGAGCACCTCGCGGGCCTGACGCGCAGCTCCCAGAACCAGAGCGCCCATCTTGGGAGGCGCCGCTTCCACGTCCACCGGAATGCCCTCTGCGACCAGCGCCTCGCTGCACGTGGGGCCGATCGAACAGACGACCGAGCGCCGGAGAGCTTCCAACAGTTTGTCCCCGGCGGCTTGTTGAGTGGCGACCTGAAGAACGTTGGCCACCTGAATACGACTCGTAAAAAGCACCACCCGGGCACGCCCCTTCAAAATGGCATCGAGAGTCTCCCTGAGCGGCTCAAGGTCCTCGGGAAGCGCCCAGCGGTAAACGGGCACGCGAAGCGCCACGGCGCCGCGCCCCCTCAACTCTTCGAGGAAAGGTTCGTTGGGCACCCCATATTCCTGAACGGCCACCGTGCTGCCACGGAGGGTGAAGCTGCGCGGGTTCTCATCCAACTCCTGAAGCACTTCCCGCCAGGTATTAGGTTCTGGAACAAGAATGGTCACTGGCACTCCGTATTCGCGGAGCACCTGGGCCGGCTTCGGTCCGCGTACCACTACCGTTGTCGTTGAAAGGCCATGAACGATTTCTTCCAGCGCGTAGCGCGACTGAAGAGCCTCAATCAGGGTCCGCGCACCTACGCCCGTCATGAAAATGACGCCTTGAATCTGCCGGGTAAAAAGCTTTTCCGCAAATTCGAACGCTGCCGGGTTATCCTCCAGCGGGATTTCCCTCATGCTGGGACCGACACGCGGCACACCTCCGCAACTGGAGATGAGCTTCGCGATCTCCGCGGACCTGCGGCTCTCAAAAGCTGCGACTTCCAGCCCGGCAAAGTTCGGTTTTGTGGCTTTCTCATTCATAATAATGCGTTTGCGGTGTTACTCGCGCGAGAGCCCCTGTTCGTTATCAGTCTAACTGCTTTTTGCCACGTGCGCCAGAATTCTCCCCGCGCCCTCCTGGAAAACTGCGTCCTCGGTCAGAAGGCTGATCACCAGGTTGCCCTCGCCGGGGAAATCGTAAAAGTGACCGGGATGAACCAGGACGCCTTCCTTCGTCAACAGTTCCACTGCCCACTCCTCGTCGCTCAAAACTTCGGGAACTTTCAGAATTGCGTACCAGCCACCTTCACTGCTCAGCCGTGTGACCGCCGGACAAGAGTCAGCCGCCTGGTCGAGCCAGCATAAATTGGAACGCAGCCGTTCCATGATTTTCGGCTGAACTTTCGTTCGAAGTTCCAGAAGAGCAGGCAGAGCATTGGCAATCGGCGCGCTCACGGAAAGGTAGGTATCGGCGATCACCTCCAGGCGTTCCAGAGCAACTTTCAATTCCTTCTCCGGCCCGCTCGCCACCACCCAGCCCAGCTTCATCTGGGGCAGCGCCGAGATTTTCGACAGCCCGCTCAGTGTGAACGTTAGAACTTCGGATGCGGCGGCATGGCAGGCCACCCGCTGCGCGCCGGGCTGGAACGCATAATCTGCAAAGACTTCGTCGGCAATCAGAGCACCCTGATTTTCCCGGCAGCAACCAGACAAAGAGGCAAGTTCGTTCAACTGCACAAACGAACCTGTAGGATTGTTCGGATGGACGACGATCATTGCCTTTGTCCCGGGTCCCCAGCAATCCCGCACGGCGTCCAGATCGATTCGCCATTCGTGATCGTAGAGCAGTGGGTAGGAAACAACTTCCAGGTCGTTAATACCCGCAAGAAAGTCGAAGAGCGGGTAGCTTGGCTGAGGAACGAGAATCTTGTAGCCGGGGTCTGCGAGCAGTCGAAAAACGTAGGTGTAAGCTTCACTAGTGCTGGTTGTCAGGAAAACCTGTTCCGGACGCAGGCTCACGCCGCGGCTTGCATAGTATTCGCATACAGCCTCGCGTGCGCGGAGCAGCCCGCGCGGATCGGGCTCATAAAGCAGCGATCGCGGATCCTGCAGTGACTTGAGGATTTCAGCATCGGCCGCAAAGCCGCAACGGGTGGGATTTGATTCTGTAAGGTCGAGGACAGGCAGTTGCTGCCGCCGGCGCTCTTCAAGCTGCCAGGTGAGACGGTTGGGTGTCAGAAGCCAGTCCGTGCGCGCTGAAAACATAACCCCTTTGTCGCGGTTTCACGCAGGCTGAAGCAACCCCTGACTTCCCGTCATTCACCGTCCGTAGGTGACGATTCCCTCCCCGGGAACCGCGATCGACGGAGCCGCTCCGTTTTCTTTCTTGCCCGCTCCGGACATTATGACCGAAAGCGGTCAATAAATCCGGTCAGGCTGTTTCCTTGATCACCTTGAAAAGACCCAGCAATGATTCGCGGGTGCTTTCCACTTTGTTGCCGTCGGGACGCCGGTAGTGAGTTTCAAGGGCCATATCGCCATCAAAATGGTCGCGACGGAGTGCCTCGAATTGTCCCTTCCAATCGATGAAGCCTCCGCCGACGGGCGCCCATTCCAGCTTGCCTCCCGGGCCCTTCTTGACGTCTTTGATGTGCATGTGGGCAAATAGGCCCTTCACATGATTGTACCCGTCAGGATAAGGAACCTCGTGGAGCATGGCGGCGTTCCCCGGGTCCCAGTTTCCGCGCAGGTGCGGAGAATCGATGTCGCGGACAATCCTGCCCAACTCTTTGCCGGTTCCGATGTTGCACTCGTGCTCGTTTTCCAGGATCAGCAGAATGTCATTTTCACCTGCAACCTTGGCCGCTTTCGCCAGCCGATCGCGCACATACGGATAGGCCTTTTCGGGCTCCGGCACGCGCCAATAACTGAAAATGCGAACCTTGCGGGTCCCAAAGAACTTTGCCAGCTTGAAGGATTCCTGCAGCAGGTGGTCGGTATCCTGGTCCGTGAAATTGGCTCGAAACGTGTCACGCTTTTCCTCGTGTACTGGCATTTCCGGCAGGTTGTACTTGAAGACGGGCGAGGCGATGTCGGTCACTTTCAGGTGATGCTTTTCGACCAGGCCCTTGGCCCGATCGAGTTCGGCCTGTGAAAGATTCATGATGTTCTTCTTCCACATTTCGCGCAGCTCGCAGTAGCCGAGGGAGTAGTGCGAGATGAAATCGAGAGCTTGCTCGAAGTTCTCTGAAATTTCGTCCGTGATGATTCCCAGTTTCCAGCCCATAGCCCTTGAGGTAGTCGCACCCCTTAGTAATGTCAAGCCTGGCCAAGCCGCCAGTGTAGCACCTAAAAAGCTCCGGCGCGTCAATGTCGTTCGCATGGATGCTCCCTCCACGGGTAGAATGTCTTGACTTAAAGAGAACTGTGCCATATTACCCCAAAAGTTCTCTTTTGCAACCGGCAGGTCGACTCCGCTGAATAGATTTTCTATCTGCAGCGACAGCTCCAAGATTGTCACCAGGGCACTCCTGCCAGGCCCACTCACCGCCCACGCTCTCGCTGCCAAAGCAGCACAAGTTGTGACAAGTCTCACACTTATTCCTTCGTCTCCGGCTCATTGTTCAGTCACGAAAAATGGCGACGGGCATGGAAGACGAAAATTTGACTTCGAAAGACAGCGCGGACCTCCGGTTTTCTGGCCTGCGGATCTTCCGGCGAGGGTCGGCCCGATCGATCGGGGCGATCTTATGAAACGAGAAAATTCTGATGGTCGTTCAAGCCAGCCGGTCCATGGCAATCCTCGAGGCGTCCCGCAGGTAATAAAATCTCCTACTTGACCATGGCCAGTTGCCTGGCGCCCCCACCAACACTCGCTTGACCGGACTATGATGTATGGAGTCCAGCAGGCAGTGCGGTAGGTGGAGTGCATTACTCCGCGGGCCTGCTTGACAGATCCCGGTACCCGTGACAATGTAGCGGGCGTTTGGGAAGGGAGCACGGAATTTTGCCTCCAAGCGCAGCCCGTGACGCGGTACCCACCATAAACGTGTTGCGCCTTTTCGATCCACGAGGGCGGCCGGCCGAAGGGTTGACCGCTTTTCCCTTTTGGCGAGCGGGGCGGTGCGATGGCAAGAAAGTCGGTAGTGCAAAGTATCATATCGAAGAGGCTCTGCATCTTCTGCTTTGGCCCATCTCCAGACAAGAACCGCGGAGGCTGAAGTGACGATGCTTTGCGCTGTCCTGCTCCCCCAATTCCTGCCCGCTTAAGATAAGGAGACATCCTATGAATCGAATTAGAGTACGCAGTTTTCTTTTCCTCGCCGCGGCCTTTGCCGCATTGTGTTTTCCGGCGCTGCTGCTGGCCCAGAAACCGCGAGCCGTGCCGAAGGCCGAGGGACAGCCGGTCATGGTGCCTGCACCCGCCTGGCAAAAGGGCGACTACTGGTCCAAATTCGATCACCAGTTGATGGTGGACTTCGGCAACCTCGCTCGATTCCACGACGCCGATCTGAAGCTGGGCCCGCCGGCGCCGGGCCAGGATCGCGTAGTCTTCATGGGCGATTCGATCA
>JARRJI010000165.1:0-7636 GCA_037379595.1 Acidobacteriota bacterium | reverse complement strand
ACCCTCCTTATAACATTATTCTGATAACCCCGGACCAGTTGCGGGCCGGCTACATGCACACTTACGGATTTCCTTATCCGGACACGCCCAGCATCGATCTACTGGCCGGAGAAGGAACCGTCTTCACTCGCGCATACGCGGCGGCGCCGTGGACCACGCCCTCATTCGGCGTCATCCTCACCAGCCTGTTTCCGACCGTTCACGGCATGACGCTTCCGCCTTACGAAAGCTGCGGCCCTTCGATCACCCGGCCGCTGACCAGCGGCAGCATTCCTTCCGTGCCCTCGTTCCTTCTGCTTTCGCCCCACAAGCCCATCATTCCCGAGTTGCTCAAGCCGCACGGCATGGTCACTTCCGTGGACGATGCCAACTGCTGGTCCATCTGGGACGTGGTGCACAACCGGGACTGGGATTATTTCAAGTTTTTCCCCGGATACCAGTTGCCCGTCCCCGGGCATCCGGGCCGGAGCAGCTTCTATTTGACGGCGCCCAAGACCACCGCCTGGGCCCGGCAGTGGCTGAAGGCTCACCGCGACCAGCGTTTCTTCTTCTGGATTCATTACATGGAGCCCCATTCCCCTTACAACGCCCCCGCCGCCTACGACCGCTTCAAGACTCCGGACGATTTCCCGAATCTCGATGACACCAGCGGCAAAGGTTCAATGGAGCTTCGCAGTCTCGCCAAGCTGCAGAACGCTCATGCCATACGCCGGCTGCAGCAGCTTTACGCCGCGAAGATCCTGTACCTCGACCATTACGTCGGCGAACTTCTCAAGACCGTCCACGCGCTCGGGCTCGACAAAAATACGATCGTCATTCTGGTGTCGGATCATGGCCAGCTTCTCTATTCCCACCCCAGGGACTTCAATACGGACGATCACCGCTCGCTTTACGACGCTGATCTGCACGTCCCCCTGATTTTCCGCGGCCCGGGGATTCCCGCCGGCAAGCGGCTGAGTGTTCTTGCCAGCCACTATGACATCCTGCCCACCATCCTGGCCTTCGAAAACCTGCCGCCGCTTGCTCACACGGACGGTGCGAGCCTGAAGGGCATCATCCAGGGAACCACGTCCGAGCCACCGCATCATTATCTATACGCCGAAGAGAGCGTTCTCAAGCCGCAGTACTCCATCCGGAACTCCCGCTACAAGCTGATTGAAACCATGCCCACGGGAAAGATCCAGTGCTTCGACGAAGCCACGGACCCCCGGGAACTCCACAACATCTGCGGGCAGATGCCTGCAGAAGCTTCGAAATTGAAGGCGGCTCTGGACCAGCACATCCAGTCGCTCATCCGGCAGGCGAAATCCTACCCGGACTGGCGGAACAACATCGGGCTTGCGGTTCTGGAGCAGCGCGACTCAAAATCCCTCAACGCGCTGGCGCCGCGGCAATTGACCATCTCGCCTCCGGGTGGAGTGCACTACCAGCTCACCGGCCGCGCATGGTCCCGCGTTGAGGGCTCCGGCAACTTCCACGACTTCGCCTACTGGGCCCCGCCCGGGCCGGCCGATGCGCACGTCATCTGGTGGTCAGACACGCCGCTGATTGGCGAGTACGAGATCTCGGTGTGGTATGGAGGGACCGGCCGTGCCGGCATCAAGCAGGCCACCGACGCGGATTACACCGTGCGGTTCAAGGGAGGGACGCTGTCTTTTCCCATGAATCAGAACCAGGGGCAGGGCGAGTGGCATTCGCTCGGGCGATTTCACGATCCTGCCTGGGTGAAATTGACCAACCGTGCGGATGGAGCCGTGGTGGCCGGGGCCGTGCGCTTTGTGCGGGTCGGGCAGGATGGCCTGGGTGGCGAGAAGTGAGGCGCGGGCCGGCCGGCAAAAAGAGCTTGACAAAGGTACGCTAGTATGCTAGTCTTGCTGGTGTGTTTGCTCCTGCGCGACGCATGGGCGGGTCTTGAATCGCAACTGGGTACTGGCAAACCGTGCCGCTCGAGTTCTCGCATCCCGATCGGGGCCTGCATGGCACCCGGCGTCATGACAAAGGACAAGATAGGTACGCTTCACATAGCTGGGCTACAGACTTTGGGTTGATTGAGAGGGAGTGTGGGGATCAGGTCGTCGAAAGGTTATCAACTTATTGAAACAAAAGAGGTAATGCTTCAGGAAGCGAAAAACAGGCGCACCGGCAATTTCGATTTTTGAAAAACAAAGCGGGAGAGTTGTTGAAAACAAAGGGAAATCCCGAAAAAACAAACCGGAAACAAACCGAAAAGGAATCCGCAGGAGTTGTTGAAAACAAATAAAACTACTGAAAAACTCTCCAAAAACAAACCGGAAAACAAAGCAGGCCAAATTACTGAAAACAAAAGATCGTGAAAAAACAGACCGAAAACAAACCGGAAATAGATGCTGGAACAGCCTGCAGCCTAACTAGCCTATTTCAAATCAACCTGGCGCTCCTGTAGCCGGCCGTTCCGACGGAGCGTGAGGAGACCGAAAAGTTCAAACGCGGAGGTCAAACATTCCATGCAACGAACCCGGCAACTTCTGATTTCGACCGTCACCCTGGCCGTCTTCCTCTGCTCGTGGGCGGCCGCGGCTTTTGGCCAGGCGGCTCCGCCGGCCGAGACCCCGCCGATGGGCTGGAATGACTGGTACCAGTACAAATGCACCGTGACGGACGCCGCCGTTCGGGCAAATGTTGATGTGCTGGTCAGCAGCGGCATGCGAGACGCCGGCTACCGGTACGTCAACATCGACGACTGCTGGCAGGGAAAGCGCGACGCCAGGGGAAACATTCACCCCAACAGCCGATTCCCGGACATGAAGGCGCTGGCGGATTACATCCACAGCGAGGGGCTGAAGTTCGGGCTCTACTCTTCGCCGGGACCAAAAACCTGCGCGGGCTACGCAGGCAGCTACGGGCATGAGGAACAGGACGCCCGGACCTATGCGCGCTGGGGTGTCGATTTTCTCAAGTACGACTGGTGCAGCGCCGGCAAGGTTTACAAGCCGGACCAGATGCAGGCGGCGTACCGGAAAATGTACGACGCGCTCAAGAGCACCGGGCGCCCGATCCTCTTCAGCCTCTGCCAGTACGGACTGGAAGGCGTGTGGCGATGGGGAGCTTCGGTGGGCGGCAACATGTGGCGCACCACGGACGATATCGGCGGCGATTACGACCGCGTCTCGTTGTTTGGCTTCATGCAGAACGGCCTTGCGCCCTTTGCCGGGCCGGGGCACTGGAACGATCCTGACATCCTCCAGATCGGCCTCGGCAAATTGAATCGCGACGAAGAGATGACGCAAATGAGTTTATGGTGCCTCGTGGCCGCGCCACTCCTGGCGGGGAATGATCTGACGAAGATGAGCAAGGAGACGCTGGCCATCCTGACCGATCCGGAAGTCATCGCGGTGGATCAGGACCCAAAGGGAGTTGAAGGCCACCGCGCCTGGCAGGAAGGACCGCTGGAGATCTGGGTGAAGCCGCTCGCAGACGGAAGCATGGCCGTGGGCCTGTTCAACCGCGGTATGGGACCGCTGCCCATCACGATTCACTTCAAAGAGATCAGCCTGCCCAACACAGTTGACATTCGCGATCTCTGGGCACGCAAGGACCTCGGCACGTTCCATGGCAGCTATACCGCCAGCGTCCCCCGCCACGGCGTTGTGATGCTCAAGTTGAAGTGAGGATTTCGAGCGGTAGCGCGAACTTCCGGTTCCGAGGTCCACGTGGATTAGATCGCTCCCAGCGTACCTGGTGTTGGCTGCCCCGATAACGATCCCAAGGTAGTCATCATCTGGATCAGCAATATTGATCCTCAAACCTCACATCTGCTGCCATTGCTCGCTTATCACCCTGACCCTCATCTTGCGCTACCCGCCCAATCCGAATCATGGTCGCCGCAAGACGCTCTGCCGCTTAGCTCATATACCAGCCGCCATTCACGTTGAGAGTTTGCCCCGTGACATACCCGTTGCGGGCCAGCATCACAGCCGCCTCCGCCACCTCTTCCGGCTCGCCGAAGCGGCCCACCGGAATGCGGTCCGGCGTCACATTGGGAACCTGTGCCAGCATGTCACTCCACACCAGCGCCGGAGCGATGGTGTTCACTGTGATACCTTCCTTCGTCAGTCGCTGCGCATAATAGTGCGTCAAACCGTGTATGCCGGCCTTTGAGGCAGCATAGTGCGGGCCGACAACTCCTCCCACCTGTGCCGCCACCGATGACACGTTGATAATGCGCCCCCATTTGCGAGCCCGCATGCCCGGCAGAACGGCCTGCGTTACCATGAAGCAGGATTTCAGATTCACCGTGATCACTTCGTCCCAATCCCGCTCGCTGATTTCCTCCATCGGCTGCGGCCGGGAGATACCCGCGTTGTTCACCAGGATGTCGATAGGCCCCATCTGGCTTTCAGCGCTGCCGACCAGACGCGTGACCTCTTCGGCTCGTGAGACATCCGCTTGAATAGCTACGCACTTGCGCCCGAGTCCGAGCACCTGCGACTCGACCTCGGCTGCTTCCGCCCGATGGCTCACAAAGTTGACCACGATGTCAGCCCCGGCTCCGGCCAGCGCCACCGCAACGGCGCGCCCGATCCCGCGGCTCGACCCCGTGACTAAAGCGACCTTTCCTTCGAGATTATCCATGAAACCATCGTACACGCTTTGGGCGTTACCCACCCGCCGAAAAGTGCGGGGAAGTTCATGCGCACAAATTCTTGACCAGGCCTATTCTGCAACGGTTAATAGTGGACGTTGCGGCACAAGAAAACAGGAATTGTTCGCGCCCGTCTTAGAGAAATGCGACAAAGAAATGGTCATTTTCAAAAACGGACCAGGGACCTTCCAACCTGCTTAACCCGCACTCAAGATCCCTTCCTACCAGTCGTGAACGCTTCCATCCCGGCGCCGGGCCAGCGGCAGATAGGACCGGCGATAGGGATATTTCTTAGCCAACTTCTCGTTGACGTCGGTTCCGAGGCCGGGCGAATCATCCACATTCATAAAACCGTCCTGAAAGGTTGGGCCGCCGGGTATCACTTCCCGCGCCACCTCCGGGAAGAAGACCATCTCCTGGATGCCGAAGTTCTGGAGCGCCAGGTCCAGATGGACGCTCGCCGCGTGCGCCGGAGGTCCCACATCCGCGGGCCCGTGCCAGGCGGTCTTCACCTGGTAGAATTCCGCCAGCGCTGCCAGCTTGCGCGCCGCGGTGATGCCGCCGACGTGAGTCACAGCGGAGCGGACATAATCGATCAGCCGTTCGGTAATCAGCGGCACAAAGTCCAGCGGCGAATGAATGATTTCCCCGATCGCCACCGGCGTTACCGATTGCTGACGGAGCAGGCGAAGTCCCTCCCGTGCTTCCGGCGGCACCGGGTCTTCGAGAAAGAACAGGCGGTAAGGCTCCAGCTCCTTCGCGAGGCGCGCGGCTTCCGTGGGGCCCAGCTTCTGGTGAACGTCGTGGAGGAGTTCGACTTCGTCACCCAGCTTCAGCCGCAGATGCTCAAACAGCTTGGGAATGCGGCGCAGGTAGGGCCCGGGTTCGAACACTTCCGTGGCGGGAAGGTCCGCCTGCTGGTCAACCCGGCCCGCCGTCTCCTCAGACGTTTTCCCGTGCGACGTTCCGTAGGTGCCCTTGAGGCCGGGGATCGCCACCTGCGCGCGCACGCACTTGAAGCCGCGGGCCATGGCGCGTCGGACGGCATCTTCGGTTTCCTCAAAATCTCTTCCGCTGGCGTGCGTATAGGCCAGAGCGCCGCGCCGGGTCCGCCCACCCAGCAACTGGTACACGGGCATCCCAGCCCGCTTCCCCTTGATGTCCCACAGCGCCAGATCGATTCCCGCAAGCGCGGTCATCTGCACGGGTCCGGCGCGCCAGTAGGGAGCGCGATAAAGGCATTGCCACAGGTCCTCCACCTGCTCCGGGTCGCGCCCGATCAGCATGGGCGCGATGTGCTTTTCGAGCGTGGTGGCGACGGCCAGTTCGCGGCCGTTAAGCGTGGCATCGCCCACTCCGTAAAGTCCGGGCTCGCTGGTCACGACTTTGACCAGAACGTAGTTGCGATCGGGACAGGTCACGATGACGCGGACCTCGGTGATCTTGAGAGGCGGCAGGGAGCGTGATGCCGATCCTTTTGTTTCAGCGCCACCGCGCCGCGCCCGCATGACCCATACGTTGTCCTTCTTCTTCCCGCGAGGCTTCTGCCTGCGCCGGCGAGGTTCGGATTTGCGGTCCGTCGTTTTCATGGAACTGATTTTCGGCCAAAGCCGTCGCTGATACAAATGGGTTTTGTTGATCTGCGTCGACGCCCTCAGCGGCTTGATCCGCCCTCACGCACCGGAATGCCTTTGTGCGCAACCGAGCGTCGGTGCATTGCCCGCCCCCCTTAATCCACCACCGTCACTTCATAATGGTTCTCGCTGATCGTCCGGTTTCCCTGCTTCAAGGTCAGAACCAGTTCATAAGGTCCGTTCTTTAACCCGCCGGGCACAGTGCACCAGAGCCCCGCAAGGTCGGCAACGGAGTCGGCGTCGAGCTTCACCGGCGCAGCGCTTTTGCCGACCATCTGCTCCTGCCCCTGCCCTCGAAGCCTGGCTTCGCAGGTGACGCCTTCCACGTCTTCCAGCCGGTCATTGACCACCCACGGCCGCACGCTCTCATGCCTTTGTGCGCTGGTGTGCGTGGGTCCCAGTTTGCCCTTGCTCCACACCACGCGACCGAGTTCGGCGCCAACCAGAACGGGCTGGAACGCCCGCGCGACGGCGTGGAATCCCTCCTTGGGCTTCCGACCGTAACTCAGCACCGACCAGGTGATGCCGGGCCAGCAATCCATGAACATGAACTGGAAGAAGCAGCCCACCTTCTTATACTTTGCGCGGCGGTAGTGCTCGATGGCGAACTTCAGCAGCCGCGCCTGGTACTGCTGCGAGTTTCGCACAAACTGCTGCCAGTCGCCGCCCATCTCGATCCGTGCCACGTGGAAGGTCTGATCGTATTGGAAATCGTGGTAGGCCAGCTTGTCCCAATCGGGCGGCCAGGCGGCGCCAATCATGCTTCGCACTTCCTCCACGGAAGGCAATGCCTGCGCGCCCAGTTCGGAGATGATAGGTCCGCCCGGAAGCGCAAGGTACTCGTGGTAATTGCCGCTGTACCATCCGAAGTACAGATGCTCTCGAAAGGCCGAGACCGGCCTCACGGGTCGGGACGAATCTTCCTGTTTTCCCACTTGCGCAAGGAACGGGTCCATGACTTCCACGTTGTAGGCGCTTGATTCGTTCTGGCACACCCAGGTGATGATGGAAGGATGGTTGTAAAACTGCCGGATCATGTCGCGGAGCTGCCGGGCGGCTTCCTCGAGAAAAGCGTCGGTGTGCGTGTAGTCCCACTGCAAAGGGAAGTCCTGCCAGGCCACGATTCCCGCCCGGTCGAGCGCGTCGTAAAGCTCCTGCCGGTTCATATGGACGCACACGCGCACGCCGTTCATGTGGGCCTGCTTCAGCAACCGGACGTCTTCCGCGATGCGTTCCGGCGTGTAATGCGAGAGCCAGAGATCGGGGACGATGCTGCTGCCTCGAATGAAAAAGCGAACACCGTTCAATCTCCACTCGCCAGTTTTTTCGTCCAGCGCAATTGTGCGAATGCCGAACGGAATCTCCTGGCTGTCGATCGTCG
>JARRJI010000164.1:0-11895 GCA_037379595.1 Acidobacteriota bacterium | reverse complement strand
TCGTGGTATCCACGCTGCGGCCGTTCCTCACCGCGGCCAGCGAACACCCATGGCCCAGATGGCACGTCACCATCCGGAGGGATTCCAGATCCCTTCCGATGATCTCCGCGGTGCGCACGGCGCAGTAGCGGTGGCTGATCCCGTGAAAACCGTAGCGGCGGATTCCACGCTCAAACCATGCGTACGGGCCCGGGTAGATGGCCGCATATTCCGGCATGCCGCGGTGAAAGGCGGTGTCGAACACAGCCACATGAGGTTGCGATTTGAAGATCTGCTCCGCCGTATCGATCCCTTCGACTTCGGCCGGATTGTGCTCAGGAGCAAAAACCGACAATCGGGCGATGGCCTGCTTGACCTCGGGGGTAACAACGGTCGGCGCGGAATACTTCTCGCCTCCGTGAACCACGCGATGGCCCACCATATCAACTTCAGCCGGATCATCTAGGACGTGCGCCGGGCCCTGCCAGAGAGTCCGCAGCGCATGCTCGGTAGCCGCCTTCTCCGACTGGATGTCGAGCTCCTCGTCAACAACCCGCACGCTCGCGCGCTTCGCCCGCAGCCGCACATTCTTGAACGGCTCTTCCCACTCCATGTGCGCTTCCCACAACGGGGCGGGCGGGGTTTGCGGCAGCGGCTCGGCCAGCTCGTACAGGCTGCTTTTCAGGCTGCTCGAACCCATGTTGAGCACCAAGACCCTCATAGGATAAGGTCACCTTCAATCTGAGGATGTTCGGCCCTGGCTTGAGAAGAGGAACTCATTCTCGCAACCCCTCAGACACTTGATGCAGGGTAATAACAGATGATCCAGCATACCACTCGGCCGGGAGATCTCCAACCCGGGCACAAGCGTACTGCCTTGCCACCACGCGCCTTGGCTGGCATTCCAAGTATTGGCGATGGCGACCGGTCGCCTGGATATGGAGGATCTACGGAAGCTGGTGAACAGAACACACTCCGACGCCGGGTCCAGGCATGTTTGTTTCGCGGTCTTACAGCGGATTGCAAATAATGCCGCCGATTGCAGCGCCAGTGTCCCCACCAGCACATTTCGTCGCAGAGGTCCGGTTTAAGGACTCCTGTCGAGTCAACCAGACTCCCGAAACCGGAGACAGCGCCGCTACAGGAAAGGCTGTCACAATGATCTGCAGTCCTCCATACGGAATGTTCCGTAGCAAATGAAAGGACCTGCTCACTTCTGGGGATCCTGCGTAGCCCCACCCATGCCCAGGTCCGACAGGATCTTCGGATTGGCTTGACCCATGGCCAGAATGTTGTGGCAGACGTTGCAGTCCATTGGGACCATCTTGCTCGCGTCGGAGGCCTCATGCAGAGCTCCGTGGCAACGGAAGCAGCCAGGAAAGTTCATGTGGCCGAGGTTGTTGGGATAGGTCCCCCAACTCACCTTCATTTTCGGAAAAACGTTCTGGTCGTATATCTCAGTGAGGCCCTTTACAGCCTGAGAGACCTCAGCGCGGTGCTGCGCAAGAACCTGAGGATATTTCTGGCTATAAAACTGTTTCAGCCCGGAGGAGATCTTTTGGGCGGCTTCGCTCTGGCTGGAGTACTTGGCCTCTAACAGCACCAGGCCTTCTTTCTTAACAAAAGGAAGGACTGGCGAGATTTTTCCGTTGGCCATTGCTTCATTCATCGCTTCGCCGGGCAGATGGAACTCGTGGGAGGGTTGATTGTGGCAATCAACACAATCCATCACGCGGCCACTTGCAGGATTGACTGTTTTGGGATTTGTCTTCTGGCCCACAAAAAGCGTCTTCTTCCCGGTCCTTGTGTCGGTGTACTGGACCCAGTTCATTTTCTGCCGGCTGGGATCCGATCCATATCGAATGGTTATGCCAGGGCCGACATGGGCGCCATGGATTCCACCCAGTCCGTTTCCTCCACCGATATGCATGAGCAGGACCGTCTTGGTCAGGGTATTCGATTCATCCTGAGCGTAGTCCGGAACGACAAGCAGGCGGTTGCCTTCAAACTTAGCGGGCCAATGGCACTGCTCGCAGGTCGCCCGGGCCGGCCGCAGGTTCGTGACCGGAACGGGAATCGGACGTGGGTAGATGTTCAAGAGTGTTGCATAAACCTGATAGGCACCTGACAGTTTATACCGCACAAACCACGAGGCTCCGGGACCGATGTGGCACTGGACGCATGCCACGCGAGCGTGCGGTGAGTGCTCATAAGCTACGTATTCGGGCTGCATCACTGTATGGCATGTCTCGCCGCAAAAAGTGACGCTGTCCATGTAATTCACGCCGGAGTATGTCAACTGAGCCCCAATGATCAGATTGACGACGGTTGTCACACCCACAAAAAGCAAGAGCCGCCGCAGGTCGGCGTTCTTGAAGTCCAACGGAGGGAAGTCCGACGGATAGATGCCCCGGTGGCGCTCCTTCCGCGCTCGAACAATAATGCCTGCCGGAATGAGAATCAGCCCGCCGAAGAAGACCGCGGGCAGTCCCATAAAGGTCAGAATCCCTGCATAGGGGTTATTGGTGAAACCTCGCAGAATGACCGGCAACAGAAATAACCATAAGATTGCGCCCGTCGTGACGAGTACGACCCCGACCCTGCTCAACCAGTTGCCTGAAAGATAAACGTACGGAGAAATCCATTTCTTAAACCCGTTACTGTTTTGTACCATCCTTGCTTTTGTCCTCCTCAGGCTGCGGTGGATTGTCAGCCTGTTCCTGCTCCTGCTCCTGCTCCTGCTTTTGATCTTGTTCCTGTTCGCCTCCCGCTTCTTCTTCGGGGTCAGGCTCTTCTCAACCGCATCGCCTGACACTGTGCCCAGCCAACCATGCCTAATCTTTTATATTAACATTCGAACCGAAGATTGCAGGATGGCACCGTCAAACGGCCATCCCTGAAGCCGTCCCGATCGCTTCGTCAAAGATGAGTCCCAAGTTAATTCGCCCAAGGCGCTACGGACAAGACCGGGTCACACTCACTGCAGGAAGGAATACAGCGTCAGCAAGAGCAGGACAAAGCCGGTGGCGATAGCGGCGAAGCCCACGACCCTTCCGAATACCAGAAACCATCTCTGAGGTTCCTCGGCCCGGACCGCCTCAAGGGTTCCGCGTTCCACCAGGCGCTCATACTCCGCGGGGTGCTTCTCCGCCAGTTCTTTTCCAGTTTGCCGGCCAGTAAAAATCACAGTGTCCATCGGAAAACTGCCGGGCCGTAAGTGGGTGTTGAAAAAGTGAATGGTGAAAATGAACCACACTGCAAGCAAAGCCTCGTCGCCATGGAGAAGCAGCGCAACGTTGAACCAGGAGCCAGGAATGAACTTGGCCACGAAAGGCGCAAACCACATGCTATAGCCAGAAAGCCCAATGACCGCCATGCCCCAGAAGACGGCCCAGTAATCGAACTTCTCCCAGTACGCAAAGCGATCGAACCTGGGCTTTGGCCCCAAGCCGAAAAACCAGCGGAAATGCGCAAAAAGGTCCCTGAAATCCCTGGGCTGCGGCACAAGGGATTCGGGTCCCCAGAGAATCCCGAACTTCCTTTCAATGAAGGCCATGCGCAGCACCCTCGCCACATGAATCAGAAAGGCCGCCGTCAGCAAAACGCCAAAGGTCTTGTGGAAAAAGAGGATCGCGCCAAACCCTCCCACCGCGTGGGAGAAGCCCTTGGCCCAACCGGTATAACTGAATCGAAGCGTGAGGCCGGTCAGCGCCAGACCCAGAAACGTCGAGAAGAGAACGCCATGAAGCATTCGTTTGCCGGGCGTAAACCGGTAGTAGTAGCGGCGTGCCGACTCCTCCTGATTTACCATTTCACCTCCGCGACACTAATCGGACGCAGCCTCCTCACCCTTCCCTCCACTCTTGCGCCGTTCCACCATCGAGCGGATAAACCAGAGAATAGTGTGCAAACCGAAAAAGGTAAAAACCGCCAGCATCAGAAGATTCATAAAGCGCGCCGTGTAATAAAGCCCCGGATAATGCGTGCTATCGCGAGGATTGGCGTGCGGATCGTAGCTGACAAACTTCTTTGAAACCGCTCCATGGCATTGGCCACATGTCTTCTGCAGATTTCCGGGCGCAATGGAGGATTGCGGATCGGACGCCGCAAGGATGTCATGAGGCCGGTGACAGTTCCAGCAGCGGGCTGTCGCTACGTAACCCAGCGCCGTAACCTGGCCATGGAACGTGTCACGGTAAGTTTCCAGCCGGCTCTTGTGACAGCTTCCGCACTGGGCCGACGTCCTTAATTGAAAGGATGCCGTCCGTACCACTCACGATGGAATGTGCGGTGTGACAACTGGTGCAAACCGGGGCCTCGGAATCTCCCGACCGGAGGGCTTTGCCGTGGATGCCGTCATAGTACTTCGTCTCGATTCCGGCATGACAGGAACCGCAGGTTGCCGGTACGTTGTTTCGGTACGTCCGGCTTTGCGGGTTCTTATGGCTCAGGATTTTGTGAGAGCCGTGGCAACTTGTGCAGGTCGCGGCGACCAGCAAGCCATCGCGCGTCAATGCAAGGCCGTGGATGGAATCGATATACATCGAATAAACGTTGGGCAGTCCGTACTTTTTGGCCACCTTGGGATTCCCGTGGCATTTTCCGCAGGTGCGCGGTAGATTCAGCGCATAAACGGGAGATCGAGGATCGTGCACAGAAACAACGGTGTGCGGGTTCCCATGGCAATTCAGACAGGCGGGCGACGACGGATTCTTCATCACCGCCTGATGAACACTGGCATGGAGGTCAGCGCCCTCGGAGGAGTGGCAATTGGCACAGACCACTTTCTTGACCGGCAGCTTGTGAGGGAACTCTTTGACGTCAGAATGGCACATCTGGCAGCCCAGTGCGCCGTGGACCGAGGATTGAAACTCTTTTGGATTAATGTAAAGGCTTTGGCCCTTGTTGCCCACAAAGCCCTGCTGGCCGTGGCAAGTCAGGCAGGAGTTGCTTCCAAGCGGGGCAGAACCCTGCGCCCATCCCGTAGAAGAGAACATGAATACCGCAATCCACACCACCACGAACCGCTGCCAAGCGCTCATCTTTAGCCGTCATTTCCGGGGACACGGACTTCATCCCGGCAATTTGCTGCCTTGCTGCCAGACGTAGTATAGATACATGGTCGCAATGACCAATCCGTAGACCACAACAACAGCGGTCAGGATTTTGCCCCACCGCTCGATCACTTCCAACCGCCGGCTGAGCTTGACCTGCTCGACAACTTGGGGAGCGTCACCCTCCAGTACATGTATCGTCTCGTCTTCGTGGCCGGCCATCATGTTACGGTAGATGGCCAGCACGGCAACCACCACCACCAGAGGA
This sequence comes from Acidobacteriota bacterium, assembly GCA_037379595.1. GTDB lineage: Bacteria > Acidobacteriota > Terriglobia > UBA7540 > UBA7540 > SCRD01. The sequence goes on along the minus strand of JARRJI010000164.1, from coordinate 6,594 downwards.
ATCCAGGTAACAAGATAAAAAGTGAGGTTCATGGCAACCTCCAGTCGCCCATCCGCGCGCGCTTAACGCGCCACGGAATTGCCTCTTACTTCTTTCCTTCTTTTTGTCCGGATTCACAAGCCTTCAGAGACTTCTTCTTCTGATAGCACTTGCCCACATTGTTGAGTTCTTTCGAACCCATTTTCACATGGCACGTTGTGCAAGCTGTCTTCTCTTTCTTCGCAATTTCCATTGTCCCGAAGGAAGAAAGAGAAGACAGGGAAATTGCCACACCCAACGTGATGCAGAAGACTCCGACCTTGATCACCTTGCTCATTTTGGATACCTCCGGGCCCATCCATCAGGCAACGGTGTCTTTCTTTGATCGGGCCCTATTTCTTTTTTGCCAGTTGGCGAACATACTCAACCATCTGGGTAACTTGCTTCTTGCTGAGCTGGCTTCCGTATGCCGGCATGACTCCCTTGCCCTTTTCGATAACGGCGCCGAGTTCGGCGTTGGTCTTCGACTGCACGGCCTTCGAACGGAGGTCAGGAACCTTCATGTTCTTGCCCATCGGGGTGTTCCCGCTGCCGTCCTTCGCGTGGCACATTTCGCACTTCGCGTCAAAGGTTTGTTGAGCGCTTTGTGCGCGCAGCTGAGTAGCCTGGGAGAAAAACCAGGCGCCCGCCACCACAACGGAGAGAATTGCAAGACCTGTTGCATTGATGAACTTGTTCATTTATGGACTCCTCCTTGTTGCTCACGATGTTGAGAACTGCCTTCCCGAATAACCATCATCTCTCGTCTCTTGTGACATTTCAACAATCCAGCACCGAAACCTAGAAGTCGCGCGTCCAGCGGATCGTCAGCATGTTGGCGCTGAAATTGTTGGCGGTAATAATCTGCTGGATGTAATAGGTCCGCTGCAGATCAACCGAGAGAGTGCCGGCTTTGGGGAAGTTGAAATAAACCGTGCCGGTCGCATAGGGCGAAGTTAACGGCCCGTAAACCGGGCTGTTCATGCTTTCCTGGCCCAGGCCGGTGGTGCGCAGATAGTTCCCGGTGAAGCGGAATCCGAAGTACTTGGACGGTTGGGCAGCAAGTCCCGCCTGCCAGATCCGATTGAGCGCCTGGTCGCGCAGAGTCTGATTCCAAGGGCCCTGCCCCCGGGGTTCCCAATAGTTGATGACTCCAGAAGCAAACTCATTGTCGTAAGTAAACCCGGCAAACAGCGAATACTTCGGGCTATAAGTGTAATTCAGCATGATGGAGTTGTTCTGCATCTTGCCGTGATACTGCGTCGCCAGCAGCTGTTGGCTAACAAGATACAGCTCGTCGCTCAGCGTGAACTTCTTATTCAGGTGGAGATTCCCGACCACTCGCCCGACGGTATTGGTGTGCGGAGTGAGGGCCGTGTAGCTAGCTCCATTGTTGAAGGTATGGATCTCGCCCCTGATGTCAAACCATTTCGTGGGCCGGTAGAAGGCGCTCAGGATAGGCGAAACAGCATGATTCAGAAGCGTCCGAGCGGGATCTACCACTCCGTCTTCTTTCGCCTCGACGTCAGATTGATACAAACTCACACCGGGACTGATCACCAGGTTATTCGCCGGTGTGAAAATCATTGTTATATCACCCTCGTGCATGCTGAATTTCCAGTTATTGTCAGCAGTTTCGCTTGAAACAACCGGCAGAGCCGCTACACCTCCCGTGATTCCCGTGAATGAGCTGGTGAAATCTCCGCTCGTATCGGTCGTGAATCTTGAATAGCGGTAATCGACGTTGATACTCCACCAGGGCTTTACGAAAAACGTGAAACCCTGCTGGACAATGTTGTTAGGCTCGCTGACGTTTGACCGGCCGCTTTGAGTTATGGAATACGTCGTTGCCGGGTTGACACCGCTGAACGACTGGTCGAGCGTGGCCGGGCCGCTATAGCGGTAAAAGAGGTAACTGCCGCGCATTGACATCCACGAGTTGGGCTTGCCGGTATAGGAAAATTCGCTGACCGGCGTCGTCAGCCTGCGGTAGTCGCTCCAGGAGGCGTCGAAAAGAGGCGCACCCGGCGTTTCAGCGATGGACAACTCGCCCGGACTGGTGGCGGTCATCGTCAGATTGTCGTCAAAGGTCTGGTAACCCACGTTGTAGTGGAAGTTCCACTCATGCCAGGTGTAGTCGATGCCGCCGGTAAAGCGGTTGGCATTATCAAAGGTTGGTGCGTAAAGAGAATACGCGTTCGCCCGGGCATAAGATCCCCAACTACCCGGCTGGTCCAGATAAGCCGGAGAGAAAGTGCTGAAGGTTGGGCCGCTGAACGACGTGTGATAATACTGGAAACTGAAGCGCAGGTTGTTCGTGGCGTGAATCGTGAAGTCAATCGAGCCAACCTTCCGCACCGTGGCCCAATCGTGGTTATCCGTGAGTCCAGGAACGCCTAACGTCGGGATGATCACGTTGTCGTTCTGGTTCCAGTAGAAATACGACTGTCGCCAGTTGGCACGCAGATCGTAGAGCTTTCCCTTCGAGAGGGTAAACTGGGCCGCGGGATACGGGTCTCCGCCCAGGCCGCTCGTCGTCAGCGAGAAGTCGTTCGCAAACGCGTCGGGGTTGTCATTATGGCCGAACATGTTGAAGTCCATGAGCCGGGGACCGTCTTTGAGGTTATAAAGCTCCTCATACATCGGCTTATAACCCTTGACATCCGTGAAGCGATATCCTGCGCTGGCCGAACCCTGGACCTGAAAACCTCCCCAATTGAGCGGAGGCTCGCTCTGGTCCTGCGCCTTGAGCACAGGCAGCACCACCAAGAAAGCTAACATCAAGAAGAACAGACTACGTGTGATTCTCACGCGAAACCTCCTATCTCAACAGGGTCTCATCAAAATTGGATCCATGGATCGCCACATGGCAGCGGGTGCAAGGTCCGGACGTCTGGAAACCCTTCCGGCCGTGCGGCACCTGCGCCTGACCGTGAAATGCTTCCTGCGCCGTGGGGTGAATCCCCGAATGGCACTGCAGGCAGAGCAGGCGTTGCTCGCGCCGCTTCAGCAGGAAGTTGTTGACGCTTCCGTGCGGAGTGTGGCAAGCCGTGCAACCTTCAACTCTCACCACCGCATGTTCATAGACGAATGGCCCGCGCTTCTCCACGTGGCACTTCACACACGCCTCCCAGTTGGCCTTCTTTAGCTGGAAGTGGTTCATGGTCCCGTGCGGAGTGTGGCAATCCGTGCACTCCATGAAGCCTTCGCCAACGCGGTGATGTTCAGGCAGTGCAAACTGCGCCTGGACGGTCCGGTGGCAGGAAAAGCAGAGTTCCGGCTGAGGTTCTTTCAAAAGGCCATCCGTCCGCCAGCGAGCTTCCTGGTTCAGCCGCGGAACAGAGAAGAGCTGGCCTTGCGCAAACTGAAGCTGGGCCTTCCCGGCTTTCGCCAGTTCGACCGGGTGCGGAGAATGGCAGTCGATGCAACTGACACCGGCAGTCGCATGGACCGAATGCGCGAAGGATTGCTGCGGTTTTCCGCTCTCGTGGCAGTGCAAGCATCGTGCCGAGTTCTCCTTGGGGCTGCCGTTGAAGCTGTAGATTAACTTCGCACCGGCGGCCTGCTTCGCCTTGTCTCCGCCGGATTTCTCTTCGGCTTCGGCATGGGCGCGGCCCGGGCCGTGGCACATTTCGCAACCTACGCCCATTTTCGCTCCTTTGGGAGCAATTTCGGCGTGAGCGCTCTTCTTAAACTGCGCCGCCTGAGCCTGGTGGCAGATTGAGCACGTGGCTTCACCTACGTAATCGCTCGGTTGGCCCTTGGTGGGGGCCTTCCACGCAACCGACGGTCCTTTCTCCGGGGCCGGCCGTCGCTGAGCGTAGAGGTAGGCTGTGGACACGAGCCCAAATACGCAAATCAGGAATGCAGCGCTTACAATAAAACTCAGCAGTCGCTTCATTTCGCTCTCCCCTCTTCCGCTTTCGTTAACCATAGAACTCCTCTTCCCGTGCAGACTAGATCTTCACGAACAAGTAATTCCTCTACAAACCCATTGGCTCGACGACCAGATCGCCCCGATCCCGGAGACAACTTCAGCGCTGTCCCTTTCACCAGGCGCAATGCCGGCTCACCCGGGAAATCAGGCTTGCCAGCGCAAGGAAATAGGATTGATTGAATTCCGCCAGCTTTCGGCGGCTTGTGGGAGCCAGACATCTCATAGACCCATCCGCTTGGAGTTTCCCCTCCCAACCGGTAGTCAAGAGCGCCCAGGGACAATGAGAATTTTGGAAACCTGTGACCTATCTCACATTCTATGGCCAAGGCGGCCAAAGAGTCAACAGATCTGCGGGCACCAGCCGTTCGAGCTGCTCCGCTATCCACCGCCAGCCGATCGCCACTCTGGCGAACTGGCTTTTGGTTCACAATACAATCACCCTCTGTGGCTGTACTGAACTCCATTCTGCTCATCCCTGCCGGTTTTTCACGATGCATTCAGCAACTGCAATGGAGACCGGCTACCCGTCTAAACATGCATTTTTACCAGTCAAATGCCACATGCGGCAGTGAGCTTGCTCACTGGCAGTTGTGATGGACATCACGCAATGATGTGCGGTAAATGCTGAATTTGCGCTAATGGCGGGTGTTTGCTGCAGGTGAAGAGCATAACAATTCTTGTCAAAAAGAGTTGTCCCAGCACTAACAAATTCCTGATTTTAAGGCATCAGATGTTTTCTTTGGCGGGGGCCCTATAGCTCAATAAAAGCAAGCCGGGAACTTGTTTCTTGAATGCCCGCGTTAACTTTCGATTATGAGGCAGCAGCACTAAAAACCCATAGGGGGATAGCGAAGACTATTCCGAAAACCGTGGCAAGAGCGGGTGGGAGCCCGACTGGGGCCTAGAGCCGATCAGGTTAAGCCAAGCGACAGGCTTCCTCACGTCAGCACCAACGCACAGCGCGGATTTCAATCGTGAGCTGGAGTTGGAACATTCGATTTGAGCCGCAACCAGAACTCAAGCCCCTTGCCCCGCTGGATTGCTCACCTTTTACGCAGACTTCTGGGACTCAAGGCGGCTGATCGTTGCCCGAAGCCACGTCTTGAGCGCCTCCTGCATCTCCGCCGGCTTCTCCGCTTCTTCCATCTCCTCGACAGTTCGCCCAGATTGATCCAGTGGGATGTGATGGCAAGGCATCGCCGACACCCGCTTTTCATTGGGAACAAACTCCATCAGCGGACATTCCCCGCATGGATGGGTTCGGTACGGATACCCATAATTCAGGCAGGTAAGAGAATCCGCAAAAATTGTCGAGGCACGTGCAGCCTCCTGCCTGTCCGGCGCCCCATATCCGCCTTTTTCAATAAACTCCAGTTCGGATTTGAGAATTGCAAGAATGTCCTGCTCATCCGTTGACATCATCCTACCCCCTTCGAAGCACTCTCGACGACGCTTTCCCGGTGCTCGCAGCCCCATCGAGTCCTCCTGATTGCGAAGCCTAGGACTCTTCGCGAGGATGGGCTGTGACGCACGTCACATCCAAATGTGATTTTTTGATTTTATTGCGCTCGCGGCATAGGCACACTTATCCCCCATCGCCCCGCGACTCTCCCTCGCTCGACCGCCCAGCTTCGCGCGCTCCGTCTGATCGATTCCCTGCCTCTGCTTCATCTCCTGTTGCCACTGTCGCAATCCTCTGCGCTGCCCTCTCACCGCGGTCCATCGTCCGCATCAAGCCGCTACTGCCTCAATCGCGGCTTTCGAAAAGCACTTTCGGACCTCCGCAGCAATTTCCTCACAGGGAGCCCACTTGCCGATGGTGGCACAGGCACCGAGGTCGGCGTAATGTCTTCTTGCCTCGGGCTGTACCGCGCTCTCCGTCAGGATGACCAACGGTTGAATCTCCATTCTCCGGATCTCTTTCAGGATCTCTTCGTGCTCGATGTCCCAAAGGTAGTCGTCCAGCATGACCAGGTCAAACATCTGCGAGCGCAACAGTTCCAGACCTTCCTTCCCGCTCCAGGCGGTGGTCGTCTCGTAGCCTTCGGTCTCAAGCAAGGACTCCAGAGAGATCAACACGCGCTCGTCGTCGTCGATCACCAGAATCCGTTTTTTTGCGGCTTGCTTTTCCATGGCTTTCTCCCAGCCGCATTATTGGCACTCCTCCTCTTTTAGCATGCGCCCGGCCACACACCCCAGCGGTGACCCGTGTCACGTGCTGCTGTGACCGGTGCAGTCAGTTCGTATCTCAACTGCCGGCGGAAGGAGTTTCCGGAAGGCGCGTCAGATGGCAAAGTCCTGGTGAATTAAGCGGATGGATCAGGTAGGCCCCAACTTCGGAGCTGGCAGGTTTTCATGCCCAAGACGATGCAAAAGCCCCGCCACGCCTCATTGTTGTGGTATCCATGCAGGGAAAGTGGCAGGCCGCCACGGGAACGAGACGGCCTGCTGAGGCTCATTGAAGAGAAGCTACTGTATGTAAAGCGTTACCGTGGCCGGTGCAGATGTCGTGCCACTGGAATCGGTGCCGGTAATCGTAAGTGTGTGAGTGCCTGGAGATATGTGCTTGTTCGCCTTGATGGTCAAGGTGGAACTTCCCGGCGTAGTTGACGAGACCGAGACGGGATTCAGGCTGAAGC
>JARRJI010000163.1:0-9799 GCA_037379595.1 Acidobacteriota bacterium | reverse complement strand
TCCGAACTCCACCGCAAAATGGGTGATGCGGGCCGTCACCGCGCCCTCACCCAGTTCTGCGCTTCCAAGATTATTCCTCAATACGAAAACCTCTACCGCCGCACTCTCGAAAACAGTTAAGCCGGGGCTTCAGCTCCGTTCCCGGCAGCCTGCTGTGAATTCCAACTTCATGGGATGGGTGAGGTCGTCCTTGCGGCACGGCTGAAGCCGTGCCCTGACGCCCGGCCCGCTTCAAGGTCGCGTCGTGCGCCCGTCCTCCCTGAGTGCGGAACGGGCGCATCCGGCGGGACCAACGAAAATCCATCAGGAAGGGACGTGGGATGCAGTTTTCATTGCGGGTTGCGCGACGCACAGCTTCTCTTGCAATCTTATTTCTCCTGTCACTCACCTTGCCGGCGCAGGCGCAGGTAACCGCCGCGATTTCCGGCGCGGTCACGGACCCGACTGGAGGCGCAGTCGCCAGAGCATCTGTCGAAGCGAAGGAAGAACAAACCGGCTTCGTGCGGGTAACGATGACCGACACTCGAGGGCGGTACGACCTGGTTGCGCTGCCTGTCGGCAAGTACAGAATCAAGGTGCAGAGGAAAGGCTTCAAGACAGCCGTTCGCCCGGGAATCACTCTGACTGCGGCCGAGCAGGCCGTTATCAACTTCGCTCTCCAGTTGGGCGAGGTGAAAGAGGAATTCACGGTCAAGAGCCAGGCGCCCCCGGTCAATTTGTCCACCAGCTCAAGCTCCGGAATCGTGGGAAACCGGGAGATCAAGGGACTTCCGCTGAATGGCCGCAGCTACGACGAGTTGCTCACCTTGAACCCCGGCATCGTGGACTATACGCCCGAGAAGGGCGGCGGCATCGGCGTCTCCAACTCGGCAGTGGGAAACATGTTCGCGGCGCTTGGACGCCGGCCCCAGGAGAATCTTTTCCTGCTGAACGGGATTGAATACACCGGCGCCGCCGAAATCAACATGCAGCCGGCCGGAACCAGCGGGCAACTGCTGGGCGTGGATGCCGTCCGCGAATTCAATGCCGTGTCGGGCACTTACGGCGCCGAATACGGAAAGCGGCCGGGGGCACAGGTCAGCGTCGTCACGGCTTCCGGGACGAACCAGTGGCACGGAACGGCCTTCGAATTTCTGCGAAACAGCGATCTCGACGCCCGGAATTTTTTCGACCACGGTGCAAAACCTTCCTTCCAGCGGAACCAGTTCGGCGGCGCGCTGGGCGGCCCCATTCAGAAAAACAAACCGTTCATCTTTGGAAATTATGAAGGCTACCGGCAGCACTTGCGGCTCAGCAGCGTGGCGCTGGTTCCGGACGACGAAGCGCGTCAGGGCTTTCTGCCCGGCCCCGGTGGAACCCTCAGCTACGTGGGCGTCGCGCCGGACGCCGCGCCGCTGCTTTCGCTCTGGCCCCAGCCCAATGGTCCTGTTCTGGGCGGCGGGATCGCGGAAGCGTTCAGCCATCCGCTCCAAAACATTCGCGAGGATTTCGGGACCACGCGGCTCGACCGGCGGTTCTCGGGCCGGGATTCTCTGAGCGCGGTCTACACCATCGACGACAGCGCCGATTTCACGCCCAGCGCCAACCCGCTGAGCCTGGACATCGAGAGTTTGCGGGAGCAGGTTGCAAGCCTCAAGGAAACCCACGTCTTTTCCCCCACGGCGCTGAACGTCGCGCGGATCGGCTTCTCCCGCGCGAGTTACTTTTTCACCGGAAAGTCCGCCGTCGATCTGCCCGGGTTTGTCCAGGGCCGGCCCATCGGGGCCGTTGTGATTGGAGGCGGCGCGTCTCCGAATGCAGCGGCCCAAATCACCCTGGCGGGAAGCAACATCGGGAGCAACCTGTTTGTTGACCGGAACCTTTTCACCTACGAGGATCGCCTTGCTGTGCACAAAGGCCTTCACCAGTTGAGCGCGGGCGTCTGGCTTGAGCGGGTCCAGTCGAACGACCGGCTGGCGCTCTCGCAGTACGGCCAGGCATCGTTTGCAAGCCTGCAGAGTTTTCTCGAAGGAAACGTCTCAACCTTCGTGGCCGTCCCTGCGCCCACTCCCATGGCCTGGCGGTCGCTCGAAGGAGCGTGGTACCTGCAGGACAACATGCGGTTGCGGCGCAACCTGACGCTGACTCTGGGCTTCCGGGACGAATTCACGAACGGCTGGAACGAAGCCTCGGGCAGAGCCGCGAACTTCATCTTCAATTCACAGGGAGTCATCGAAACCACGCCCCGCGTCGGGCATTCCGTCTTTACGGTCAACAATGCCAGGTTCCTGCCGGAACCACGCGTGGGGCTGGCGTGGAACCCTTTCGACAACAGCAGGACAGTGATTCGCGCCGGCTTTGGCCTCTACGCCGACCTGCAGGATGCGTTGAGCTATCGCCTGGATCAGAATGCGCCGTTCAACACGACCCTCCACCTGCGCAACGTGCCGCTCTCTTCTTTCCCGCTGATTCCCGGCTCTTCCCTGCCCGCCGGCGCCCTGATCGAACCGGCGGGAGTTCAGCCCAGCCTGCAAACTCCCATGGTGGAAGCGTACAGCTTCGGGGTTGAGCACGCGCTCACGGCTAATACGCTTCTGCGAATCAACTATGAGGGTTCACACGGATACCACGAGATTGTCAGCATCGACGCCAACGAACCCATCCCAATCGTCTGCCCGTCGGCTGCCTGCCGGGCCGGATTGGCGAACGGAACCCTTTATACGCCGCCCGGAACGCCGCTGGCGAACCCGCAACTGGCGAATACCTGGACGTGGTTTTCAGAAGGCGTCAGTTCCTACAACGGCCTGCAAGTGAGTGTAAACCACCGGTTTGTGCGCGGCCTGGAGTTGCGCGGAGTTTACACGTGGTCAAAGAGCCTCGACAACGGCGACACGCTGAACCCCAGCGCCGCTACAAACGCGCCGGGACTGGCCATGGACTCGAGAAATCTGGCCATGGATTATGGCCTCTCCACCTTTGACGTGAGAAACGTGGCGGTGGTCAGCGGGACTTATGAACTGCCGTTCGGAAAGGGGAAACGGTTCTTTGGCACCGAGACGGGGTGGCGAAGTGAACTCGCGAGTGGATGGACCCTGAACGCCATCGAGACGGCGCGCTCCGGATTTCCATTCACACCCCAGTTGAGTTTTAATCCCTCCAACAACGGCGATTCCCGCAACCCTGTGCGGCCCTCCTTCAACCCGGCATTTGCGGGGCCGATCGTTCTGGGAGGCCCGAACCAATACTTCAATCCAAACGCTTTCGCGGTCCCGGCAAACGGCACTTTTGGAAATGTCGGCCGGGACACGCTGATCGGCCCCGGCCTCCAGGAGTTCGACCTGTCGCTACTCAAAGACACCGCGATCACGGAGAAAGTGCATGCCGAGCTGCGCGCGGAGTTTTTTAATCTCTTGAATCGAGCCAACTTCAACACTCCCAACCTGATTGTCTTTACCGAGCCCGGGGGAACGCCGGCAACAACCGCGGGAGTGATCACCGGTACGTCCACCAGCGCCAGGCAGGTCCAGTTCGGGCTGAAGCTGATATGGTAAAATTTCAGGATTTGAAGACATGAACTTCAACGGATGATCCTGCACGTCCGAACCGGACGACTATAAGCATCGAGACTTTAGCGTGAAAATTCGAATCTCAGGGTGGCGGCATCACTTGCCCGTCGGAGTCATGCTGGCTCTGGCTGTGGCGTCGTTTCCGAAAGCCCTTCCTGGCCAAGCTGTGCGGCAATTTCCCCGCCAGGACTTCGAGGCCCGGACCGACATCTATACCGCCCACCCGGTCAGCAAAAGCACCAATTTGCTGCTGGGCGCGGGGCTCCACTTCAGCCGCGACCAGGGAAACCTGGTATACCGGAAAATCAGCACCGGCTTAGCCTTCCATTGGTGGAAGTTCCTCATCCTCGAGCCCTACTACCAGTATTCGGTGCGCGATTCCGCCGATGGATCCCTTTCGCACGAAAACCGGCTGGCATTTGCCACAACCGTCGGGGCTCCCTGGAAGCGCTGGTACGTCAGCGACCGCAACCTGGGCGAAAGGCGCTTCCAGGACACTCGGAGGTCATGGCGCTACCGCAACCGCCTGGAGTTCCGGCGGCCCATCAGGCTGGAACGAAGACGGCTGAGCGTTTTTGTGTGGGACGAGGTCTATTACAGCTCGATTGTCCACAAGTGGTACCGGAACCGCGCGGCGGTTGGGGCGGGCAGAAGATTGAGCAGAAGAGTTTCAGTTGAAATTTACTACCTGCACCAGAATGACGGCTATTCCAGGCCAGGCGACCTGAACGGGATCGAAATGAATATCAGCACCGTCTTTTAACAGGAAATCAGTAGAGATTCGATCTCTCGAGAGGGGCAACTCAATTCCAGCGCCTTGCCGCAGGGAAGCTGGGAGGATAGCTTCGCTGCGGCAAGTTCTTCTCCCCCCACCCATTAAGGAGTAATCAGGCGAACCGGAACCGCAGAGCCGCTGCCGACCAAAGCGCCGCCAGCGCCACCGGTACCATTGCCGGAGCCCCCGGCCCCACATGGTATTGCTCTGATGACAGTTCCGTATACAGTGCCCTGCTGGGAAGGATTCACATCCTGAAGGAAAATCTGCAAAAACCCGACAATGTTAAGGTTCGAATTCTGTCCGGACTGCAGCGGGGTACCATCCCAGATGGGCAGTGTGACCAGAGAGGGGGAAACGCTGTCGGTCAGATCCTGGCTCGTGTTGGGGGTGTTTAGCTGGCTATTGGGTCCCACGACGACCTTGAACGGAGGATAAGGGGAGGTCGGCATCTGAGGGGTGGCCGGATTTGCGCATGGACTCGTTACTCCTTGCAGATAGTCCTGGCCGCAGTTGGTTGGAAAAGTACTGCCCGATTGACGGATCAGGCATTTGACTCCCTGATTCGTCGGGCCGACCATGTTGCCCTGTGCAGAGGAAAGCGTGATGTTATTAGGCCCGCAAACGACGGGATTCTGGTTGCAGCATTCGATATTTTCCCGATAGATGGCTGCGCTGCCCGTGCCACCGGTCGAGGGAGTGGCGCCGGCGCATGCCGGACATTCCGTCGGGGTATAGGAGTCATTAGGGAGAAAGGCGGCATAGTACTGTCCCGGAGCCCCTGCGCTCCCGGGAGATCCAGGTTTCAAAGTGAAGGGTTCTCCGACAACGCCTCCTTGCGAATAAGGAACATTGCGGTCAGTCAGAAGGGTTGACGAAATCTGGTTGGGTTGTGCATCGACAAACATTCCCGGTTGAGATCCGTCTGCATTCGGCGCGCAACTACTGTTTACCTCAGCCGAATTCTTGTTACCAGGATCGCAGTTCGGGATAAGCCATGGCTTCACGCACGTCGCACCCACCGGCTGACCTGTCCCCGTGCCGATGTAGGCTTCCGCAACGGCCTTAGCCGAAACATTCGCCGTATTAATGCCGAATATCTTGACGAAAAACGTCGGCATGGGATTGCCATGCGAGGTATCACGAGCTGCGATCACCTGAATTTGCGGATCTTCGGCGCTTGTTGAAGGAAATGTAACATCGGAATTCTGGATGCTGGGGCTGACGCCGGCAATCAGGTTCGCATCCCCCACAGCTTCCGCGCGCTGCATGGCGATGGCCTGACATTGCGCGCTGATGCCGCCGTTGGCGCCCACAGTGCAGTCCGTATTAGTAAAATACTGTGCGCCTGCCAAAGCCGCCGCGTCGGCGGCGCGTTGGGCCTGGCTCCTGCCCACGTAAAGCGAAGCCAGATCGATGGCGAGACCCGCCATTCCGAGTATAAAGATCATGGAAACTGCAATGATCAGGAGACTGATGCCACGGTCCCTGAAGCGCTTGTCACTGGCGTGCTGCTTGCTCATCATATGCTGCCCCCTCCTGCTGCATTTCGTGCACAACCTCCACACTTATATGTTGTGAAGGAGTCGGCTGGTCGCTCGAATTCACCTCTGACTTTGAGGCCACCTTTGGCCTGGCGCCGGTGTACTCAAACTTGTTTTCCGCCCAATGTTAGAAACATGATGCATGAAGGGAATAAGCTGCGCAAGACGCTACCTGAGTAATGCGGAGCTATACATCGGTTGCCTGATCATTACTCAGCTCTACATTGCCTTTCGGTATCTGATTACCGATCAGTAAAGGAACGCGCGACGGATAAAAACTGCCGTCGCATTTCTGGGCCTTGCAGCTTCTATGCCCTTCCCGAAGCTATGGAGCAACCCGCATTCCAAAGCAGATTGATCCCGGAAGAAACCCACAAACGCAGCCCTGCCACTCAATCGGGTCCTCAAGAAACAAGAGTCCTCTCGCTGAGCCTCGGCGGGTGGGCGCCACAGTCGCTGCAAGCCGAAAAAACCGGCCCCCGGCCAATGCCTCCGGCAGATGCCCCGGCTTTTCATCGATTAGGCTGGAAATTATTCAAAAATATGGAGGTTAGGCGCCGGTGCAGGAACCGTGATCCTCGAAACCGATGGGGAAACAGTCGGTTCGAAACCAGACGCGGCTCCTCCCTGCGCTTAAAGCCGGCTTCCGGGTCGGCGCATGATGTCCATTCCTCCGGAGCGCCAGTGGTGGCTTTTCCTGCTGCCGTATTGAAAGAATCGTCTCAAAATACGCAAAGCTTTGCACAGCCGCCGAAAAATCTTGCCTGCAAAAGCTTGCACATTGCCCTCAAGGTAACCGGGCCCGAATCAGCCCAATTCCGCGAGGCAGAGCCAAGTGCCAGACTCTACGAAGGCCCCTATTGCGGATTCCTCGGACGCAGAGCGCTCGCTGTCCACGAGGCAATCCCCCATTCGATGAGACCGGCAACAAATCCCACGAGGACCACTTCCACGCCGAGGAAAAACAGAAGGTGAGAAGCAAGATGGCCCTGCGCCTGACTATAGAAATGGGTCTTGTAACTGGGAGTGGCCGCCGCCATCAGGACTGCGATAAAGATCCAGAAGCGCCAGGCCCATCCCAGCACCAGAGCCGGCAGGAAAAGCCGCCGTGGCGAAGACCGTCCCATCAGGGTTCCGACGCCGCCCAGGAAGAATCCGCACAACAGAAAAGCGACCGTAGAACTCCAGGCAGAGGAAACGACAGGACTCATATTCAACGCTTCAGACCAGAAACGAACGACGACCAGCGCGCCCAGCAACGCTCCGGGTCCTACGGTGATCGGCCAACGCCAAAGCACCAGCATGACTGCCATGAGGACCAGAACAATGAGGGAAGTGGGAACAATTTCTGCAAGATGCGCAAGGACATGGTTGCCCAGGTGCTGCCAGTTTCCCCAATCCTGGGGCTCGGCAAAGTGGCTTCGGGTCAAGCTGAAGCCTCCGGAGATAAGGGTGAAAATGATCACCCAGGCCTGAGTCCATACGGCAAGCAGGACCCCGGGCAGTACAATCTCCCATGATTTTCGAACTCCGCGCAGCGGAGCCACCGCGCCCAGGTAAAGCGCCACAAGGAAGACCGCACCGCTACTGGAAAGTAAGCGCGACAACTGGTGGGGCATCCCGGCAACTTCTACAACGAAACGAGCAACAATCAGCAGAGCGATAAAGATGAAAGGGCCTGCGAGCCAGGGAACGTATCGAAGCCTTCGCTGGGCCTGTTCTGCAACATCCGCCATGGCAAACCTCCTTCGGGTCTACAACGAGTTCAATTGAGATTCAGGCAAACTGCACGTTGCAAACATTTTAACCCCGCACGCAAGGATGGGTGAGGAGAATTCAGGTGGACAGACTTGCAAGAAACTTCTTCACCGCCTGCTCGTAGAGTTCGTGCCCGGAGGTGAATCCTTCTCCGTGGCGGTGGCCGGGAACGACAATCAAGGCTTTCTTTGGACTCAGGCGTGATGCGCCTGTCGCCCTCCACAGCGATAAAGAGAATCGGGCGGGGGTTGATGTGCTTGACAGCATTCCTCAGGTCGAAATCCGACGGCCAGAACCCGCCGCGCCATGCAGACCAGTAAATGGCTTCGTCCACAATCGGGAAGGAGGGCACATGGAAGAAAAGATGAGCGTGATGGACAATGACGTGGCGGAAAGAAAGGAAAGAGCTGTCTGAGATAACCGCCGCTACGTCCGGTGTGTCAGATGCAGCCATCAGTGAGGCTGCAGCTCCCATCGATACTCCCCACAGAATGACGGGGCGCGCGGCCTTTTCCTTCTCCAAAGCGTAATGGACGGCCGCAATGGCATCAAGGCGCTCCTTGTACCCGAGCGTACCAATTTTGCCGCCACTCTTCCCGGAATCGCGAAAATCAAAGAGCAGGCCGTTGTAACCAAGGCTGTGACCAAAGACCGCCATGGGAAGCATTTCCACCCGCGAGCGGTTGCGTCCGTGGCAATAGACAATCGTGCCATGAGCATCGGGACCGCCCGGCACGTACCAGCCCCTCAGCAGAATGCCGTCGGAAGAATGGAATTCGACGCTCTGGTAACTGAGACTGTACGATTGCGGCGTCTTCCCGTCATTCCGGTCGGGAAAATGGAATCGTGCGGACGTGATGAGATACGTAAAAAACAACGGCACAACCACCAGAAAGAAGACGGCGACCAGCCCCAGGAGAACCAGGATGATGTTTCGAATGATTCGACGCTTTGACAAAGTCAACCTTCTTTCCAGCCGGCCGATGGATCGTTCCGACTCGTGTAGTTGGATGCTTACTTCGAGTGCCCGGGGGCGGAGTGAGGCTCAACGATGTGAGTGGCCAGCAGGATGGCAACCAGGATTGTCATGGCCGCGCACACCGTCGTGACAGCGATATAGCCGTGCCGCTCGTATATTGCCCCGCCCGCCAGCACCACCAGTCCGATCCCCATTTGCGAAAAAACGTTTCGAAGCGCGATGAATGAGCCACGCTCAGCCGTGGGAACCAGTCCGGTCATCAAAGCGGTCAGCGGGCCCTGCCGTGCCGCCGCTCCAAGGCTGGTGATTCCAAAAACAGCCAGCAAACCGATGCCCCACGGAAAAAATGGAACCAGGAACACCGACAATGCCAGCAGGAGGTTGCCCACAATCGACACCGGACGCTTTCCCCAGCGGTCTGAAAGACTTCCGGCCAGCGGTGCGCTGACCAGCGCCACCAGGCCTCCCAGCATGAAGACGTAGCCAATGGTTCCTGTTGAAACTCCAAACGACGAATGAAGCCACTGGCCGATAAAGAAAATAAAGGCGTAGAGCCCGCCCGAAACAAGAAACGCGATGACCAGACCGGCGCTCGTGTCCCGGCGCTTGAAGAACGACCGGCAGGCCCGGAATGTGGACCGCCACTTTTCCGAGCTGGGACTCGGCTCTCGCTGCTCGCGCGGGAGGCGCAAAGAAAACAGAGCAACCAGGACACCAAGGATGGCAAAGAAATAGAAAGTGTCGCGCCATCCCAGCCGACCCGCAACCTGGGCGGCCAGCGGAACTCCCAGAATGGGAGCGGCAAAATAGGCCGTCGAGATCCAGCTCAGGGCGCGGCCCCGCACGCTGTAATCAAACCAGTCCCCGGCGAAGGCAATCGAGCAGGTCGATATGGTCCCCGCTCCGAGGCCGGTCAGGCCCCGCGCCACCGTCAGCCCGGCAAAGCTTCCGGCGTGCGCGGCCAACCAGGATGCACAGGCAAACACAATGGCGCCGGCAATCAGGAAAGGCTTTCTGCCATAGTGGTCGGAAAAAATGCCTGTCGCCAGGGAAGCGGTGGCGGCCGCCGCGGAATAGAAAACGGCCAGCAAATCCGCCTGTTGGACAGTGATGTGCAGGGAATCGATCAGCAGGTGAAGGAGCGCGGGGATCGTCTGGTTGTCCGCCCGGCCCAGGAAGAGCAGGAGAAACAGAACAC
>JARRJI010000162.1:0-7722 GCA_037379595.1 Acidobacteriota bacterium | reverse complement strand
GGCGCTCTGGGTGTGGGCCAGGCTGGTGAGCCCGGAATCCAGCGGCTCCACGTTCCTGCTGGGCCAGGCGGTGAACCTGCTCTGGATCGGCGTGCGTCTCTGGCTGCGTGCCAGCGAGACGCGCTGGTACCGGATCGTAGCCCCAGCGGTCGCACCGCCGGTTCCTCCACCCTCCACGCCTGTTTAGCAGGCCGGGCTGCTCTTTATCCCTGCGGCCTGCTGCAACCGGAAATCGTACATATCGGAAGAACCGCGCTGCGTGCGCCGCCCTTAGTGCCCGGGCAATTTCAGTAGAGCCAGCTTCTGTATTCCGGCGTGGCGTCTTTCATCCCCTCATAAAGCCAGACCATGCGGTCGGCAAACCAGAGCTTGCTCGCAATCATGATGGTGGCGCCCTCGGCCGTGATCCACGGGTGCAGAATGACCAGGCCCCAGATGAAAAGGACGGCGCCGGCAGCCCCGGCAATCGAGAGAATGTTGGGCAGACGGCGATGGTGCCGGGGGACAGGGACGGCCTTTCGATTCATCCACACCCATTCGCCCAGCACCACCTTCGACGCCCAGTTGTCGGTGCTTTTCGGTTCCGGGAAGATGCGGGGATTCAACCAAAGCCAGAGGAGCACCGCGGCAATCGGAATAAGAGACCACCCGCCGAGCCAGACCCGGCTCCAAAACGCCAGGGCCAGCAGCGGAACCATCGTAAACCGCGTATAGACGCTCCAGGGATTGGAGTGCCTCCGCCTGGCCCTCTCGTCCATTCGGAACGCCCGCGCTACTTTCCGTTCAAATGTCATCGGGACGGCCTTCGCTCCGATAGGTTACTCCGAAGCGGGCGGCCAAGACACGGATTTTTCCCCCTGGACCTTTTGCAGGCCGGATACTGTGCGAGTGGCAAACGTATCACGATTTTTTGAGACCGAAGCGACTACTGTCCGGCAGAGCGGTAGGGCGGGTACAAGACCCGCCCCTAAAGAACAGCCCGCAAGGCTTGTCCGGGCCAGAGGCTGGGGGCCGAGGAGCCCCGCGCCGCGAGGGCGTGCGCTACTTCGAACTACCCGGCGACTTCGGGGCTGGCGGGCGGTGCTGGAGTTGGGATTTCGAGTTGCCAAGATTTCCCAAACCACCGAGCGCGCCAAGCCCCTTCAGGTTCCCCAGGTTGCCGAGCTGGCTGAAATCGATGGGGCCGACCAGATTCACCACGGTCAGTTCCTTGGGCTCAGCGGCCACCACCGCCATGCCAACGACTTCTTCGCCCTCTTGCATCAAGTAGACGCCGGTGGTTTCGCCCGACTTCTTCTCCTCGACGTGCACAATGGGTTTCCAGCCGCCCGACTGCAACTGGCTCAACACGCTGTCGAGGTCGGCCTTAGTGTACTCACCCGGCTTTTCAAACTCGAAGGACTTCACGTAGACTCCCTTCAGCCGCTGCAGAAAGCCGGCCACTTCCGCCTTCTTTTGCGATTTCGATGTGGCGGCTTTCTGCGACATCTGCTCCGAGGCAAGCTTCAGCAGCGACCCGTCCAGGTCAACATTCGTCACCTGTGAAGCCTTGCTGGCCAGTTTGTCGAGTTGGCTCAGATTCAGCTTGGCGTTTTGGGCGAAAGCTGCCGCGCCGCCAAACGCCATCAGACAGGCCAGCAGCAGCGCCGAAGACAGCGCGCTGATGAATTTGCGTCTTGCCATAAAATTTATCAGGGTTTTCATAGGTCACTCCGTTTCTCACTTTGATTGTTTTTGACTTCCAGAGCCCGCACCGTGACGCGCTGCGCCCGTTCGAGCGCCGTGCTGAGTTCTTCATTTGTAATCTGAAGAGCGAGCATCGCCTCGCGGCTTGCCTGCTCGGCCTGCACGCGCATCCGCTGCTGATGCTGGTATCGAACCACGCCCAGGGCGACCAGGGCGCACGCCACGGGCACCGCAACCCAACGCACCACGGGCCGGCGAAATAGCGCGGATAGGCGCTCGGTCAGGGTCGGCGGCGCAGGCGGCGCCTCCAGCCGCGCAAGCACGCGGCCGGCAAATCCTACCGGAGGTTCTTTGCGCTTGAACAGGTTGCGAAGTTCATCGTCAAGCGGCTTCATACCTTTACTCCTCCCATCGAGCGGGCCAGCTTGCCGCGCAGGACCTCGAGCGCCCGTTCGATTGAGCTCTTCACCGTGTTGATGGGAATCCCCATCACCTCGGCAATTTCGCGGAGCTGCAAATCTTCCTGGTAGCGCAGGATCAGCACCATGCGCGATTTTTCGGGCAGGGTCGCCACCAGCCGCCACAGCTTCTCTTCCAGCAGCGGATCGCGCGCCCGCTCCGCGGCGGCGGGCTCCGGCACATCGTCCAGGCTCAGCATGCCGTCCGGCCCCCGGCGCCGCACATGGTCAATCGAGCGATGGCAGGTCACTTTCCGCAGCCAGAAGCGCAAATGCGCGCCGGACTTGATGCTCGGGAGGTCGCGGTAAAGCTTTAGGAAAACGTCCTGCGCCACGTCCTCCGCCGTCGACGGGTTTCGCAGAAAGTGGAGCGCCAGGCTGTAAACCATCGACTGATGGGCGCGGACGATTTCTGCAAACGCCGCGCGGTCGCCCCGCGTGCATCGAGCCAGCGATTCTTCCATGGCCTGTTCCGGCGCCTTGCTCAACTTTCCTCCCGTCTATCCACTATTACGCAAACCGGGGTGGGAAAAGGTGCATTTATTTTTGAGGAATGTCGGAATGCCCTGAATGTTCCAAATGCCAGCAGAGGAAAAATTATGAATGATGAAGGATGCATTGGTGAATGGCGATCGGCAATTGAGAGATGGCCGGGAAGCATCGGGCCGCGTTCGCCGCTCAGGGCTGTGATATAAATTCATTCGGCACGACCGGGCATAAGATCCCGGGCGGATGACCTGGAGGACTCATGAACCAATTTGATCGTCGGCAATTCCTGGAGATTTCGGCGGCCGCACTGCTGGCGGCTGCAAACTCGGACGCAAAGGCTGAAGAACCTTCTTCCGTGAAGGTGTCGAAAGCAGATGGGACCTTGCGGATCAGCGGCGCGAACTACACCTGGGAATGGAACCAAGCCGAGGACCGGTTCCGGCTGCTCGATTCGAAAGGCCTGCTGATCACCGCGTCGCGCCTGCAGCCCGTGGTGGTTGTTTCGGCTCCGGGCGATACCCGGAGTCATCACGCAACGCAGGGGAAACTCGCTTCGCATGAAATCCGTGGTGGAAATGCGACCTTCCACTACGAAGACGTGAACGGCCATGCGCGGCTCAGCATGACCTGGAAATTCGGCAACCGCGCTATCCGGGTGGAACCCGTAGTTTATGAGAGCCCCGCGGTGGAAGACGTCGTGAGCGTTCATTATTTTGCCGTGGCGCGAGGGGACAAGCCGGTTCCCGCCTTGCGGTCTTCCTATCTGGTCCATCCCGGCATCAGCGAAGGTTCATCCGTCAGTCCGATCGTCTCTGCGGAGGTGGGGCTCAGGGAATTGAGCTGGCTTGGGCGCGGCGGGCCGGGATTGCCCGGCGCCGGCCTGCTGCAGCAGTGGGGGCTTCCGGCTGATTTCTTATGCGGCTTTAACACGAACCGGGTGGGCCGCGGCCAGCGGGATGCCTACACGCGCGGGCGGTCGGAGGCATTCTGCTGCGGGCTGAGCGAACTGCCAACCGGAGACCTTCTACTCGACCTGAGATCCGGCGCGGGCAGCGCAATCGTGAACTATCGCAGTGACCTCTGGGAACACCTGCGCGGGCCCGGGCGACTGTCCGTCGGCGCCGGCCTGTTCTGGGCGTTCGGCGCCAATTACTACGAAGCCATCCGCGAGTATTACCTTGGCCTGATGAAGGCTGGAATCATTCACGGGAAGACAAACTCCGCAAAGAAGACGGCGGCGGCGCTGACGCCCCAATTCTGCACCTGGGGCGCCCAGGTGGATCGGGGCAAGACGGGAGAGCGACTGGACGAAGCCTTCCTCAGGGAGATTTACAGAGAGCTTCGCGGCTCCGGCATGCGCGCCGGGATGTTCTCGATTGACGACAAGTGGCAACACCGCTACGGTATGCTCGAACATTCCGCCGAAAGGTTTCCGCATTTTATCGAGTTCCTCGATCAGGTGCGGGCCGACGGGCTGCGGATCGGGCTGTGGGCGGCGTTCATGCGCTGCGAAGATCCGCGCGACATGGGGCTGACAACGGAGAACATGCTGCGCCACCCGGACGGCAAGCCGTATAAAGCCGGCGGAGGCCGGTACTATATTCTGGACTTCACGCAGCCCAAGGTGGAGAAGGTGATGGCCCGCCTGGCGCAGAACTTCATGCGGCGCTACAAGCCGGACCTGGTGAAATTCGATTTCGGCTACGAATTGCCCAGCGTGGACATCGCCGGTCCGGCGGACAAGCGCTGGGCGGGAGAGCGACTGATGTGGAAAGGGCTGGACGTGGTGGTGCGGTCCATGCGCGAAGTGAACCCGGACGTGGTGGTGATGTACTATCAGCTTTCACCGCTTTTCCTTGATTTCATCGATCTGCACAGTCCCGACGACCTCTGTCTCTGCGCGGGAGAATACGACCTGGAAGCGAATCGCCGTTTCTTCTTCAGCAGCCTGTGCGGCACGCTGGGCGTGCCCACCTACGGCTCCACGGGTTACGACTGGCAGAGCGCGCCCGACATCTGGTTTGACTCCTCCGTGGTGGGAACGCTGGGCTCGCTCAACGACTTCCAGGGAGACGAGCGCGGCCAGCACTCGACGCCGGAACGCATTGCGCGGTACAACGGCCTGACCCACGTCCTGCGAGGGTCAAATACGTTTCGAGTGGTTCCGCTGGACGCGCAATACGCCGCCGCAACGCGCGGCGCCAGGAGCCGCTCCTGGGCGCGGCTTGAGGATGGCGAGGTTGTCCTGATCGCTCTGCGGCCGGCTTGCGACAGGGACGGCGCTTTCAATGAGTCAGATGAAGAGGAACCGCGGCTGCGGGACATCGTTCATTCGACCGTGCCCGTGGTTGTGGCCTCACGCACCCGCGAGGGGCTGGATCGTGCCAACACGCTTGCACTGGTGCCGTGCGAAAATGGCGAGGTCAGCATCCGGCGCGCGCTGGGCCGCGAAGCGGAAGTCACCGAGCATTGGTTCGGCGGCGCCTCCACCAACAGTCGGGCGCCCATCCGTGACGGATTCTGCCATCTGAAGGTTCGAACCCGGGATGGAAACAACCATCCCCTCGAGTGGATTGAACTGAAGATTTAATCGCCGGCGCTGCAGGTAGAGACGCCCCGCTGGGGCGTCTCCAGGCTGGCCTGTGATAAGAAAGAGACGTTCCAGCGGAACGTCTCTACAAAGACGGAAAACGCCAGGGATGCCCATTACTGGGGAGTGTCGGCGGTCGGGCCGTAGATTGACGGATTCTTGCCGCCCATCGGGCGCAGATAGGTGCTGAGCTGGCCGCGGTGGTGAACCGAATGCTTGAGCGCCATGGCAAGAAAGTTGATGGCGGGCATCTGGACCAGGCCGAGCAGGTCAAGGTTAGCAGTCAGCTTCTCGGCGGGCAGGGCGCGCACGCGATCGAGCGCAGCGGGAACCTTTTCCTTGTAGCGCGCAATGGCATCGGCCGGGCTCATGATGCCGCAGGAATCATCCCCTGCCGGCGGAGCCTTGAATTCCCCGTCTGCAATCGAGTTCAGGATCCATTCGTCTTCCAACGTGATGTGGCGGACAAGTCCCAGCCCGGTCTTCGCTTTCGGGTCGGGCTGGTAATCGAGATGGCCCGTCGGAACCGCTTCAAACACGCGCAGCGTGGCCGGCATTTCGTTCTGGAAATCGGAGACGATAAAATCAGCTACAGTCTTGACGTCATTGGAACCCATAGGTTGCTCCTTTTCTTTATTTGATTTTGTACTTATTCCCCGTTGGCGGACCGCGTTGTGCCCCATGGCCCGCGTTTGATACTGGGAAGTGTAACATGCAGTCTGGCATTACAGGTAGAGACGCGCCGATGGGGCACGTCCTGCTGTGCCGTGATTAAGAACGAGACGTTCCAGCGGAACGTCTCTACAGAGCCCGTGAAAAATCGGACGCCGCGAGGGCCTGGGCTACCGGCTTGCCGATGCCTGCCTCTCCCGGCCGAAGACGTCGCGATACGCCACGTGCAGGTCGTCGAGCGCGCGGACGCAATCGCCCGTAAAGCTCGATCCGTGCATGATGGCCAGCGTTTTGGGTTCGAGGGCCGCGAGCTTTTTGAGGTTCTGCCCGGTGAGCGGCGTGTAGGGAACGTAGTCTGCCAGGATGCCCGCCTGGTAGGCCTTCATCGCCTCATGCGAGCGGCCCACGACGTCGTTTGATGTAATCGGCTCGACGTCGCCGGTCTGGTGGAACAGGTCTGAGCAGAGCAGCGTCTTTTCGGTCTCTTCGAAAAGCACGCCCGCGTCCCAGCCGTGCGGCAGATGGGGCGTCTGGCAATAGCGGAAACGGAATTTGCCGGTGGTAAAGCTTTCGCCGTCGGCCAGCGCGCGGGCCTCGCGGCCGATAAAGTCGTTGACGCTGACCAGCGCGCCCACCTGGCTGCAGATTACGTCGGCCTTGGGCGCCGCGGCCAGCCATTCATTGAGCGAGCCGCACTCGTCGGACTCAAAGTGGCTGAAGCCGATGTGGCGCAGATCCGAAACGTTGATGAGCTTTGAAACCGCTTCGCGAATTTCCGCGTGCATACCCCGCAGCCCGGTGTGGAACAGCATCGGTTCATCGTCTTTCACCAGAAAATGATTGAACTGCAGATCGCCCCATTGAGCGTAGATTGAGATGCGGTAGATGTTTGGAGCAATCTCTGTGGTTTTTGCCATGCTTACTTCCTCCTTTTCGTTTTTGCGGACTGCCTCTTAAGTCCGGGTACGTGTTCTATATGCCGACGCGACTTCGCCGGCAATCGTGACTGCGGTTTGGGTTCCAGATCTGCTACCTCATTCCGGGCAGTGGCTGGTCGCTGTTCCAGATGTCGCGCGCGATCTTCCAGGAACCATCGGACTGGCGCTGATAGATGGTGATGTATTTGCCGTTGTCATCCATGGAATCGCCACCGGCCCTGGGAGTCAGCGTGATGTCGTAACGGCCGCGTTCAAAGGCCCAATCAGACACTGCTCGAACTTCATCGACGGAAAGCCTGAACCGGCAACCGAACATGCTCAGGAAGCCCTTGCTCCATCCCTGGATTGCGGCCTTGCCGGCGTTCGCCGCAAAGTGCGGTGGCATTTGCACGGCGTCGTCGGTGAAGCAGGCTGCCCAGCCATCCGCGTCGCCAGCGTTTACGGCGGCAACGTGGACATCGCGCAGGCGGTCAATTCCTGAAATATCAATGTCATTGCGGGTTTCTGCCTTTGCGGTCATTTGTGTCCTCCTTGTTTGTGGTAAACCCTCTTTGTTTTGTACAATAATCCCCGACTGATACCCGGTAGTGTAACGAGTTGCCCTGCCGTTACACATAAAAAGTGTGTTGATGGAAATTGAATTGAACGATGCGGAGCTGGTGAGGCAAATTGGCTCCGGAAGCGACCGCGAGGCTGAAGCGGAACTGTTCCGGCGGATGGCGCCACGAATCCGGCTCTACGGTTTGCGCCACCTGCGCGACGAGCACGCTGCGGACGACCTTTCGCAGCAGGTTCTCATCACAATCATCGAAGCGCTGCGGGCGGGCCGCCTGCGCGAGCCGGAGAAACTCGCTTCCTTCGTGCTGGGAACCTGCCGCATGACGGTGCT
>JARRJI010000161.1:0-7733 GCA_037379595.1 Acidobacteriota bacterium | reverse complement strand
GGTAGCTGGTAGCCACAGTCAGCGATTTCCTGACTGAGGGCTCTTTGGATGGGGAAACCCCACGGACAGTAAGACGCTTTCCGTGGCTACCATCCTACACGGCAATTGATACGGTTTCGGTGTAAACGGTCCGGGCGCGGGGCACAGGCTTGTGGCGGGCGCGGCATTCACGGATGTAAATCCGCATGGCCTCAAGAAGGCTGGTTTTGGCTTCCTCGATGGTCTTCCCGATTCCGTACACGCCCGGGAAGTCTTCGCTGTAAGCGTAGTAGGTACGCCCCTCGCGTTCCACGGTGATCGGATAAGTGAACAATTTCACGCCTTCATCCTACCATAATGTCCTGACCGCAGAAATCGCCAATAACACGAGATATGTCCATGTCCCGCAGTATGCGCTATGGGCCAAGATCTGTCGCCGCTCCGCGGCTGGGCTGGCGCGTGATGGCATAGTGCCCCATGGCTTACGCCATGGGCTAAAGTCTTTCGCCCCCTCCGGGGGCTGGTGACGATTCCGTCGGCTCACGGGAAAAAGGCCCGCGGCATCGATTCGATGCCTTGACTATCTTCTGCAATTGCACTCAGTCGTGGTCGACTGTAAATTGTCGGCTGTTCGAAAATTGAAAACGGAAATTCCGGCTAACACGCTGTATTGTTGTAATAACGACGTTTGGAGGGAAGGACGGGTCATGGACAACCATCGCTTTCTGGGCCGCTCGCCCATCGCCATCTCGCCTATTGGCCTTGGCTGCTGGCAGTTCTCTGAAGGCCGGGGGCTTGCCGGCCGATTTTGGCCGGCCTTGCCGCAGGAGACGGCGAATCAGATTGTGGCGGCCAGCCTTGATGCCGGTATCAATTGGTTCGACACGGCCGAGGTTTACGGTGGTGGGCGCTCGGAGGCGGCGCTCGCCAAAGCCCTGACGGCTGCCGGCAAGAAGAACGGTGACGTGGTTGTAGCCACGAAGTGGTGGCCCATGTGGCGAACCGCCGGGAACATCAAGGCGACGATCGGCGCGCGCCAGTCGCGTCTGGCGTCGTTTGATATTGACCTTTACCAGATCCACCAGCCCTTTGCCCTGGCCTCAACCGCGGCGCAGATGCATGCTATGGCCGACCTGGTGAAAGATCAGCGAATCCGCACCGTGGGCGTGAGCAACTTTTCAGCGGCAAAAATGCGCGCCGCGCATCAGGTCCTGGCCACGCGGGGAATCGACCTTGTTTCAAACCAGGTGCGATACAGCCTGCTGGACCGGCGGATCGAGAAGAACGGAGTGCTCAAGGCTGCAAAGGAACTGGGCATCACGATCATCGCCTACTCGCCGCTCGCGCAAGGGATCCTTTCGGGGAAGTATCACCGCGACCCGGACATGATCCGTTCCCGGCCGGGTCCCAGGAAGTGGATGACGGCGTTTCGGCGCCGCGGCCTGGATCGCTCGAGGACGCTGGTAGCCGCACTCGAGGAAATCGCCGGTGCGCACGGCGCCACGCCCTCGCAGGTGGCACTCAATTGGCTGGCGAATTTCCACGGGGACACCGTGGTGGTTATCCCCGGAGCGACGAGCGTCGCGCAGGCAGAGGAGAACGCCGGCGCGATGAGCTTCCGGCTGAGCGACCAAGAGATGAAGAGGCTCGACGAGCTTTCGCAAGCTTTTTGCTGAATCGTGGAATCGTGTCGCATGGCTTACGCCATGAGCTAAGGTCCTTCGCCCCTTCCGGAGTTTGCTACCTTGTAGGCTCCATCTGGAGGGCGTTGTTGAAGCGGTTGAAATAATTGAAGAGGCCGGCGACGGCGGCGATTTCGACGATTTCGCCTTCGGTGAAGTGCTGCCGCAGGAGGGAGAAAAGGTCGTCGGGAACGTTGTTGGAATCGAGGGTCAGCGCATCCGCAAAGTTGAGGGCGGAACGCTCGCGCGGTCCCAGCGAACTGAGGTCGCCATTTTCAAGGCCTGTGAGTTCTTCTTCGGTTGTTCCGAACCGCCTTGCCAAGGCAGTATGCGAATCCAGTCAATAGACGCAGTGGTTGAGGTGCGAGACGCGGACGGCCACCATCTCTTTGAGTTTGCGGTCGACGGCTCCGGTGGCCATCACCGTCCGGAAGTGCTCCGTCATCGTGGCCATGATTCCGGGCCGGTGCGCGGCGGTCCGGAACATGTTGGGAACTTTGCCGCGCTCTTTGATGAAAACTTCAAAGGCTTCGCGAGCTTCGGGATCAGCCTGGTCGGGCACGATTTTTGTGAGTCGTGGCATGTTATACGTAGCGCGTTTACTGGATTCGGAACCGGGACGCCGGAGGCCCGGTCCATTTACCTGGTCTCGTAGGAAGCGAGGAACGTTTTCATCGTCGCTTCATTCATCTTGAGCTTCCCGGAACGCATGAGTTCTTTCTTGAGATTCTGGCGGTAGATCTCAAACGCAATTTCCCGCTTTTGCGTGAGGAGCTGCTCGCGGATCGTGTCTTTCTGGGAAGCGAAATTGGCCTCAACGGGCGGCGTATGAGAGACGACGTGGATTACCACGTCATTGCCTTCCACCTTCAGGACGCCGCTGTTCTGGCCGGGCGCCAGCGTAAAGGCCTGGGGGATGGACTGTCCGGGCCCGAGGTTCGGCACTGTATCCTGCCGCGTAAACTCCTTGCTCTCCTGCACGTCGTAGCCACCGGCACGGGCAACCTTGGCAAAATCACCCTTCTTGACCTGCGCCGCGAAGGCTTGTGCCTTCTGGTGGGCAATCGTCACGGACTGCGCCTGGCGGTAATCCTCTTCCACCATCGCCTGAACGGTTTCGAGTTTCGGAACATGGGCCGGAACAATCTGGGTCACTTGAATAATCGCCGTGCCCTTGGGCACGCTGATGGGCTGCCCGATTTCGTTCTGCTTGAGCTCGAAAGTGAGGTTCTGGAACGCGTCGTTCGAACCAAAGTCGGGGATGGTCTGGCCATACGTGAAAAGTGAAGACTGCTTGACCTGAAGCCCTGCCTGCCTGGCAATGGACGCGAACTGGTGGGGTTTAGCCTGGAATTTATTGTAGAGCTTGTTCGCATAGTCCTGCAGGCCGGCCGCGATCTGCCGCTGCAGGAGCTTAGCGTGAATGGCATCCTTGACGTCGTCGAAAGTTTCCAGATGCGCGGTCTGTTTGTCGAGGACCTTGATGATGTGGATTCCGTAGCTGGTGTGGACCAGGCCGCTGACGTGGCCGGGGTTCAGGGAGAATGCCGTGTCTTCAAATTCCTTCACCGTCTGGCCATGAACGATCCAGCCGATGTTCCCGCCGTTTGAGGCGCTGGTGTCGTCGGAATACTTTTTGGCCATGTCGCCGAAGTTGGCGCCCGCCCTGATTTTGGCCAGCACTTCCTCCGCGGTCTTCTCGATTTTCTTGGTTTGGTCGGGCGTCTTGCCCGTGGTCTTGAAGAGAATCTGGGCGACCTTCACGCGGTTGGGCACGCGGTAATCGGAGAGGTGGTCCATGTAGTATTGCTTCATCGCGGCATCAGTGATGTCGACCTTGGAACGCACGTCATCCGGAGTGATCAGCACATACTGCACCTGCCGCTGTTCCTTCTGCTCGTAGTGCGTGGCGTGTGCCTTGAAATAGTTCTGCAAGGCCGGTTGCTTGATCGGCACACTTTTCAGAAACTTGCTGGGGTCAAAAACCACGTACTGGATTTTGGCCTTCATAAAGTGCTGTTCGTAAGCTTCGTGCACCTCGGCCGGCGTCACAGAAACGCCATTGGACACCACAGCCTGTATCTTTTGGATCAGCAGGCTCTGCCGGATCTCGTCTTCAAACTCCTGCGTGGATATTCCCATCTGCTGGCTGACGACATTCTTGTACGCCGCCATCCCGATAAACTGGCCTTTGGGATAGAGCCAAGGAAGTTTTTTCAGAGCCCCACGCAGCTCGGAGCCCGTAACGACCAGACCCATTTTCCTGGCCTGCATCGCCAGAGCCTGCTGCAGGACCATGTTGTCAAGGACGGTGCCGGCGATGGCAGGGATAATGTGCGGGTCCTGCCCCAACGAAGAGTTGCGCAAACGATTGTCAATCGTGGTCCTGAGGTCCTGGGTGGTGATGCGCACATCGCCGATTCTGGCCAGCACATTGGTCGGGCCCTGCATGTCTCCACCGCCGCCCAGCGGGGTGAAAACGAAAATCATACCGATAGAGACGATAGCGAGGAAAAACACCATCACCCACTTGTAGATCCTGGCCTGGTGTTTATCAAAGAGTCTGAACATTATTACTCCGGACGCATAGTGTCGATCCGTATCATTATATTCCACCAAGAAAGAGCTGGACAACTGAAACACAGAGCAAGATATACGGGAGCGCCATTGGTTTCGTTCGATTTGTCGGCGGCAGCGAGGATCGGGCCAACCAAAATAAGGAAAAAACAAAACTTCTTGACCCAATTTGACCTTTGGTCAAGAATGCTTTAGGGCATTCGCCGGATGGCGTTGCCCACATACGTAATTGCCCCCAAGGAGGATTGCAGAGTCGAGGTCCAGGATAAATCGACAGAAACAGGTTATCGTACCATCCATGACTACTTGTGTAGTTCCTGGCTGGATCGCGTCGGGTTTTGTCCATTGTCCGATCAATCCTGCTTTTTTGTCACAAAGTCATGAGAAACCCTCCAAGCCCTGCCAGCCAGTGTGGTGTAGACCTCTCCAGCAGGAACGTGTGGCCGGGCGGGACCGGAAAGGCGATTCCGGGGCCAACGGCAAGGCGATGATCATCAAGGAGCAAAGGCCCAATTTGGATTTTTTGTTTTCAGAAAGGGATTTTTTAAAGGAATGAGTTTTCGTTCACTCTTCAGTGTTTTTTCATCCGATTTAGCCATTGATCTGGGTACGGCGAACACGTTGGTTTACGCGAAAGGCAAAGGGGTTGTTGTTAATGAACCCTCCATTGTGGCGATCAACAAACTGAATGGCGAAATCGAGGCGGTGGGGCGCGAGGCCAAGGAGATGCTGGGGCGCACGCCGGGGAATATCGTTGCCATCCGTCCCTTGAAAGACGGGGTCATTGCCGATTTCAAGGTGACGGAAAAGATGCTCAATTATTTCATCCACAAGGCGCACAACCGCAGAATGTTTGTGCATCCCCGCATCGTTATCGGGGTCCCGTCGGAAATCACGCAAGTGGAAAAGCGCGCCGTGCAGGATTCCGCATTCCGGGCCAAGGCCAGCGAAGTTTACCTGGTGGAGCAGGCAATGATGGCGGCCATCGGGTCCGGGCTGCCGATCACCGAACCTTCGGGGAGTATGATCGTCGACATCGGTGGAGGCACCACCGACATTGCGGTGATTTCGCTGTCCGGCATCGTGTATAGCCGTTCGGTGCGGGTGGCAGGCAATGAGATGGATGAGGCTATTACCGCCTACCTGAAGCGGCGATACAACCTCCTGGTGGGCGAGCGCACAGCGGAGCAGATCAAAATGGAAGTCGGCTCGGCCTTTCCTCTTGAGAAACCGCAAACCATGGAAATCAAAGGCCGGCACCTGCTGGAAGGGGTGCCCAAGACCATCACCATTGACGATTCTGAGATCCGCGATGCCCTTTCGGAATGCGTCGCTACCATTATTAATGCCATCCGGGTTGCACTTGAGAGGACGCCGCCGGAACTCTCTGCCGATATTTCCGACCGCGGAATTGTACTGACCGGCGGAGGCGCACTTTTGAAGAATCTCGACAAGCGAATTCGGGAGGAAACCGGGTTGCCAGTCTCCATAGCCGAGGACCCGCTGGCTTCCGTGGTGCTGGGGACTGGACGGATGCTAACTGATTTCAACCTTTTGCGGCGAGTTGCGATAGAATAGATGGCTTTGCTGTGCCAGCCAGGGGAGGAGACGTCCCATGGCGATCGGTTCCTCTTGCTCGCGGCAGGGCGCAAGATGGCAAGCGGCAGTTTTAAACGACTGATATAGATAGATGGTCTGATTTGAAACGCACGGCATACACGCACATTGGTGAAAACTCCTGGATGCCGGGAATTGTCGCACGGCACACCTCCTTTTTTGTCCTGATGGGTGTGCTCCTGGGCCAGCTTCTGCTTCTCTCCTTCCAGGTCACTCGAAATCAAAACGTCAGGCTCATCAGTGTGTGGGCCGAGACGGTTTTTGGCCCGTTCGAACAGGGGCTCCACGACGTCGTCGAAGGCACGGCCGAAAGCTGCTCCGCCGTTCGCGACCTGTGGTCGTACAGGCAGACCAACCGGAAACTGGGCTCCGAATTGGTTGAGGCCCGCGCACAGATCCTGGAGCTTTCAGAGAAAGCGGCCGAGGCGGATCGCCTGAAAGCTTTGCTGGATTTCAGAGGCCGACTGCCCTATAGCAGTCTGGCGGCGGAAGTCATCGCAACAAGCCCTGGAGGCGACGGGGGTACCATCGTCATCAATCGAGGGCGGAACGCAGGGCTTAAGGTAGACCTCCCGGTGATCACCCCACAAGGCGTGGTCGGCAAGATTGCTGCTGTGTATCATCACTCCGCCCAGGTTCTGTTAATCACCGACCCTTCGTGTGCAGCGGGTTGTATCCTTGAGAAGAGCCGGCTCGAGGGAATCTTGAAGGGCCGCGGCCGGAACCGGTGCAGTCTTCATTACGTGATGGACGAAGAGAAAGTGCCCGTTGGGGAGGCCGTCCTCACATCCGGGTTGGATGAGATTTATCCAAAGGGCTTGCTGGTGGGGTACGTTATCCGTGCCAAGGATGGCAACATTTACAAGCGGATCGACGTTAAGCCTGCTGCTTCTTTCGACCGGCTTGAGAATGTCCTGGTTCTTTTCAAGTCAACCTCGAAGAATCAAGAACAAGCGTTAAATCTTGAGCGCCCTTGAAGTGGGCATCACATTTATCTCTGTGACTCCAACAGACTTCCGCATGCTCAGAACAGGGATGCCAGTCGCTTCTCGATCAGCATCCCACACACAGCGCCATTCCAGCACGGGCGGATAAAATGGACGTTTATCGCCATCGACCAAGAGAAGTTGCTCGAGTCCACCCGATTGCTCTGTTGCTGGCTGTATTTCTCAGCGTGCTGCTGCAGGTCACCCTTCCTCTCACCATCCCCATTGCGCGGCTTTTCCAGTTTCCCCTGCTGGTCACCATCTATTTCTCCATGATCCGGGAGAATCCAATCTTCGGGACTGTATTTGGCATGAGCGTGGGGCTGCTGGAAGATGCCTTGTCCCACGGTTACCTGGGACAGATGGGAATGGCGAAAGCACTTGTGGGATACCTCGCGGCAACAGCCGGCCTCAAGCTGGAATTCGATAACCTTCTGGTCCGGGGCCTTCTGATCGGGTCATTAGTATTTGTCCACAACGGCTTTATCTACCTTCTCACACACCAACTGCTGGGATTGCCACCGCCGTTTAAGCCTTTGCATCTTGTCACCAGCGCACTCGTAAATGTCGCCCTTGGTTTGATCCTGTTTCCTCTCTTTGACCGTCTCAAGAGGCAAGCATAAGACCTGCATGCCTGGGCGGTGCCGAAGATGTCCTGGGTGGCGGGTGCTCAGGACGAGACGCGCCGCGACGGTTCTGCCTTGTCGTGGAGTGGATGATATACTCTTTTTTTGGCTGGCGTCGTGTGATATTGTTTTCAGCTGACGGGAGGGGAAATTCTGCGATCCTCTTGGCAGCGCCAGCCATTGAGCCGCAGTAAGCACACGGCAGAGGAGTGAGGAGCCGGTTGTTTTTCGACGGGCCCCTGATGAAAGCTCATCGGTAATGCAGG
>JARRJI010000160.1:0-19506 GCA_037379595.1 Acidobacteriota bacterium | reverse complement strand
GTTTTACCTTGACAGGATGAACAAAATTAGGCAGGCTATAACACTCGGAAGGTTTGGGAAGCTCCTTGCCGAGAGTGGTACAACTTGTTGGTCGCAGTCCCGTTCGGCACAAATTAAAGTCGAAGAAAGAAAAACCAGCAAACCCTGTTGATCTCGCCCGTGAAGTGCGGGATACTTCATCCTTAATTCCAAATTTGATGGCTCGATTTTGGTCGAGTGTGCATTGATTAATCGGATTATATTGGCGGCGGACCCCGGCATTGGCATGGGCTTAGGCCAATTGTTGTTTCTCTTCGCTCCTGTCTTCCTGATCTGGTACTTTCTCGTTATCCTCCCCCAGCAGCGCAACCGCCGTAAGACTCAAGAGATGTTGGCCAACCTCAAGACCGGGGACCGTGTTATAACCTCAGGCGGAATTTACGGGTCGATTACCGGCTTCAAGGGTGACGTTGTGCAAATGCAGATTGCCAATCAAGTTAAGGTTGAAATTGCCCGGACGGCGATTACGGGCCTGCAATCTGATACTCAGCAACAATCCGGACAGGAGAAGGGCTCCAAGGGAAAGAAGTGATCGGTCTGCTCCAAATCCACGGGGGACAAGGAATTTAAGCAATGGACCATAATAGGATTCGAAACCGCACGATCTTCATTCTTGTTGTGGTAATCGCATGCGTTTTGGGTCTCACCGGTCTGCCTAGGAATGTCACCCAGCTCAAGCAAAACCTTTCCAACCGCATTCATCTGGGACTGGATTTAAAGGGCGGCACGCACATGGTCCTGCAGGTTCACGTGGACGATGCCGTGAAGATCACGAGCGACCAGGCGATGGAGCAGTTGCGCGACGAGATGAATTCCAAGAACATTCCTTACACCTCTGTCGATCGGCGTGGGATTTCGTCGATCCTGGTCAAGGGTGTTCCGAGTTCCGAACTTGGCGCTTTGCAATCTCTTGTTGCCGACCAGTTCTCGACGTGGACCATGGGGCCCGTTGCCGGGCAGCCCACCTCGCAATTGCTCAGTCTGAAGGTGAGCGAAGTCAACCAGATTCGAAACCAGGCGCTTGATCAGGCCCGGAACACGATCCGGCGGCGCATCGACGCACTGGGATTGGTGGGGCCTGAAGTCGCCGACTACGGGCAGAGAGATTACGAACTGGTGGTCCAGCTTCCGGGCGTGAGCGACCCTGCCCGCGTGAAACACATTATCCAGGCCACTGCAATGCTGGAGCTGAAGATTGTTCGCGGAGGACCTTTCCAGAGCCGGGAGGCCGCGCTGTCGCAATACGGCGGAGTTCTGCCGCCGGGTACCGAACTGGTTCCGGGCAAGTCGGACGATACCTCCAGCAGTTCGTCGAGCACGGGGGTCTGGTATCTGCTCAACCAGGTCGCGGCCGTCACCGGGCGTGATCTGACCGGGGCCCAGCCTTCAACCGGCCGGAACGGAGGGGCCATTGTCAATTTCAACTTGTCTCATGACGGAGCGGCCCGCTTTTCAGAGGTGACCGGGAGAAATGTCGGCAAACAGCTTGCCATTGTTCTTGACGGTCGGGTTCAGTCCGCTCCCGTGATTCAGAGCCGGATTAGCGACTCGGGCGAGATCACGGGCAACTTTACCCCGCAGCAGGCCGCGGACCTGGCCTTAATGCTTCGCTCTGGCGCGCTGCCGGCTTCCATCACTACTTTGATGGAAAACACCGTCGGCCCTTCGCTGGGAGCAGACTCAATCCGTGCTGGAATCATAGCGTGTATCGTGGGCTTCCTGGCTGTCATCGCTTTCATGCTGATTTACTACCGGGGAGCGGGAATCAACGCCGATGTCGCGCTGGTATTGAACCTGATCATCCTGATGGCGGCGCTCGCCTACTTCCAGGCGGTGCTGACCTTGCCGGGAATCGCCGGCGTCATCCTGACGGTTGGTATGGGCGTCGATTCCAACGTGCTGATATTTGAGCGCATCAGGGAAGAACTGCGCCATGGTAAAGCCGTGGGCGCTGCGGTTGCGGGCGGCTTCGAACACGCCTTCAAGACAATCATTGATACACACGTGACCACGGTTGCCGCGGCTGCGATTCTTTTTGTTTTTGGCACGGGCCCCATCAAGGGCTTTGCGGTTACCCTGACCATAGGATTGATTGCAAACCTGTTTACTTCGGTGTATGTTTCTAGGACCATTTTTGATTACGTCTTGTCCAGACGGCAGAAAGGAGAGGCTCTCAGTGTTTAAGATTTTGGGAACTTATGGAGTCTTTCCGGTGTCTACAGATTTAGACGGTGGGTTATTGTAAACAATGGAATTCTTTCATGAACCGAATATCGACTGGCTGGGCAGAAAGTGGTACTTCATCGCTGCTTCGCTGGCGCTTTTAGCTACTGGACTCCTATCGATCGCCATCCACCACGGGCTTGTTTATGGAATCGAGTTCCGCAGCGGAACACAGCTCACGGTGAAGTTCTCCAAATCTCCCAACCTTGGCGCCATTCGCAGCGAGCTTGCCAAAGAGCACTGGCAAGGTGCAACGATCCAGAGGATTGGGTCGTATTCAGAAAATTCCGTGATGATCGAAGTGCCGCTTCAAAAGGGTGTTTCGGGAAACGAGGCCATCGACACCGGCAAAGCGGCTATCGTGAAAGCTTTGACCGCGGTGTACGGCGGCGCTGTCCAGGGCAAAATCGACTTTAACAATGCGAGCGCCAAGACCGTCGAGGATCACCTGCTTGTCGCCGATCCACTCGGGCTTGCGGCCAAAGGAATGGACGTTTCGACGAGCACTTATCAAGAACTGGCTGCGGCTTTGATCAAGTTTCGTAATGATCCGCCACGAAGTGGCCTGGTTCCGGACTTCCAGTCGTTGAGCGCAGTTCCCGGTGTTACCCCCGCGGTTATTAATGCATTGCAGAAGGATTTCTTCCTGTCCGGTTTCGCGGTTCGCAATACGGAAGTGGTCGGCCCCAAAGTGGGTTCCGACTTGCGGCGGGAGGCCGTTTACGTAACCTTGGCCGGGCTCGCCGCAATGCTTGTTTACATTTGGTTTCGTTTTGAGTTAATTTATGGCGTGTCGGCGGTTATCGCCGTCTTTCATGATGTTCTTATAACGATCGGCTTGTTTTCCCTTTTTGGAAAAGAGATTACACTCTCAGTCATTGCGGCTTTGCTGACCCTGGTCGGCTATTCGATGAACGACACCATTGTTACTTTCGATCGCGTCCGTGAAAACGTGCGCACGAATAAACGTGAGGACTTCAGCGGCCTGGTGAATCGCAGCATTAACCAGACTTTGAGCCGGACTATCCTGACGTCGGGACTTACGTTTCTTGCCGTTCTCGCTCTGTTCCTGTTTGGAGGCGACGTCATCCACGGGTTTGCCTTTGCCATGGTCGTCGGTGTCCTGATCGGCACTTACTCGTCCATCGCCATTGCAAGCCCCATCCTGGTTTACTGGCAAACCAGGGGCGGGAAGGGCCGTGTGACCGAAAAACGGAAGGTTTATGAGCGCGAAATTGCTGCTGCCAAAAGATAATAAAATTCTCCTGTCGAAGACGCCCGCAGGTCGCGGGGGACGGGCTTCGACGATGAGAGGGGGTGGGTATCATGCTTGGTGACACGCTACTGGATTCCTCGCCGACCCGTAGGTCAGTCATGAGAGGCGTGCACTGGCTAATTTCACTGGCCTTCGGGATCTTAGGTTTCCTGATTGGCTTTTTCGGTCTGACGCTGATTGAGACACCTGAGATGAAGGTTCTCATCACTCAATCGACGATCCTCGGCGTGATCTTCTTCTTTTACGCGTTGATTGTCTGTTACGTCTACGCGGACTCGAAGCACCTCGGGCTCAATACGTGGCCCTGGGTGATCATCACGTTTGTGTTCAATTTGGTTGGGTTTATCGTTTACCTTATTTACTCGGCTTCCAAGACGGGTGAATGGAAGAGGGCGACTTTGCCGATTGCTTACATCATCGAGGTGATCGGCGTAGGGATTATGGTTCTTATTCCCCTGATTTACACGCAGGCGCTTCCGAAGGCGCAACTGATGACTTTCCTGGTTGCACCACCGCCGCCCCCGCCGCCGCCTCCTCCCCCCGCAAAAGCTCCCCCTCGAATTCAAGTTCATCCTGTGACCATGGCGCAACTGATGAAAGCTCCGACGGTTATCCCTAAAACCATCGCCAAGATCAAGGACCGGCCGGTGGCGCAGTCAACCGGGGTCGTTGGTGGCGTGGTTGGCGGCGTGCCCGGCGGGCAGGCGGGCGGCGTTTTGGGTGGAATTATTGGCGGTGTCTCTGCAGCTCCACCACCTCCACCTCCTCCGCCGAAGCCGAAGACACCTAAGAGAATCAGAGTCGGTGGCCAGGTCGAAGCTGCCAAGTTGATCTACAAGCCAACTCCGGAATATCCGCCCTTGGCCAAGATGGCAAGAATTCAGGGCACGGTGAGATTGGAAGCGATTATTGCGAAAGATGGGACGATCCAAGACTTGAAAGTTTTGAGCGGCCATCCCTTACTGGTAAAGTCCGCTCTTGACGCGGTGAAACAATGGCGCTACCAGCCGACGCTATTGAACGGTGAGCCTGTTGAAGTGGTAACCGAGATTGACGTGAACTTCACCTTGGCGGACTAGTCGGCGGTCTATTTAAAAATCCTTGAGGAGGAAATAAACGAGTATGTTAGGAGCAAATCTTTTTGTGACGATGTTGATGTTTCAGGAAGCCGCTCCAGGTTTCAACCCCGTTGACATGTGGAAGACGATGGGGTGGTCGGCTCGAGCGGTGGTGATCGTGTTGTTCTTTATGTCCGCATGGTCCATCGGTGTTGCGATTGACCGTTGGATCGCTTTCCAGGCGGCACGGAAGCAGTCCCGGATTTTCGCGCCGGCCGTAGCCGAAGCGTTGAAGAAAGGCAAGGTCGACGAGGCAATTTCAGTCGCCGAGCAGAATAAGAGAAGCCATCTGGCAAAGGTCGTGACTGCCGGGTTGCAGGAGTTCCAGGCTCATGAAGTCTCAGCCGAAATACCGGGTGAAATGATCGAAGCTTCCAAACGCGCTCTGGAGCGGGCTGCTGCGATCGTCCACGCTGAACTGAAACGTGGTGTTGCCAGCCTGGCGACGATCGGCTCGACGGCGCCTTTCGTCGGACTGTTCGGAACGGTGCTTGGTATCATCCACGCATTCCAGGGGATTTCCACAAGCAAATCGACTGGTCTGGGCGCGGTGGCCGGCGGAATCGCAGAAGCTCTGGTCACTACCGCTATGGGCTTGATCGTCGCTATCCCGGCCGTCTGGTTGTACAATTACTTCACCACCAAGATCGAAGGTTTCGATGTCGAGATGGACAATTCCTCTTCCGAGTTGGTGGACTATTTCATTAAGACTTCCGGAGGGAAGAAATAATGGCACGGAAACGCGAAGGGATGGGCCAGGTGGCGGACATCAACGTGACGCCGATGGTCGACGTCATGCTGGTCCTGCTGATCATTTTTATGGTCATCACTCCTCTGCTTCAGAAGGGCGTTTCTGTTGACTTGGCGCAGACTCATAACCCGCGCAAGATGCCGGATGCTGAAAAGACGAATGCGGTGGAGTTTGCTGTAACTCGGGACGGAAAGGTCTTTTTGAACGCAGACCAAGTGCAAGTGGGCGACATCACGAAGCAAGTCGAAGACCTCATGCAGAACCGGCTGAACAAGATCGTGTTTATCAAGAGTGATGCTCGCGCGAAGTATGGTGATGTGGTCTCAGTGGTTGATAACGTCCGTGCGGCGGGGATCGAGCAGTTGGGCATGATTACCGAACAGGTGCAGCCCAACGTCAATGTTCCCCTTGCTCATTAGGGTCGTTATCAATGACGGCCAGCTTCGGCTGGCCAAAGGAGGGTAATGGTATGGCAATGGCCGTTGGAGGCAGCAAGGGCGGCCCGATGATGTCGCTCAACGTGACGCCTCTGATTGACGTGCTGCTGGTTCTGCTGATCATTTTCATGGTCATCACGCCCTTGACTCCCAAGGGGTTGGACGCTCTGGTTCCGAAGCCCGACAAGAACCAGAAGGTCAATAAGAACGTCCTGGAACGAACGATTGTGGTATCCATCAATGCCCAAGGACAAGTCTCGATCAATCAGACGCCCGTTCTGATCGGTCAATTGGGGCAACGCCTGACGGATATCTTCAAGAATCGTAACGAGCATATCCTGTTCATTCAGGGCGAGCCGAAGCTGCCCTGGCAGGACGTGGCTGAACTTATCGATATCTCAAAGGGGGCAGGCGCTGATAAGATAGGCCTGATCACTAAGCAGATAGAGCAGCAGCAGTAGCACTCGGAAAAATCGAGAAATATCGACCTAGGGAGGAACAAAGATGCGTCGTTACAAGCTGGGGCCGTTGTGCGCGTTACTGCTGCTGGCCGTTGTGACCGGCGGCTGCGCTACGCTCAAGCGGCTGAAAGCTCGAGATCAGCTCAACAAAGGGGTTCAGGCATTCCGAAACGCGCAGTTTCAGGAATCGATCGAGCACTTCAAGAGTGCGGTGGAATTGGACCCGAGCCTGATCAATGCAAGGTTATACTTGGCGACCGCCTATGCCCAGCAGTATGTTCCCGGCGGTGACACGCAGGCGAACATTAAGATTGGACAACAGGCGATCGATGCTTTTCAGAACGTCCTGAAGCTGGACCCGAAGAACACAACAGCACTGGCCAGCATTGGGCAAATCTATTACAACATGAAGAACTTTGATGAGGCGAAGGATTTTCAGCGCCAACGCATACAAGTGGAACCGAATAATCCCGAACCTTATTACTGGATAGGTGTTATCGACTGGGCACAGGCTTTCCAGGCTGACGGTAAAGTCAGGAAGGATCTCAACCTTATGACTCCTGACAAGCGGGGGAACCTTCCTCGCTTGCCTGAGAAGTACCGGGCTCAACTGGAACAGGATAACGGCAAATTGGTGGCGGAAGGGATCGAGGCTCTTAATAAAGCCGTAGCACTGAAGCCTAACGATGCTAATAGCATGGCATATTTGAATTTGCTGTACCGGCAGAAGGCCGACTTGGAGAAGGCCAGGGCTGATCGTGAAGCCGACCTCAAGACGGCCGATGAATGGCTGCAAAAATCTCAGGCCGCCCGGGCAAGCGCGCCCCCGAAGTCCTCGAGCCAGGGATCGTAGCTTTCCTCTTTGTTATAAGACGTGACGGGCCCTTTTTCCGTGGGTACGCGGAGGAAGGGCTCGTTTTTATGGCAGCAAGAACTCCCAAGAACTTCCCGTGCATTCAACCGCGATACCACACCCCCCTCTCTCAAACTGCGCCTTCTACTAACACCGTGCACTGCGGTGTCGCGGCCGCTGGGCGCCTTTGCGATCTTCAGATCTGGTAATAATTGCAAAAGTGTGTTCTCCTGAATGGGCCAGCCTAATATTGTCGGCTAGAATACGGCATCATCCGTTGGACTGACGGCAACACTCCTCGCGCAACCCTGAGAGTGCTGGTAGGATAAAAGTAAGGTCGCGGTCAGACCGTGGAGATACTGGCGGGCACCACGGTTCCAGTCTGCTTGAACGGCCAATCAGCAGTGCCCTACAATGCTATAAATAGATATGAGCCAGTTTGAATCCATTGTCCGGAAGGTTCAGGCTTACCGTCCTGGTGACGATCTGGTCCTGCTGTGGCGGCCGGCATGCTGCACGACGTCGTCGAAGATACTCCCACCAGTATCGAAGGGTTGAAGGACCAGTTCGGTCCGGAAGTCGCCCATATTGTCGAGGGCGTGACCAAGATCAGCCGGATCCATTTTCTGAGTCCCGAAGAGCAGCAGGCGGAGAATTTCCGCAAGATGCTGCTCGCCATGGTAGACGACGTCCGCGTGGTCCTGGTGAAGCTGGCGGACCGCCTGCATAACATGCGTACGCTCGGGCACCTGCCCCCCGAACGGCGGCGGCGGATTGCGCATGAAACGCTCGAAATCTACGCGCCCATCGCTCACCGCCTGGGCATGGGAAAGATGCGTGGAGAACTCGAGGACCTGGCCTTCCGTTATCTCGAACCCGAAGCCTACCTGGAAGTTAAGAAGGCCGTGGAGAGCCGGAGGAAAGTGAACGAACACTTCCTTGCCGAGGTCAAGCACCTGGTCCAGAGCAAGATGAAGGAGAGCTTGATTCCGGCCAAGGTTGAGGGCCGGATCAAGCGGCTCTACAGCATCTGGCAGAAGCTGAAAAGGCAGCATATTGCCATCGAGCAGGTCTACGACCTGCTTGCCGTTCGCATTATCACGGACGACGTCAAGAACTGCTACGCGGCCTTGGGCGTCATCCACAATACCTGGCGGCCCGTTCCGGGCAGAATCAAGGATTTCATTGCTATTCCTCGCCCGAATCTTTATCAATCGCTCCACACGTCCGTGATCGGACCGCACGGCCAGCCCTTCGAGGTTCAGATCCGCACCGAAGAGATGCACCGCGTCGCGGAGGAAGGGATCGCGGCCCATTGGAAGTACAAAGATGGGCACGGGACCAGCGTTCAGGACGCCGAGCGTTTTGCGTGGCTCCGGCACCTGGTTGAGTGGCAGAAGGAGATGCAGGACTCGAACGACTTCCTCTCGACGCTCAAGATCGATCTCTACCCGCAGGAAGTCTACACGTTCACACCCAAGGGCAAGGTGATTGTCTTACCTCGCGAAGCCACCCCCATCGATTTTGCCTATGCCATCCACACCGAGGTTGGCAATCACTGTGTGGGCGCCAAGGTCAACGGCCGGATTGTCCCGCTGAAGTCCAAGCTGGTGAACGGGGACATCGTTGAGATTATCACCCAGACCTCCCAGACGCCCAGCCGTGACTGGCTCGCCCTGGTGAAGACTTCGCGGGCGAGAGACAAGATCAAGCATTGGATCAACATCGAGCAGCGCAAGCAGGCGCTGGAAATCGGCAGGAAGCTGCTGGAGAAAGAGGCCCGGAAGTTTGAGGTGGTGCTGAAGAAAATCTCCGAGGAGGACTATCTGCGAGTGGGGCGCGACTACGGTTGCAGCCAGGTTGACGATCTGCTTGCGGGGATCGGATTCGGCAAGCTCTCGGCGCGGCAAGTCCTGTCGAAGCTCGCTCCCGATGTCGTTCACGAGCCGGGCAAGCCGTCGCGGCTGAGCAGTACCTTCAAGCGCGTTCTGGGCCTGCGCACGGATGCGGCCATCCAGGTGCATGGCCATGGCGATCTGATGGTGTACCGCGCCAAATGCTGCAATCCGATTCGCGGCGAGGCGATTGTCGGTTACATCACCCGCGGGAAGGGCATCTCGGTCCACTCGAAAAACTGCCCCAATGTTCAGAACCTTTTGTACGATGCCGAGCGGCGCATTGCGGTGGAGTGGACGGGTCCCAAGTACACCTTCTACCCCGTCCGGCTGACTCTCCTGACCACCGACCGCCAGGGTATGCTGGCCGATGTTACCGCAGCCATCAGCAGCGACCATTCCAACATCCAGAACATCGAAGCCCGCACCGGAAATAATCAGGCTTCCATTGAAGTCACTGTCGACATCGTCGACAGGCAACACCTGGAGAGAGTATTATCTTCGTTGCGGAGAATTGAAGGCGTATACCGGGTCGAACGCCATCAGAAGGCGTGAGACCTTAATGCACGCAGGCTGCGCTGGCTCGATGCCGTTGCCTTCAGAGAGAGGATATGCCTGCAAAGATATCACTCCGGGCTTCAAGCCCGGAGTTGATTTGATCGAGGTTAATCTCAGCAGGAAAGTTTGAATGGAAATCCGAACCGCCAGCCTGTCATCCGGTTACAATGGACCTCTTACCCGGTTCCGGTCTGAGCATCCTTGCTACCCTGCGCCGCTCGTGCGGCGGGGGCGGCGATCAGGCGGCCTTGGTGACTTTGCCGGCGCGAATGCACGCAGTGCACACCCGAAGAGTTTTCCGGGCGCCGTTGACCACCGCATGAACACGGCGAAGATTGGGATTCCACCTGCGCCGGGTGACGTTGTGAGCGTGGCTCACTCGATTTCCGTAAATAGGACCTTTACCGCAAATTTCGCAGACACGCGCCATTAACAACTCCTTTTGAAATGGACAAGAAATCAAAAATGCAAGATTACATTTTATCAGATGTGTACCAAGTTGCCTACCGGCTCTTAACCTCAAGCGTTCGAAGCGCTCATGCGGCCCGGACTACTCTCGGCCGCCATTCAGTGAGCGCGTGGAGCCTCCGCCTTCTGGTTCCGGCACTTTGCC
The DNA here is from genome assembly GCA_037379595.1 of Acidobacteriota bacterium. GTDB lineage: Bacteria > Acidobacteriota > Terriglobia > UBA7540 > UBA7540 > SCRD01. The sequence continues at coordinate 9,282 of JARRJI010000160.1, read as the reverse complement.
TGCTGGGCGTTGCGGGAGCGATGCTGTTCATGCCGGGCTGCCGCAGCCAGAAGACCGATTCCAGACCCGTCTGGGCCGAGGTTGATGGACACCCGATCTATCAGGCCCAGGTCGACAGGATCTATCGCAGCCGCGTCGCTTCCGGCGGCGAGGCCAACGACAAGGAAGAAGAGCTCAGCTACAAGCTCAACATTCTCAATCAGCTCATCAACAACCAGATCCTTCTGGCTCATGCTTCTCAATCCGGGATCACCGTGCCGGAGTCTGAAGTGGACACGAAGCTGGGGCAGATCAAGAGCCCGTACTCGAAGGAGCAATTTGCGCAGAAGCTGAAAGAACGCGGCATGACCGAAAGCGATCTTCGCGACGAGGTGCGGACCACACTCACTTTGAACAAGCTGATGAATCGCGACGTCAACGCCCGAGTTTCGGTCAGCGACGCGGACATTGCGGCCTATTACCAGCGGAACAAGACTTCCTTCGACGTGCCTGAAAAGGAATATCATCTGGCCCAGATCGAAGTGACCCCGGCGCCCACCCGGGACCTGCACAACCTGAAAAATGACGACGCCAAGACGCCTCAGATGGCGCGGCGGAAGATTCAGGCGCTTTATGCGCAGTTGCGCTCCGGCCAGGACTTCGCCACCGTTGCGGAGAACTACTCCGAAGACCCGGCCACCGCGTCGAGCGGCGGCGACATGGGCTTCGTTCCGGAATCGGCACTGGCCTCCAACCCGGGGATTGACCGCGTGGTCAAATCCCTGAAGGTGGGGCAGATTTCCGGGATCATCACCACCCAGAACGGCTACCACATCGTCAAGCTTCTGGGGACTGAGCAGGCCGGGCAACGCACGCTGTCGGATGCGAAGGTGCAGAGCCAGATTCGCGAGACGCTGAGGAACGAAAAGGAGCAGTTGTTGAAGGCGGCGTACATTGAAAACCTGCGCGACCACGCGAAGGTGAGGAATCTGCTGGCGGAGCAGGTGGTAAAGCAAGCGCAGTAGCCTAGAGTGCTGGCAGGTTCCTACTCCAGCCGCAACAGCCGCGCGCCCGCCTCGATCCCGATCCCTTCCCGCACGTGTACTTCCGCGACGTGCCCCGCACGCGGCGCCCGCAGCTCGTTCTGCATCTTCATCGCTTCGATCACCACCAGCCCCTGGTCCTGGCTTACCTCCTCGTCGCGGCTCACCAGAACTCGAACGATCTTCCCGGGCATGGGAGCCAGCACGTCGAGGGGGCCGTTGTGCGCAAGGGCCTGGCCGGCAAAGCGGCGCGTGCGGGGGTCGCGCACCTCGACGTGAAAGTCGTACTCGGCGATGGTGACAACCCACCGGTCCGCCTGGCCGGGCTGGCTGTCCGGCGCCGGGGCAACGCGAACCTCGTACGACTGCCCGCCGATCAGAATCGAATAGGTGCCGGGACTGATCTCCGTCCAGTCGGCCTGGGCCGGCTTGCCGTCGATGAAAAACTGCGGGTTTGCCCCGCCGCCCTGGCCGTTGCCCGGGTTCTCGATCGAGAGCTGGTGTTCGCTCGTTCGCGAGTTTTCACGCAACTGGATTTCGAAGTTCATGCCGTTCCTGTCTCACTGCCCGGGCCAGTGGTTTAATTGGGCTGCGCGGCCCGTCGTCTTCCAGCGCGAGGCCGTGCCGTGCGGGCGGCCCTGCTCCCGATCGGACTGCTGCCGCTTACGCATCTCGAGGGCGGCCGCCAGAATGGCCACGCGCCCCAGTTCGGGAGGCGGCGGAATCTTCAGCGAGCCTTCCGCAAGCATACGGTCGATAAAGCCGGTGTCGACGCGGCCCTCGACAAATTCCGGGTGCGCCAGAAGCTGCCGGAAGAATTGCAGGTTGGTCTGGGGGCCGGCCACTTCATACTCGCTCAGGGCCCGGCGCATCCGCGCCACGGCCTGCGTGCGGTCGGTTCCCCACACCACCAGCTTGGCCAGCAGCGGATCGTATTCGAGCGGGACCCTCCAGCCTTGATAGACGCCGCTGTCGCTGCGGACGCCGGGTCCGGAAGGGATGGCGAGCCGCGTGATGAGCCCTGGGGAAGGGAAGAATCCGCGCGCGGGATCTTCCGCGTAAATTCGCGCCTCGATGGCCGCGCCCCGCAGTTGCACGTTTTCCTGGCGCCACTCAAGGCGCCGGCCCGCGGCAATCCCGATCTGTTCCTTGACCATATCAATTCCGATCACCAGCTCGGTGACCGGATGTTCCACCTGGAGCCGGGCGTTCATTTCGAGGAAGTAGAAGTTGCGATCCTGGTCAATGAGAAACTCGACCGTGCCCGCGTTGGTGTAGCCGGCCAGCTTGCCGATGCGCACGGCGGTGTCGCCCATGCGGGCGCGAAGCTTCGCGTCGAGGATGGGCGAAGGGCATTCTTCCAGAACTTTCTGGTGGCGGCGCTGCAGCGAGCACTCGCGCTCGCCGAGATAAATCAGGTTGCCGCTGGTGTCGCCCAGAAGCTGAATCTCCACGTGGCGCGGGCGCTCGAGGTATTTCTCCAGGTAGACCGACGAGTCGTTAAAGGCGTTCTGCGCTTCCGAGCGGGCGTTGCGGTAGGCGGATTCCAGTTCCTGTTCGGTCGAGACCATCCGCAGCCCTTTGCCGCCGCCGCCCGCGGCAGCCTTCAGCATGACGGGGAATCCGATCTTGCGGGCAATGCGCACCACCTCGTCAAAGTTTTCGAGATTGGCGTCGGTGCCGGGAACCACGGGCAGCCCGGCCTTCAGAACCAGGTGGCGCGAAGCCGTCTTGGAACCCATCAGCTCCATGGCCTCGGGCGAAGGACCGATGAAGACCAGCCCTGCGTCGCGGCAGGCGCGCGCGAAGTCGGGGTTTTCGGCAAGAAAGCCGTAGCCGGGATGGATGGCTTCGGCGCCCGAACTTTTGGCGGCGTCAATCAGGCGGTCGATGCGCAGGTAGCTCTCGACGGCCGGCGCGGGGCCGATCGGCAGCGCCTCGTCAGCGTAGCGCACGTGTCGCGATTTGCGGTCCACTTCCGAATAAACGGCCACGCTGCGAATGCCCATTTCGCGGCAGGCGCGCATCACGCGCACCGCAATCTCTCCGCGATTGGCAACCAGGATTTTGTTGAACAATCGGCCTCCTGTTGGCTGTAGCGCCGCTCTGCAAGGACAGGTTGTTTCCTGATTAAATGCCGGCGGTCAGAGACCGTCGCTACAATCAAGTCCCGACTTAACCGGTGCCTTTGATTATACACGGGTAAGCGGCTGTCGGCGCATCCCACGGCTGACCTCGGGGGCTGGAATCTGGAGTGCCTGCCGAGGCTCCGGTTTTGTACCGCAACGTTCGGTTTTTAACGTTGCGGGCTTTGCGTTGAATCATTTGCAGAAGCGGGATCGCGAGCGAGCCCCGCGCGGGTGATGAAGGCCTCACCCACCCCGACGCGTCGGGGTCCCCCCTCTCCCGCAAGCGGGCGAGGGTTGTGTTGGTCAACGGGATTGCGGGCCATCCCACGGCTCACGCGTGGGCTAAAATCTTGCGCCCTGCCGGGGCTTTCTTCGGTTTGTTTTTTCGCGGTCTTTTGTTTTCAGCGACTTGGCCCGCTTTGTTTTCCGGTTTGTTTCCGCTTTGTTTTTTGGACCTCTTGTTTGTTTTCAACAACATGGCCCGCTTTGTTTCTGCTTTGTTTCCGGTTTGTTTTTTGGGCTGATCCTTTGTTTTCAACAACTCTCCCGCTTTGTTTTCTAAAAAAGCATTCTTTTCCGCCCTTTCGGCCTTCTCTTCGGCGGCGCGGTCGGCACGTTCCTGGGCGCGGCGGGCGGTCTGAATCTGCACCAGCAGCTTGAGCTTGCGTTCGATCAGCCGGTCGAGCGTGTACTCGTGCCGGATGAGCGCGGTCCACTGCGGGTGGCTGGGAGCGAGCGCGGAGCTGCGCAGCGCGGGCGAGATGTGAACGTGTTCCTGCAGATAGAGCGTGTACTCTTCCACCACGTCGCGCGTCTCTTCTTCGAGTGCGACTTTCAGGCCGGCCAGCATTTCGCGCATTTCGTCCGTCTCGACGCCCTCTTCCCGAAGCCGCTGCCAGAGGTTGGCGATCTGGGCGCCGCGCAGGGTGGGCGTTTCGCCATACAGCAGGGTGATGACGGAATCGATTTCCTGCGCGAAATTTCCTTTGCGCGCGAGCGTGGTGAGGATTTCAAGATTGGCGAGAATTTCGCCGAACTTGGCCGGCGATTTGGGGGCGCGGCGCAGGCCGGACTTGAGGACTTCGGCCTGGGAGATGTCCGCGGTTTCGCGGCCCACTTCGAGGGCCTGGCGGTGCCGCTGGAGTTCGAGGACCTCCAGGTTATAGACCTGCAGGCCCTCCTGGGCGCGGTTGAGCCGCCGCTTTTTCCAGGCCAGGACGGCGATGCGTCGGCGGGCTGGCGGGCCAGGATGAGGCTGTCGCGGAAGCGGTGGAACTCGGCGGGGTCTTCGCCCAGCATGACCATCGCCTGCTCGGTGGTGTGGGGGCCGGTGTAATGGCCGTACTTGAGGGCGTTGAGGGCCACGCGCTGCTTGCCTCGGGCGGTGCGCGGGCCGGTGGATTTCTGCGCGTTTCTGCGCCTCGCATTCAGTTCGCTGGGCGTCAGCGCGCCGGTTGGGTTTCCCATGATTCCTCCTTCACTGCAGTCCTTCACAAAGATCTGGCCGCGGGCCACGAATTTCAGTTCCGGACCCCGGCATTTCAAGCTTAACAGCGCGAAATGAGACGCGTGGGACGGGCGGGACGACACCCATAAGATGTTGACAGGGCATTTAGAATGAGGTGGTTATGTCGATAATTTGATTGGCGGGATCAGGTTAAGTCGGCGTGTTTGTTCAAAATTGACATGGTCGCGTTGGGGTTTGCAGCACCCCGATTAATCGGGGCGGCTTTTGCATCGGATTTCCGGCAAAACCCGCAGGGCCGGAAACCAGGGCCTGTGGCGCAAGAAAATCCCACGTCTTAGCAGGCTGCTGGAAAAACCTGCCGGAGGCAGGAAGGAAACGGGAGGGTTTCCGATTGAAATCCTCCCGTTCCTGGTTACGTAGCGTATGGATCAGCGGCGCATGCTTCCCGACCACTCCGGGATGCCTTGCGCGTTGCGCAAAACAAGCGTTTTGCCGTCCTTCTTCACCTCGCGAGCGATCAGGACCTCCGAACCTGCATACTCGGTTTTTGAACCGGTAACTTCCACTTGATTGCCTTTCGCAAAGGTGAATCCTTTCTCTTTCATAAAAGATGAGGGGCCCAGGTGGACGTCGATCGATTTACCTTCCGCTTTCAGCGTCAGATGAGTCCCGTTCCATCCATGGCGTCCGGTGACGGTCTTGACTTTTTCAACCGTGCCTTTGACGGTTGTTTCGGTCGCCGGATTGTACATTCTTCCGCCCTGGCCCGGCCCCTGCTGCGCGTAGGCAAACGGCAAGACGAGCAGGGACAAGAGCGTTACACCCGCTACCAGACTTACCCTCTTCAGACTCTTCATTCGCGTTCCTCCTTCACCTTATCGTTTCAAGATTCGACACCCATGTCTTTCTGCATTTTGTGGTACTGGTTCTGCCACTCTTTCATGGACTTCTCCATGTCGCGCGCCTGTTTGCGGACCAGTTGGGCGTCGGGGTTTTCCTGGTTCAAGGCGGCGTCCATCTGTTGAAACTGCGTGTTCACTCTTTCACGGATGCGGTCCATGTTCTGGACGCGGTTCTGCATGGCTTGTTTCTGTTCCGCGGAGAGCCCGCTCACGAGCTGCTGGTGTTCCTGCTGCATGGTCTGGAGCTGGTCGCGCAACTGATCGCGCTGCTGCCGCGACTGCTCTGCGTTGAATTTTGATCCTTTGGCGTCACGCGCCATGTCACGAGCTCGCGTGCGGATCTGCTGCGCAGTCTGGTCGCAGGTGCGAAGACGGTCGCGTTGCTGGTTTGTGGCACGGATGCGGTCCTGCTGCATGGTGCCCTTTCCCATTGAGCCCGCCTGGCCTTGCTGTTGCCCCTGGCCCATCGAGCCTGTCCGGCCTTGCTGCTGACCCTGTCCCATGCCGGGGCCCTGGCCCTGCGAGCCTCCGCGCTGGCCACCGCCTCCCCGTCCTTGAGCCGGCAGGAAGGTTGCCGTAAAGGCAAGGGCGATTACGAGCGAAAGGATCGTCTTTCTCATGGCTCTGTCCTCCGTTCGAGAAAGTTAGTTTTCACGACCTCCTCTTTCAACTTATGCGGAGATCGTCTTTCCAGTCCGTGACGGCTGGCACTCCGTCTTGTGACCCTTCACACTCGGCTTGGATGCGGCGGGGGTCGGAAGGTTTCAAGGCCGGGGCGTGACGGTTGCTGATAGAAAATTGCCGAGAAAAAATCAGGATTTTACCCGATGGACTTTCGTAATGTTCCGCGATAGTTAATAAGCAACCGGAAAAGCGAGAGGCGGCATTGCGGCAGTTGCGTTAACGCAAGGTGTGACGGATTTTCCTCCAGTCACCGGCCGCATACGCCTCCCGTGCCGGTGGTTGCATCGGGCAATCAAGACGAAGGCATGACCTTTCGAGTGGGGAGGAGGACCAATGAGGGGCAACCTGTTTGCTTTGCTGGTGCATGTCCGTCCGGATCCCTGTGAGGCTCTGAAACCCGTCCTGAGACGCCTGGGTGTGGATACCTTCAGCGTCAGCAGTTGCCGGGAGGCGGCGCATCTGCTGGAACAAACGGAACCACACCTGCTGTTTACCGACAAGATGCTTCCCGACGGCAGCTGGGTTGAGGTGCTCAATCTCGCTGAAGACGTATCCGCTCCCATCTGCTCCATCCTGGTTGGAAATTCAGAAGATCCGGATCTCCGCCAGACAGCTCTCGAACATGGTGCCTTCGATTGCCTTGACTCACCGTTTGATATCGAGTCTGTCTCCAAGGTTGTCGAGCGCGCGACAAGCTTTGTGCAGGCCGGCAGAGATCGCCGTGCGCGCGCAGCCGCCGTATAGGAACATTTCACCTGCATGCATGCGTCTTTTTGAACTGGCGCAGTCCTCAGCCGAGAATCCCCGCAGTTTGACGACCGATTGACAACTGTCCTATGCCCAATATAATGTCGTTTCGCCCGGCCATGGGTTGATGAATCTGATCAACGCTTTTACACGCAGGCCGGGACACAATTCCCATGAGGGGGTTAACCATGCGCAGGCCGATCCAGGTTGTGCTCCTTGTTCTATTCGCGTTTGCCACTACCGGCTACAGTCTTGCGGGCCAGCAGCGGGCGCCATCCAAACCGTTTGATCTGATTCAACTGAACCACGGTAAATTCATTTACGGTGCAGACTACTACCCCGAAGCCTGGAACGAAAGCAAGTGGACGAAGGACGCCGAAATGATGCAGGCGGCGGGAATCAACTTTGTCCGCATGGGTGAATTTGCCTGGGTGAAGATGGAGCCCGAGGAAGGGCACTATGATTTTTCGTGGCTCGACCGCGCGCTGAAGGTCCTGAGCGCCCACGGCATTCACGCCATTCTGGGAACCCCGACGGCCGCGCCGCCCGCCTGGCTTTACGCGAAGTATCCCGACATCGCGGCAGTGGGGCCGGACGGCATCCGCTACCGCTTTGGCTCGCGCCGCGACTACAACCTGAGCAATCCGCATTTTATCGAGGCCACGCGGCGGATTGTGACCGCCCTGGCGGAGCACTACAAGAACAATCCCGCCGTCATCGGATTCCAGATTGACAACGAGCTGGGCAATCCTTACAGCTACGATCGTGACAGCCTCGCCGCCTTCCAGAACTGGTGCCGCGAAAAATACAAAACGCTCGATGCGCTGAACAAAGCGTGGGGCACGGTCTTCTGGGGGCACACCTACACGGCGTGGTCGCAGATTCCGCTTCCCTGGAACACGCTGTTCGGAGCCCACAACCCGAGCCTGGCGCTCGATTACCACCGCTTCTTCAGCGATACGACTGACGCTTATCTGAAACTTCAGGCTGGCATCCTGCGCCGGATCGCGCCCACCAAGGCCGTCACCACCAATGAAATGGGAATGTTCAGCGCGGTCGATTACTCGCAACTGAACGCTTCAATCGATTTCGTCGCCTGGGACAATTACCCGATGCTCCGCCACCGCCAGTCTGACTACTTCGGACCCGCGCTTGGCCACGACCTGATGCGCGGCTCGAAAGACAATCAAAACTTTATGGTGATGGAGCAGGAGGGCGGGCTGCCGGGCTGGACCACTTTCTGGGGACACCAGGCGCCGGCGAAACTTTATCGCGTCTGGGCCTACCAGGCGGTGGCGCACGGCGCCGACGGCGTCTGCTACTTCCGCTGGCGGACGTCGGCCTACGGCACCGAGCAGTACTGGCAGGGCATCCTGGACCAGGACAGCTATCCCAACCAGCGCTACAAGATGGTGGCGCAGATGGGGAAGGAGATCGAGCACCTGACGCCGCTGCTGGACGGCTCGCACGTTGCCTCGCAGGTGGCCATGCTGGTCTCGCCCGACAGCCGCTGGGCCTTCCAGATTCAGCCGCTGACCAAAGGTTTCAATTACAACGGCCAGCTCCATGCCTACTACGACGCCTTCCGCCGACGGGCGGTGAATGTGAATGTCGTATTTCCGCAGCAGGACTTTTCCGGCTACAAGGTTCTGGTGGCGCCGTCGCTGTTCGTGCTCAATCCGGCCCTGGTGCGGAAACTGACCGGCTTCGTCAACAACGGCGGCGTGCTGGTTCTCACCTACCGGTCCGGCGTGAAAGACCAGCACAACGTTTTCACCACCGAAACGCTGCCGGGCCCGCTGGCCTCGCTGGCCGGAATCGCCATCCACAACTACGACCCGGAAACCACGCAGAAACAGAAAGTCGTCATGGACGGAGAAAGTTATCCCGCCGGGGTGTGGTTCGATATTCTCACGCCGAAGACGGCGCAGACCCTTGCCACTTACGGCGAGCGATTTTATGCCGGGCAGCCTGCCGTCACCATGAACCGCTTTGGAAAAGGCGCGGTGATTTACGTTGGCACCCAGCCGCAAGGCGATTCGTTTTACGACCACCTCATCGCTCGCGTTGCGGACAAGGCCGGGGTGGCCCTCGGCCCCAAACTTCCGGCCGGAATCGAAATGGCGACGCGGGAGAAGGCCGGGAAAAAGATCATTTTCCTCCTCAACTACACCGCCCAGCCACAGGCCGTTGCCCTTGGCGAAACGACGCACGATGCCCTGACCGACAAGGCCGAGCCGGGCGAGATCAGCATTCCTGCTTACGGTGTCAGGGTGCTGGCCAGGCCGTGAGGGACGTGGAAATGAACTCAGGCGGGGGTTGCCGACTGG
>JARRJI010000159.1:0-11148 GCA_037379595.1 Acidobacteriota bacterium | reverse complement strand
CCGGGCGGCCCTGTAAACCAGGTTCTCCTCCGCAGGAACTTCCATAGCCGATACCAGCTCTATGTCTTCAGAATGTTCAAAAGACAGATCGTCGAAGAGGCTCACGCACTGCATCGGGCTCACGATATCGTGATACCCGTCATCTCTTTTGCCCAAGACCGCAAGAAACCAGTTTATCTTCGCGGGGGCGCTGAGTTTCAGCTTCATTTCCGTCCTGAATTCAGGCCGTGTGCAGACTCACCTGGCATTCGTCTTTACTCTGAGTTCCCTGATCTTCTTTTCGACTCTCTCTTTAAGGCCTTTCTCTTTCCCCTGGCTCGTCAGCGCCTTTTCCCAGGACCCGACCGCGTCTTCAGGCATGTGCAGGGCATGATAAACATCGCCAAGGTGTTCCATTATTACAGGATCATTTTTCGTAATACCGGCGGCATTTTTGATAGCATCGAGCGCCTTCCGATATTTCCCCTGCCTGTAATATACCCATCCGAGACTGTCCAGCATGTAACCGTTGTCGGGCTTGATTTCCAGCGCCCTTTTTATCAACGACTCGGCCTCGTCGAGATTGATATTTCTGTCTGCAAAGGAATATCCAAGATAATTCAGGGCATCGGCGTTCTTCGGGTTCAGTTTGATGGCCTTCCTCAGTTCACTCACCGCTTCATCAAACCGGCCGGTCTTGTCCAGTACCATGGCAAGGCTGTAATGCAATTCGTCGTTGTCTCCGAACCGGGCGATTGCTCCTCTGAGGACCTCTTCGGCCTTCTCAAACTTGTCCTCGTGCACATAGGCATCGGCCAGATACACATATATCTCCGGTGTCTTCTTGTTGAAAGTAAGTATCTCCTCATACACCCTTATGGCGTCACCGGTTCTGTTCTGTTTGGTATAAACGTAAGCCAGGTTCAGAAAGGCGTTCACGTTCCTGGGTTCGAGGTCCATGATCTTCTTCAATTCAGCTGCGGCCTCGTCGAATTTCCCCATCTCCTCCAGGACCAGGGACTTGTAAAACATGAGGGATGTATTCCGGGGCTTGGACTTCAGGGCAACCCCGAATTCATCCAGTGCCCGCCCGTAATCCTGACGTTCAAAATAGAGAATTCCGAGCCTCACGTTTACATCGACGTTTTCCGGCGCCTGCCGGCTTAAAGTCTGAAGCTCCTCTATGGCCTTTTCAACCTTCCTCTGTTTTACGTAAACCTCCGCAAGCCTTTCCCGCGCCTGTTCATTGTCGGGGTTGTACGTCAGCGCCTTCCGATAATTTTCAGCCGCATCCTCCCACTGCTCCCTCATCTCGCCGATGACGCCGAGCTTGAAGTAGACGTCGTCAAGGTCCGGGCTGATATCCAGCGCTTTCTTCAGATACTTTTCCGCCCTGCCGTATTCCTTCTTTTCGATGCAGATAGACCCGAGATAGTCCAGCACAGCCACAGCCGACGGGTCTTTCTTCACGATCCCTTCGAGGGTCCGGACCGCTTCGTCGAACTGCCCCTTACCGTAATACAGCTTCCCGAGAGAGAATGCGGCGACGCGATTGTCCGGATCGATTTTCAGTACCTTCCTGTAGACGTCCATGGCGTCCTCAACTTTCTTCTGGTTGTAATAGATCTCACCGAGGAGCATAAGGGCAGGGACATAGTCCGGTTTCTTCCGGACGACCTCCTCCGCCAGGGGCAGGGCCTCCGAGACCTTTCCCGTCCGGTAAAGCACATTGCTGATCTGCGTTATGAGATAGGGCGAGCCGGGATCGTAGTGGAGGGCCTTCCTGTAATATTTGACGGCGTCATCCCACTGGTGATTGATATAAGACCGGTATCCGAGAATATAGTAATAATCCGCCTCGTATGAATGTACTCCCGGATCACCGCCGACCCTGGACTGCGCAGTCGAACAGGCCGTCACAAGAAAGACCAGCGTCACCCGACAGCAAAATAATTCCCCTACCTTGAGGGGAGCGGACGAAAAGAAAAACCAATATCGCAGCATAGGGGAATCCCGCGGTCAGCACTTTCCTAACGCCTGATCACTTTCAGGCCGGCGAGTACCTTCCCGAGCTTCTCCCTGTTGGCATCAGCCATTTCACAGAGCGGAAGTCTGAACTCTTCCCTTATCTTGCCCATCATGGCAAGGGCTGTCTTGACAGGGATGGGATTGGTCTCTATGAACATGGCTGAATTGAGCGGTTCGAGTTTGTAGTGAAGAGCCCTGGCCCCGTCCAGATCTCCTTTTTCCCACAGGGCGCACATCTCCGAGACGGCTTTCGGCATTACGTTTGCGGAAACCGAGATAACACCCTTCCCTCCAAGAGCAAGGAGGGGAAGTGTAGTAAAATCGTCTCCCGAGAGAACCGTTATCCTGTCTCCGCAGAGCCTCACGACCTCGCTCACCTGTTTCATGTCGCCCGTCGCCTCCTTTATCGCCACGATGTTCCTGATCCCGGCGAGTCTCGCAACAGTGGAAGGAAGGATGTTCACTGCCGTCCTGCCCGGAACGTTATAAAGTACAATAGGTACGTTCACGGCCTCGGCAACCGTCTTGTAATGCCTGTAAATTCCTTCCTGGGTCGGTTTGTTGTAATAAGGGGCCACCAGCAGCACCCCGTCGACCTTCGCCTTCCTGGCCGCCCTGGTAATCATGATCGTTTCATCCGTCGAGTTGGCGCCCGTTCCTGCAATGACGGGCACTCTCTTATTTACCGCCTTGACCGTGAATTCGTTGACCCTGTGATGCTCTTTATAATCAAGGGTCGCCGACTCCCCCGTCGTACCGCAGGGCACTATGGCGTTGGTCCCCTGTTTTATATGCCAATCGATGAGGTCCCCCAGGGCCTTCTCATCCACCTTCCCTTTCCTGAACGGCGTAACGATTGCGACTATGGCACCCTTAAACATGCGTCCTCCTTCGGTCAATGACATTGTCCGGCCTGACCCCGCGTCAAAACCGGGGCGGGCGGCAATCCGGGAATACTGAAATCACCGGTTTCCCCGATCAAGTCGGAGAAATGACGGCCGACTCAAACAATATTTGCAAGCACGCTACTTATAATAAAGAACGCCGACCCGGAATCTGCCGTCAAGTTCTGCGACCCATCTCACTATCGCCGGCCGGTGCGACCCGTCACCGTCCCTTATCCTTATCACATGTCCAGGCTGAAGCCGGTAGTCCGTAAAGAACCCCAGGCCTTCGTCACTGATATCGGCACCCATGCCGGCCAGATCAAGTTTCCTCAGGTCGCCGAATTCAAGCACTGAAAGCGTATACCGAAAGGGCATGTCAAATCCAACCCTCCTGCGCCTTCTTCTCTCCACCGCGGCATCGCCATGACCAGTCTTCACAGATTAACCCACCCTTCAAAGACTTCTGCTGCCTGCCCCGTCATATATACGTGATCATCTTTCTTCCATTCTATCACCAGTTCGCCCCCGAGGAGAACAACTTTTATTTTCCTGCCGGCGAGTCCGTTGATATTCGCCGCTACCGCTGCCGCACAGGCACCGGTACCGCATGCCATGGTTTCCCCCGAGCCCCTTTCCCAAACGCGCATACTGATACTGTCCGTGCCCGTTACCTCCATGAATTCGATGTTAACGCGATTCGGGAACATCGGGTGATGCTCGATGAGGGGTCCGTATCGCCCGATATCAAAATTCCCGACGCTGTCGACCACGATCACGGCATGGGGATTGCCCATAGAGACACAGGTGATCCGGAACTCCCGGTCCTCGACCTTTAGGGGATAATCCACAACCCGTGAGACGTGAGGCGTGAGGTGTGAGGTGTCGTCCTTAACTTGGAACTCTGGACTTTGCGCTATCTTTACCGGTATCTTTTCCGGTTCCAGTACCGGTTCTCCCATGTCGACCCGCACCATGTCCCCGGCCTTCTCGGGCCGTACTATCCCGGCGAGGGTCTCGACGGCAATACTGTCCTTCCCCGAGAGTCCCCTGTCCCAGATGTACTTGGCGAAACAGCGTATGCCGTTTCCGCACATCTCGACCTCACCCCCGTCGGCATTATAAATACGCATCATGAAGTCGGCCTTATCCGAATCGTAGAGAAGCAGGACCTGGTCGGCCCCTATGCCGAACCGCCGGCGACAGAGCCTGCGGGCGAGGTCCGGAAGGTCGTCCGGGACGGAGCTCCGGCAATCAATGAGTATGAAATCATTGCCGGTACCGTGCATCTTCGTGAAGTCGAGTCTCATTTCAGATAAGGAGGGACCACTTCGTCCCTCACCAGGTCCCCGTAAGAACCCCGTTTTCTTATAAGAGTGTGGGTCCTGCCCCTGACCAGCACCTCGGCGACCGTCGGACGGCTGTTATAATTGGAACTCATGGACATGCCGTAGGCGCCCGCGCTCATGATCGCCAGATACTCGCCCGGCTTCACCTTCTCCATTCGCCTGCCTCTTGCCATAAAATCACCGGATTCGCAGATCGGGCCCACCACGTCGGCCGTTATTTCGGCCCGCCTGCCCTTCACGACGGGGACGATATGATGATAAGCACCATAGAGCGACGGCCGCATGAGGTCGTTCATCCCGGTGTCCACGATCACGAATTCCTTGTCAGCTCCCTTCTTGAGATAAAGCGTCCTTGTAACCAGTATACCCGCATTCCCGGCGATCGACCTGCCGGGCTCCATGATCAGCGTTATCTTCCTCCCGTCCACCAGGGGGAGCAGTTCCCGCGCAAGGTCGCGCGGTTCCGGCGGCTCCTCGTCCAGATAGGGAATCCCCAGTCCACCGCCTATGTCGAGATACCTGATCCCGAACTTCCTCCTGTTCAACTCGTCCACCAGCAGGAGGATCCTCTTCATCGCGTCCACGAAAGGGGCCAGCTTCGTTATCTGGGAACCGATATGTTTCTGAACGCCCACTACATTAATGTTCTTCAGTCTCGCCGCAGTGCGGTAGTGTTCCAGCGCGTCCTCCAGCGCGATGCCGAATTTGTGCTCCCTCATCCCCGTCGAGATGTAGGGATGCGTCTGGGGGTCGATATCGGGGTTTATTCTCAGTGCGACCGCGGCCTTCAGCTTCATGGCCCCCGCGACCCTGTCTATCGCCCTCAGTTCCTCCACCGATTCGACATTGAACATGAGGATCTTCGATTTCAGGGCAAACTCTATCTCCCTGTCGGTCTTGCCTACACCGGCATAGACGATCTTGTCGGCGCTGATCCCCGCCCGAAGGGCCCTGAAGAGCTCGCCCCCCGAGACGATGTCGGCGCCGCAGCCGTTTCGCGCCAGAAGGCGGAGGATTGCGCCGTTTGAGTTCGCCTTCAGTGCGAAGCAGATTATGTGGGGATAGGAGCTGTATGCCTCGTCGTATGCCCTGAAGTGTCTTACGATCGTCTTATGGCTGTAAATGTAAAGGGGCGTACCATATTTTTCTACGAGTGTCCTGACCGGGACTTCCTCGGCATATAACTCCCTGCCCCTGTAGCTGAAAAAATTCATTTTTCCTCTCCCGATGCCCGATTCTTCCCCTGCGACGACAGGCCCTTCCCCGAATGAAGACATCTTCGAAAGACACCGGGAAGGGGCGGTTCGGTTATTATAACCGGACATTATAGTATATACAATATTTGGTATGGTCAAAATTGACTTTTGCCGCAGGTTTACAGAAAAATAATAGGATTTTATTTCGACAGAAGGGGTAGATATGGGCAAAAACCTGGTAGAAAAGATCTTCGAAAGACACCTCGCATACGGTGAAATAAGGGAGGGCTCCCCCGCCGGTCTCAGGGTCGATCAGGTCTACACGCAGGACGCCACGGGTACGATAACGTGGCTGCAGTTCGAAGCGCTGGGACTGGACAGAGTAAAGGTCCCGCTGGCGGTCTCTTACGTGGACCACAACATGCTCCAGTCGAACTACATGAACCCCGACGATCATATCTTCCTTCAGACAATCGCCGCGAAATACGGGGCTTATTTTTCCCGGCCCGGAAACGGTATTTGCCACCAGGTTCATCTCGAACAGTTCGCAGCGCCCGGGATGATAGCCCTCGGGACCGACAGCCATACCCCGACGGGCGGAGGGATGGGTATGATAGCGATAGGGGTCGGCGGGCTCGATGCCGCGACCGTAATGGGCGGGGCTTTTTTCGAATTGACCATGCCGAAGGTCGTAAGGATAAACCTGACCGGGGGCCTTCAGCGGCCCTGGGTGACGGCGATGGACGTCATACTTGAGATCCTCAGGAGACTCACCGTCAAAGGGGGCGTCGGGAAGATCATGGAATACGGCGGTCCCGGAGTAAAAGACCTCAACGTGACCGAAAGGGCCACGATCACTAATATGGGCGCCGAACTCGGTGCAACCACCTCGATATTCCCGAGCGACGAGAGGACAAGGTTTTACCTGGCCGCTGTCGGCAGGGAGAAGGACTGGACCGGACTCTCTCCCGATGAAGATGCCCGGTATGCCGGGACGATAGAGGTGGACCTGGGTTCGATCGAGCCGATGATAGCGCAGCCGCACAGCCCCGACAACGTGGTAACGGTGAAAAGCATTGCGGGGACGAAGGTGAACCAGGTCTGCATCGGGAGCTGCACAAACTCGTCCTACCAGTCGATGAAGGCCGTAGCCTCCCTGCTCAAGGGGCGGAACGTTTCGGATGAGGTCAACCTCCTGGTCAATCCGGGATCGAAACAGGTTTACGAGATGATCTCGCGCGAGGGACTCACTTCAGACATGATAGCCGCAGGCGCCCGCATCCTCGAATCTTCCTGCGGCCCCTGCATCGGCATGGGCGGCGCGCCCGGAACAGGGCAGGTATCGGTCCGCTCCTACAACAGGAATTTCAAGGGCCGGAGCGGTACAAAGGAAGCCTTCGTATATCTGGCGAGCCCCGTGTCCTGCGCGGTCTTCGCCGTAAAAGGTGAGATGATCGACCCGAGGGAATCCGGCCTTGCGATCGGCGCATTCGAAGAGCCCTCGCATTATATCATCAACAGGAGTTTCATCATCCCGCCCAGGGAAGACACTTCAAAAGTAAAGGTGATCAAGGGTCCGAACATCAGGGAGGTATCCGTAAAGGCCCCCCTGCAGGACAGGATAGATGCCGAGGTGCTGCTGAAGCTGGGCGACAACATAACGACAGACGACATCATGCCTGCCGGCTCGGCCGTCCTCCCGTTCAGGTCGAACATACCTGCCATATCGGATTTCGTCTTCCGGAATATCGACGCCACTTTCAGCACAAGGGCGAAGGAGGCGAAGGCAAAGGGGGGAGGGATAATCGTTGGAGGCGAAAACTACGGCCAGGGCTCTTCGAGGGAGCACGCCGCCATCGCTCCCATGTTCCTCGGCGTTCAGGCCGTCATAGCCAAATCCTTCGCCCGTATACACCGGTCGAACCTGATAAACTTCGGCATTCTCCCCCTTACGTTTGATGACGAGGCCGATTACGGCCGCATGGAACAGGGAGACCGCCTGCTGATCGGGGACCTTTTCCGTACTGTGGACGGGTCCCAGGCATACCGCGTGGAGAACACGACAAAGGGGTATTCCTTCAATGCAAAGTCGACTTTAAATGAGCGAGAGAGGGAGCTTATAAAAAAAGGGGGGCTGCTGCCTTACACCAGGGAGCGAGCGTCCGGCGTGGGTCGTTGGTTCGAATCCAACGCGGCTCACCAAGACGTCCCCATCGTCTAGCCCGGCCCAGGACATCGCCCTTTCAAGGCGGTAACGCGGGTTCGAATCCCGCTGGGGACGCCAATGAAATCAAGGGGTTGCAGCAATGCAGCCCCTTTTATTTTCCCCGACTGTAACCAAACTGTAACCGCTTTCCTTCGCATCCAACACTGAGACGGCCTGTCTCAGGTTCTCCGGGGGCAGATGACAGTACCTCACGGTCATGCGAAGATCCTTATGCCCCAGGAGCTCCCTGACCGTGTAAATGTCTACCCCTGATTGAAGAAGATTCGATGCAAAGTCATGCCTGAGATCATGCAGCCTCAGGTTTTCCACGCCGGCTTTCTTACAGGCCCTCCGGAACGCCATAGACACCGCCTTGGAGTCATGCGGCCTACCCTTCTCGTCACAGAAGATAAACGGACTCAGAACTCTTCTCTTCTTAAGGACTGACTTAAGGGTTTCACTCACATCGGAAGTCATCAACAAGGACGCTTTTGTTTCTCATTGCTTATCCCATCTGTGGCACAAAAATGATCTGAAAATTATAGTTCAGTGGAACTGGGAAGATAAAGGCTCTTATCCCTCCCTTCTTCGTTGCTTTTCCTTCAGCTCCACTCCGAGCTTCTCATACCCCAGCCTGATAGCCTCAACCAAATCCATAGCAGTTGATTCAAAATCCTCTTGGTTCTCTGGAAGGTAAAGCCATTTCTTCAAGACAGGGTGCTGAACCACACCACTGAAGTCCTGCATGATGTCCTGATGAAACTGGTGGTCGGTAGGAATCAATAACCCATTCCAAGGTTCTTCACCAGAACACAAAACCAAAACCATAAGCCCATGAAGGTAGACAGCCCTACAGCCGAACCATGCACGATCAAGATAACTTGGTTCATCCAGAAGGGACTCTACAGTCCACAGTAGGGGATGTGTTTTTGTTTTCTTGCGGGATGATGTCATGATTCCTCAATAAGATTTATCCAGCATTAGCCCCCAGCTCACTCACTTGATTGAAATGCCTGTATCTCCATCTCCAATGAGCGGAAGTATTCTCTCAACTCTAAAGTACATCAGGAACTTAGGTCCCTTGGCTTTATCTTCTTCAGGGGTGAGATACCTCCTTTTCATTCTGTCAATCAAGTCATTGTCTGTGTCCTCTTTTATCTTCTTTAGGAAGAGCCTTATCCCCTGATAACCATGACCCTCTTCAATAAACATATAGGAGGCATAGGGGTTGGTCTTCAGGTTTTCGTGGGTCAGCCTTTTCCTCATGACAAAGGCAATTGTACCGTCATCAAAGACATGGGGTCTCGAATATATTGCCGACGTTACCATACCGTCATGGTTGGCAGACGAAAGAATGCTCTTTCCTTCCCTGCCCTCAAGATATTGTTTCAATGTCATCGTTGTCTCCTATTGCTGTACAGTTTTTATTAATTTTGAAGTATCGTAATGATGAATTTCTACAAGCCGCCTGAGTATGGCTTCATAGGTGGCATCTTCCATTGTCTTTGTTCGGCTAAGAATCCAAAGGTATTTGCGTTTTGGGTGTCCAACAACAACATATGAATAATCATCGGCAAGATCAATAATCCAATAGTCCCCTGCAAAGAACCAGAAAAATGACACCTTGAGTTTGGAGTTTGTTTCTTTATCAACAACCCATGCTTTGCCTTTTGCAGACCTCAGTTTCCCGCTAAATGAACCATCATAGCACTCATTCAGGACAGAAACCTTTCCATCATCCATAAGACTATAGGTTGCCTTGCTTCCGACACAGCCCTTCTGAAAGCTGTTTGGGTAACGGGCAATCTCATACCACGCCCCCATATAGCGGGTAAGGTCAACATGAGACACTGTTGCAAGTGGTTCTGCTGGTTCTTTCTCCATATTGTTGCATCCTACCACGACAAGCATAATTGAAGCTATGATTCCAATAAATAGGCGGGTGATAGGTCTCGGTTTCCCTTCTGGATTATTTTGCCTTGCCAACATCACAACTACACCCCTTCTGCTTCAGGATTTCCACCTGCCTCTCGACAGGGTCAACGTATTCATCCTGATGCCTCTTGCCCTTTGCAAGTGCTTTATCCAAGGGACTCTTATGATTGTAGCCCCGTGCCAGCATTTCCTGTGCTATCTCCTCATGAACCCCATATAATGCTTTCAGCTTCCCCTTCCATCTCTTTGTTTCAGGGTGATTTGAATAACCCTTCCTGCCCTGAGTCAAGATATTCCACATGGCATGAAGTTCATTGTGTTCACCAAGCAGATGGTTACGGCACAGCTTTGCAGGAGGGATGTCCCATATTCTCATGTTTTTACTATCTTCGGTAACGGTACTTGTACCCCAGATAATAGCTCCTTCAACATATCAATCGGATACTTGTACTTCAAGGGGCTTGATGGTGTTCTGTTCACACTTTTGTTTACCTCAACTATTCTGACCATATCCAAGCCACCAGCCCTTGCAATGTCGTACTCATACGCATAGGCAAAATCATTCATAACCCCAAGCACCTGCCTGTTTGCAGTCTTTGCAAATCCTATTTCCGTGTACTCAGCTATCACCCTATTGATGACCTCAAGGGAGAATCCCTCTGCCTGTAGATTCATGTTCAGGTTGAATAGGAACTCATCAACAATGTTCTCCAGATTCTCCTTCTTCACTTTGGAGATTAGGAAGAAATAAAGGGTCTTCTCACTAGTAAACAGGATACACTTCCTGCGGTCAATCCGTAGGAGGTTGGCGTACCAATTCCCAAGACCTTCAGGGTTAGGAGTATCGGGATTTTGAAGAGGAGGGTTTTTGAGTTCCTTTAGGAGCTTCTGAGTACAATGAATCAGTCTCATGCAGGTATAATAACGACTATGGGTAAGATTTTCATCAACGATAATCAGATTCAGGAATGGGTTCAGACTGCTGAGGGGATATCCGAAGACTTCGGGACAGACAAAGCCCTCGGATACCTAATAGGCGAGAAGTTCTACCGCCTTGTTTCTATTTTGCATGATGCTCGAAAGCAGGTAGATAAGGAAGAAGCTGCTGAAGCTGAAAAACTCCTTCTTGAGTTCACGGCGTTGACCAAGGATGCTTTTGAATCTCATCAGATAAGGGAGTACTTTCAGTCCCATCCACGGTTAGGAGTTCATGGTCATATAGCATCTGAAGAGCAACATGCCTTTCTTGTCGAGCAAGGGGCTATCGAACACTCCATAGATACGGAACTACGAGATGCTCTAATATTCGGGGATATGCTGAAGTATTTCGGGATTAGTGCCTAAGAAACCCCGAAAGAAGAAGTTTGAAGTCTCCAAGGACGGAAAGCTGACCGTCCATCCTGTCCTCCATGAAACCAAGGAAAAGGGGAAGCTCAAGGGCATCCTGAAAAAGCTGATACATCTTCGGAAGGGGCATTGAGGCTACGCTTTTTTCAGATTCTATACAGAACTTATACAGCCATATGAAATTATTCAATAAAATCAAGCCATAAAGCAGTTTCGAATCCCGC
>JARRJI010000158.1:0-7819 GCA_037379595.1 Acidobacteriota bacterium | reverse complement strand
CCTTCCTGGAATACTTTATTGCAGCGACCTTCATTGGGCTTCTGTTTGGTTACTGGCGTCTGCAGATCAGGCAGCACAAGGATCTGCTGGAGCAGGCGGAGCACAATCGGATTCGAGATCTCCCCGTCATCGCCCCGCGAGGCCGCATTCTCGACCGCTACGGGCGAGTCCTGGTGGATAACTTCCCTTCCTTCACCATTTTGCTGAACCGCGATAACGTCTCGCGCCTCAGCAACGCTCATATCGAAGAGATCGCCACTGCTCTCGACCTTGATCCCAAAGACATCAAGGCGCTGATTAAGCATTCCGTCAGGCTTCCCCGGTTTCAGCCCGTGGTCTTGAAACAATCGGCATCGTTGCGGGATGTTGCCTTCATCGACGCACACCGGTCGGAGTTTCCTGAGCTCGATATCATCCAGTCCCAGCAACGCTTCTACCCCAAGCACGGGGTGGCTTCGGCCGTCCTGGGATATGTCGGTGAAGTGTCGCAGGCCGATATTGCCAAACCGGGCTCCTCATACCGTCCTGGAGACGTGATCGGAAAATTCGGCATCGAGAAGGAATACAACTCCATTCTGCGCGGCCGCGATGGAATGAGGAGGGTCGTCGTCAACAGCCGGGGCCAGGAAGTCGGGACGCTCGGAACCATTAACGCAACCCCGGGCCATGACTTGCGACTGACCCTGGATTTGAATTTACAGCTGGCCGCCGAAGCCGCACTGGGAGAAAGGCCCGGGGCCGTCGTGGCGCTGGACCCTCGTACGGGCGGTGTGCTTGCGATGGCAAGCCATCCCACGTTCGACCCCAACATCTTCACCCGCCCCATCAGCCTGAAGACCTGGAAAGAGCTGACCACCGACCCCATGCATCCGCTCATGAACAAAGCGATCCAGGCGCAACTGGCGCCGGGATCGATGTTTAAGATCATCACGGGTACGGCGGCACTTGAAAGCAACACCATTACTCCGCAGTTCACCATCGACTGCCGCGGCCAAGTGACCATATACGGGCACACCTTCCACGACTGGCACACGCATGGAATGGTGGATTTTCACCGGGCCATCGTCGTTTCCTGCGACGATTATTTCTACACGATAGGGAAGCTTCTGGGCATCCAGAAGATCGACTTCTTCGCCCGGCACCTGGGGTTGGGCCAGCGAACCGGCGTCGACCTGCCGGACGAGGATTCAGGTCTCATTCCTTCTCCTGCCTGGGTCAGGAAGGCGTTCCATCGACGCTGGTATGCCGGGGAAACGATTTCCGTTGCCATCGGACAGGGCGCGATCCAGGTCACACCTCTGCAAATTGCGTACGCCATTGGGGGAATCGCTTCCGGCGGAGTTTTTGTCCGCCCCCACCTGGCATTCAGCAAGGAGTTGGAAGCTTTGGGAATCGATCCGCCCTCCAACACAACCATTCACTTCCCTCTGCACCAAAGCACCGTCGACGCGGTGACAAGCGGAATGTGGGGAGCGGTGAATCAACCCGGTGGGACGGGGGCCGGCGCCCGCTGCCCGGGCCTGGATATTGCCGGGAAGACGGGGACGGCGCAAGTGGTCAGTCGTTCGCTCAAGAACTCAGCTCACCGCGCAAAGTACAGGAATAACGCCTGGTTTGTGGGCTACTCCCCTTCTCCCGACCCCAATATCGTGGTATCCGTTCTTGTCATGCAAGGCCGGGAGTCCTCGGTGGCCGCTCCGATCGCAGGAGACGTCATCAAGGCCTATTATCAGGAGATGGGAAAGAAAAGCTCGCCAGCCCCGCTGGTGGGTCAGAAAAAGGATGGTAAGACCGGGCTGCATACTCTGGCGACTGTCCAGTAAGAATGGCTTTAGACTATGCGGAATTCACTCAATTTTCATGATTTCGACTGGATCCTTTTCGGGCTGGTTCTGGCCATTGCCACAATAGGCGTCGTGGAGATCTACAGTACCACCGCCCAGACAGCCCTGGCCGGCCAGTTTCGGAAGCAGGTCTATTGGGTCTTGCTTGGCTGTGCTCTGACCTTCATTATGAGCCAGATTGACTACCATCTGATCCTGGCGCAGATCCCCTGGATTTACCTTCTCAGCATCGTGGTTTTGATTGCCGTTCTGCTCGCAGGGCCCCGAGTGGCCGGTACCCACCGGTGGCTGCAGATCGGTGGATTCACTTTGCAAGTGTCAGAGCTTGTCAAGTTGGTTATAATACTTGCAGTGGCGGCCATGTTCGCCAAAAGGCGAAATAAGGCTGTTACTTGGGGAGAACTAGCAAAGCTGGGGCTCCTGGCGGCAGTGCCGGGAATCTTAGTAGCAGTGGAACCCGACCTCGGAACCGCGCTGACCTACCTGCCTATTGTCGCGGCAGGTGCATTCCTGGCCGGTGTCCGACGTCGGCAGATTATGGTTTTGGGCCTGATAGGGTTGTTGGTTTTGCCGCTTGGCTGGTCTGCGTTACGTCCCTATCAGCGGGAGCGGCTGGAATCTTTTATCCATCCCAAACAGAATACCCAAGGCTCCAGCTACCAAGTGACCCAGACGAAGATCGCAATTGGCTCAGGTGGCCTGTGGGGACAAGGATTGGGTAAAGGATCACAAAGTCAACTGGGATTTATCCCGGTTTCCCACGCAGATGCCATATTTGCCTCATTTGCTGAGGAGAGAGGTTTCATCGGCACGCTGGCCGTTTTTCTGTTGTATGTCGTTCTGCTCCTGCGATTGCTCGAAGGGGCGCGGGCGGCAGCCGACCGGGCGGGCAGCTTCCTCCTCATCGGTTTCGCTGCGGTCTTCTTTTTTCAAGTTGCTGTGAACGTCGGGATGATGATTGGGTGGTTTCCAATCACAGGCATCCCATTGCCACTCATGAGCGAAGGCGGGTCTTCGATGCTCTTTATCTTTCTGGGACTCGGCCTTGTCATGAGCGTTAAGATGCAGCGATTTGTGAATTAACTTAAGACATGCGCACGAGAAGTAACAGCAGCTATTGCAGTAGGTTTTTGACCCGAAACTTTGTTGGCGGCTCAAAGCAGCCGTATTTTTTGCGATTTAAGGCCTGGACACACTCGCCCACGGCGCACGGTTATATCCCGAGGCTTCCTGAGGAAGCTTTGGAAGGGTGACCGCGTGTATGCTCTGCAAGTGGAAGCGTGGGTGACCAGGCTGGGACAAGCGAAGTTGATCTCCGCCTTGGCGGATTGATCCTTGCTGTTTGTCCTAAATAAAAGGAGTTTCCATGAATAAGGAGATGTTTATTTCATCGTCTCCGCACGAGACGAAGGTCGCCGTGTGCGAAGACGGTCAACTGGTTGAAGTGTATTTTGAGCGCGATACCGACGTCGGTTTGGTTGGCGGCATTTATAAGGGCCGCGTTAACCGGGTCCTTCCGGGGATGCAGTCGGCATTCGTGGATATCGGGCTCGAGAGGGATGCTTTCCTCTACGTTTCAGATTTTTCCCTCCAGGACCAGGACGAATTTGAAGGTGTGCTCGATGAATCGCAGAAGCGAGGCGCCACGATTGAGGTTGAGGCTCGACCCTCACCAGCCGAGGCCGCGGTAACAGCGGAAAGCGCCGCCGGTCCAGCCCAACCGGAGACAGCCCCCCAGCAGGGCGCCGAAGCGGGCGAATCACCGGCAGGTGCTGTGACGACTGCGATCGAGCCATCTGCTTCAGAATCTGCCGCTTCGACGGAGACAGGCCCGGCTTCCGCGGGTCCGGCTGAGGAAACAGGATTTCGCCGCCGGTCGCGTCGGGGCCGGCGCCGCCACCGGCATGGGCGCGGAGGCCCTGGCGACCGCCGGCACGGCCATCGTGCAGAGCGCCCTGAGCCGCAGGCCGTTGCTCCGAAACCTGAACCGGCCGCCGCCCCTTCCTCAAGCTTTGAAATTCTTCCGGGCGAGTCGCTGGCCAAGTACAGCCATTCCGACACAGAGGATCCGGCAACAACCGAAGACGCCCTGCCTGCCGATGTCGAAAGCGCAACTTCGGAGACCAGCACCGTTCAGGAGCCTTCGGTAAAGGCGGAGTCGCAGGAGTCCGCGATTGGGTCCTCCAGCGAATTTCCCGCCGAGGAGAGCGCACCCGAAGTGAAGGCCGAGAGTCCCGTCGAAAACGGCGATGAGCAGTCCCCTTCCGGTTCTCCGCAATCTGGCGCACCGGCTTCCGAGCTTTCTTCCCCGGCTGGCGAAACGAGAATAGAAACAGCCGCTGTGACGACAGAACCCGAAGAGAGTGAATCATCGAAAACCGAGGAGGTCTCGGCAAGCCTGCAGGACTCCGAGTCCCGCGCGGACGAAGAACCCGAGCAGGGCGGCGACCCGACGTCAGACGAGTCGAACATCGAAACCCGGCCGGAGGCAGCCTCGACGCCGGAAGAGAATCCTGAATCAGGATCGGCATCCGATGCGGAAGTAAAGCCTGCCGAAGCCTCTGCGGAAGCCGAGGACTCAGGCGACCGGTCCGCGACCTTGCGCGAACCCCATGGCCGGCCGCGCTTTGCGCCCCGGCGCGGCCGGAGAGGACGCCGCCGGACCAGCAGGCATCCGCGCCGGCACGTCAGCCGCGAATCGGCGCGCGCCAACGGCCAGCAAGGCATGCAGATTTCAGAACTCTTGAAAGAAGGACAGGAAATTATTGTCCAGATTGCCAAGGAGCCGCTCGGGACCAAGGGCGCCCGGATTACTTCGCACGTGGCCTTGCCGGGACGCTATGTTGTCTACATGCCTACTATTACCCACATCGGCGTGTCGCGGAAAATTGCCTCCGAGCAGGAACGGCTTCGGCTGCGAAACATCATCCTCGAAAACAGAGGTTCGCTGACCGGCGGATTCATCGTTCGGACCGCGGGCGAAGGTCGTTCGGAAGAGGCAATCAAGGCTGACCTGAACTTTCTTACCGCCCTCTGGAACGAAATCCGCAACCGCGCTGAGCAAGTGAAGGCTCCGGCGCTGCTGTACCGAGACCTTGATCTGACTCAACGCCTGATGCGCGACCTGGTCACTCCGGACTTCAAATCCATCTGGCTGGATAATGAATCCGACTACGAAAAGGTCGTCGAGTTTATGAGCCATCTCCAGCCTGCGTCGGTGGGGAGCGTCAAGCTTCACACACGGTCGACCTCACTCTTCGAAGAACACGGAATTCAGGAAGAGATCGAGAAGGCCCTCCGGCCCAAGGTGTGGTTGAAATCGGGCGGCTATATCGTCGTCAACCAGACCGAGGCGCTGGTGGCCATTGACGTCAACACCGGGAAGTACGTCGGCAAGACGAACCGGCTTGAAGACACCATCGTCAAGATCAATATCGATGCGGTCAATGAAATCGTGCGCCAGATCCGTTTGCGCGACCTGGGCGGGATTATTGTGGTCGATTTCATCGATATGGATGAACGCCGCAACCGCAACAAAGTGATTCAGGCCCTGGAGGAAGCCCTGCGACACGACCGGGCGCCAACCAAGGTCCTTTCCTTCAATGACTTCGGCCTGGTTGCCGTGACTCGCAAGAGGGTCAAGCAGTCACTCGAACGCACGCTCTGCGATCCCTGCACGTACTGCAGCGGCTCGGGGTGGGTTAAATCCGTTTCGACGGTTTGCTATGAAATCCTGGCCGAAGCACGGAAGATGGCCGAGGAAATCGAGGGGAAAACTCTTACCCTGCGCGTCAATCCTGACGTAGCCCTTGCTCTGAAGTCCAACGACGGAACGCTGGTGACGGAAATCGAAGCTCTCACGCACAAGGATCTGGTCATTAAGAGCGATCCCACAGTTCATCAGGAGCGTTTCGAAATCTTCTAGAGTGGTAAGCCGGCGCTGTAAGGATTCACCCTCTGCAAAAAGCCCCGGGCCAGTCACGAACTGACCCGGGGCTTTTGCTGTAAACAGCGTTGATACCTCTTTAGTTCCAGTTGCTTCCGCTGGATCTTTCTTCCCGGCCCTCCCGCCAGCGCGTCGCGCTGACCAATCGTTTCCCAATCAGGCGAAGCGGCGCTGTAGCCAGGCTCTGCACCCACGCAGGCCCGTGGATGAGACTTCGCGCGACTCCCGCTATCTTATAAGTTCGGCGCACCGCACGCGCCAGGTTCTCCCGATAGACTTCAGCCGCCTGTTCGCCACTGAATCCTTCAGACAACGACGTCACAATGGCCCGCGCCGCCAGTCTCCCGCTGTGCAAGGCCATAGAGATTCCCTCGCCGGTGAAGGGATCGAGAAAGCCGGAAGCATCGCCAATCATGAGGGCGCCCTGTTGCACAGGCCGCCCGCGTGCAACGTGTACGGGAGCGGTAGTGACGACTGGCGTTACCTGCACCGCTCCGCGCAAACGCGCTTCAAGCGCAGGATGGCAAGACAGTTGCCCCAGCCAGGCGGCAAAATCCTTCAGCCACTCCGCACCGCCGCATTCCCGGACCCGCTCGCGATGCACCAGGCAGCACACGTTGTAAGCGCCGTCTTCGACCGGCGCCAGGCCGCAATAGCCGCCACGGAAGAAGTACATCTCCACGTTTCCGCGCGGCGCGACACCGGCAAAGTGGGCCTTCGCTCCCAGCCACCTCCCTGCCCTTACAGACGCACCCGCACGGGCGGGTGAAGGAAGTCCGTCGAGCGCCCACCAGCGCCCGCAGGCAACGATCAGACTCTTTGCCGTTCGCGTGCTCCCGCTGGCCGATTCGATTTCCCAGGCTCTTTGCTGCCAGCGGCCTGAAGCCAGCCTCCGCACCTTTCGGATGCATTCCGCCTCATGCACCTCGATTCCAGCCGCTTCGCACGCCTTCCACAATTCCGCGTCAAGTAAATGACGCGACAAACCCAGGGCGGCACGCGGCAATCGAAAAGCCTGTGCAAAAGCATTGGAGGCGAACTCCGCACCCTGAATGACCGCGCCGCGAGCCACGGCCGAGGGAATCACAGTTTGCAGCAAAGGAAGGGCTTCGGAAGAAATGAACTCGCCACAGACCTTGTCACGCGGGAAACAGTCCCGTTCCCAGATGGCCACGTGCAAGCCGCAACGTCCGGCTTCAAGCGCAGCAGCCGTACCCGCGGGGCCCCCGCCGATGATGGCCAGGTCCAGGAGGCCGGACGTGGAGTTCAAAATTTCCATAACGTGAGTCCGAGACGAAAAAGAGGAAGTCGCTCGACAATGAAGTTGCTGAACCCGGCACGTTCAGCCAGGATTTCCAGTTCCTCTTTTGTGTAAGCCTGGCGCACACTGGCCGCGCCGTCATGCCGGGTAATGTGGCTGCGGGCAAATGGCCAGGCCACCTGGATGAAGATGTAAGGCAGCGGATTGCGTTCGAGATCGTTGATCAACACCGCTTCCGACGCCATCCCGGCAAGACACCGAAGCAATTCCACCGCTTCGCCCCCGGAGAAGTGGTGCAGGAAGAGATTGCACATGACCAGATCGAAGCTCTCTTTGGGGAACGGAAGGTCCGAGACATCGGCGACAACCCGCAAGAGACTTCCCGAAGAATGATTCCCGTTTCTGAGATGGTTGAGGCGGCGATCGAGGGCCACAAGCTCGGCGCTGTGGTTGCGACGAGCCAGTTCTTCCTGCAGATGAACCGCCATGCGCGAATCGCCCGAACCCACGTCAAGGATGCGGACGTGGCGGGAGCCTCGGCGGGCAAAATAGCGGTCAAGCAGGTGAAGCGAGCCCGAAACTCCGCCCAGCCACCGGTTGATTCGCCACAGATCATCAAAGCTCCGCCGGATCTCCCTCGGCGTGCCGAGATCATCATCAAGCCATTCTTGTGAAGGAACACGGCGCATGGTTGCAGACTTTCCTATCGAGAATTACAAATCAAAGTGACACCGCCTGCTGTAGCGCCGGTGTCCCCACCGGCGCATT
>JARRJI010000157.1:0-8661 GCA_037379595.1 Acidobacteriota bacterium | reverse complement strand
TTTGTTTACGGGGTGAAAGAGCACGAGTTCACTGCTCGCAGAATCATTGACCGGGGGTGTCAGCTACCAGCTTGGTTCAAGCAGGAAAGGGTGGTAGGCTTTAATCAGGAGGAACCCATGCGCAGGGTTCATATCCTTTTATTGTCCTTAACAATTGCTTTCTGTGCCGCCGGCATTAACGCCTGGGCCCAACGTGGAGGACATGGCGGAGGGTTCCACGGCGGTGGAGGCTTTCACGGCGGCAGTGGCTTCCGCGGCGGTTTCGGTTCCCATGGCGGCGGCGGCTTCCGCGGAGGCTTCTCTAGAGGTGGAGGGTTCCGCGGCGGCTACGGTCACGGAGGCTCCCATGGCGGCTTCCGCGGTAGCGCTGGCTTTTACCGCGGCCATGGCCGTGGTGGGTACGGTGGTTACAGCGGGTACGGACGTGGCGGCTACGCAGGCAACCGGTACGGCGGTGGATATGGGCGTGGTGGGTACCGCGGCTATGGTTACCGTGGCTACGGTGGCTGGGGATATGGACGGGGTTACGGCTACCGGGGCGGTTGGGGATTCGCCTTCGGGTTGGGATGGGGCCCCTGGGCCTACCGGCCTTACTGGGGCTACGGCTATTACAGCGGCTGGGGATATCCCTATTACGCTTATTATCCCTACTACCCTTACTATTCGGGCTACTCGTGCTATCCGTACGGTCCGTACGATTGCAACATTTACAGATACGGCTCCGCGAACGATCCGCCCGACCCCGCGCCGAATGGACCCGGTCCTTCCGCCTATTCCCAAAGGAGCACTTCACCGGCAGCAGCGAACGCTCCGGCAGCCGATGGACAATGGCACTACTTCGGCTCGCACGCCGCTCCGGTGGTACGCGTCCCGTCATCCCAGGCGACGCCGCAATCTCAGACGAGCGAGCCCGCTCGCACTTACGGCACCCATGTTGCGGATGGCCAGTGGCACACCTTCAGATCACGACCCGCTCCGGTGGTGCGCGTAACGCCGCCTCAGGCGACGCCGCGGCCTCAGACGAACAGGCCCGCTCGAACTCACAGCACTTATGTCGCAGACGGCCAGTGGCACACCTTCGGGTCCCAGCCCGCTCCGGTCGTGCGCGTAACGCCACCTCAGGCAGCGCCGCAATCTCAGACGAGCAGGCCCGCCCAAACTTACAGCACCACCCTGGCGGAAGACCGCTGATACCGCTGCCGGGAGTTGCAGTGCCTTGCTGCCTAGGGGCCTTTTAACGCAGAAGAAACCGCGGCACAAACGCGGGTAACGCAGATTCTCGAACTTCAGAATCCCCTTTCTCTGTGCTTTCCCTTCCATACCGGCTGGATTATCTTAGGAGAAATCCACTTATCAAGGTGAGGACAGCATGAGAGAGTTCAAAGGCAAAGTCGCGGTGATTACCGGTGCGGCGAGCGGCATCGGGCGCGGGATCGCCGAGCGCTGTATTGATGAGGGCATGAAAGTTGTCCTCGCCGATATCGATGATGCGAACCTCGCCAAGGCGCAAAGCGAACTGAAAGCCCTGGGCGCAAGTGTGCTCAGTGTGAAGACAGACGTCTCAAAACGGAGTGACGTGGAAGCTTTGGCCCAGCGGGCGCTCGATGCGTTCGGGCAGGTGCACCTGCTGGCAAACAACGCCGGCATCGGCGCCGGTGGGTCCGCGTGGGAGGCAACGTGGAACGATTGGGAGTGGGCCATCGGCGTCAACCTGTGGGGCGTCATCCACGGCGTCAAGGTGTTCACACCTCTGATGCTTGCTCAGAACGTCGAGTGCCACATCGTCAATACGTCCTCCGCGGCGGGGCTGGTCGTAGGGGGTGGATCAGCTCCCTACTCCGTGACCAAGCACGGAGTGGTAGCACTTTCTGAAAGCCTCTACCTCGCGCTCCAACGGCGAAACGCTATCGTCAAGGTATCGGTTCTCTGTCCCGGCCTTGTCCGGACAGACATCATCAATGCCGAGCGGCACAGGCCGGCGGCTCTCAAAAACGAATCGGTTGAATTGACCCCGGAAATGCGAGCGGGATTGGACTTCTTCAAGTCCGCGATGGAGGCGTCTATGCCTCCTCTCCAGGTCGCCGACATGGTCTTCGATGCCATCAGGAACGAGCAGTTCTACATCTTCACCCATCCCGATTGGATGGAACTCGTGAAGATGCGAACGGACAGCTTGCTCCGGCTGGAGAATCCTCGCGATCCGACGCCGGTACTTAGGAAACTCATCACGCCGGGCAAGTGAGGAACAGGTGGACAGCCGCAGCACCAGGTAAGTAGCGCGGACCTCCGTCGTCGAGGTCCGCGGTCCTTCGGATGTCTCCATTCACGGTGCCCTATTCGAACGCGATTTGGCGGCATCGGCTCTTCTTGTCAGGGTCAAGCCTCTTTATGCCTCGTGCCGAAAGAAAAGCCGCAGACCGCAACTTCGGCGGTCTGCGCTACACACTCGCATTTACAGAAAGCGTCGCCCGCTACCGCTGGACCAGCTCGAGTGGAACGCTGATCGTCTTATTCGAACTGCCACCCACCATCACGTCGTAGATGCCGGGTTCCACCTTGAAATGCATGTTGATGTCCCACTGGGCGAAATCCTGCGGCGTAAGGGTGAAGGTGACGGTACGGGTCTGGCCCGGCTTGAGCGAAACGCGCTGGAACTTGCGCAGCTCTTCCACGGGCTGCGTAACCTCGCTGACGCGTTCGTGGATGTAAAGCTCGGCCACTTCGTCGCCGGCGCGCGTGCCGGTGTTGGCAACGTCCACCTTGACGATCACCTTGTTTTCCTTTCCGACGGTCAGCGCCGGACCGGGCGATTTCTTAGCCTCCACGGTTCCGCTGTCGAGAACCGCATTGCCGGGACCACTCATCGTATAAGTTCCTTTGAGCACGCCCGCGTTCAGGGTTCCGTTCAGCTTCATCACGTACGGACCATAGATGTCAAAGGTCATATTGAATTGCCCGTTCTGGAGCCTGGCGGGCTGGGCGGAATTGACCATGCCTGCGGGACTGCTGATCTCTCCGGTGAGCATGCCGCCTTTGTTCGTCAAGTCGAGTGAAACAGCCTGCGAATGTCCAGACTTGCTGTGAGATGTGCCTTCGTATTTTCCGGAGATAGTGAGCGGCTTCGGCTTCGCCTCGGCTGCGCTGGGCTTCGCATAAGGATTTTCCAGGCGCAGGTTGCTGAATTTGAACGTGGTGTAGCTCAACCCGTATCCGAAGGGGAAGAGCGGGCTGCGATCGGTGCCGATCCACGGAATGATCGCACTGGGCTTGTGGTTGTAGAAGTCGGGCAGGTCGCCCACCGTGCGCGGGAAGGTGATGGGCAGCTTGCCGCCCGGATTGTACTGGCCAAAGAGGACTTCGGCTGCGGCCGTTCCGCCTTCCTGGCCGGGGTACCACGCCTCAACGACGGCGGGCACATGTTTTTCGATGTAGTTGATGGTGATGGGACGGCCGTTGATGAGCAGCACCACAACCGGCTTGCCGGTGCCGACCATCGCGCGTACCAGCTTGCCTTGGTCACCAAACAGATTCAGATCGTCCCGGTCCCCAAGGTGCTGCATGCTCCACGCCTCACGGTCAATCGATTCATTCTCGCCGATCACCAGGATGACGGCGTCGGACTGGCGCGCCACTTCCGTCGCGGCGGCGATTTCCTTCTTCTGCTGGGCCGGGTCCGGCAACGGGATTCCGTTGTTGTACCAGGCCAGCCAGCCGGGTGTTTTCGCGTTGACAGCGGTCGTGATCTTGCAGCCTTCGCTGTAAACCACCTTGGCGCGTGTGCCGACAAGGTTGCGAATCCCCTCAAGCACGCTGACCTCATGGAAAGGCTGGCGCGAATAACCACCCAGGTGAACCTGGGCCGCATCCGGACCAATCACGGCAATGGTCTTGTACTTGTTGACATCGAGCGGCAGCATCCCACCCTGGTTCTTCAGCAGTACCATCGCCTCGCGCGCCGCCTGCAAAGCGACATGCTGACTCGCGGGCGTGTTGAGTGCGTTCGCGGCCGCTTTCACGTCCACGTAGGGATGGTCAAACAATCCCAGGCGAAACTTGGCCGTCAAAACGTCGGCCGCGGCCTTGTTGATGGCCGCTTCGGAAACGCGCCCGTCCTTCACCTGCTGGAGGAGCGTGCGGAAAACGGCGCCGTTCGAGAGGTCGTATTCGATGCCCGCGTGGAGAGCCAGCCGCGCGGCATCCGCATAGTTGGCGGCCGAGTGATGACGGTTCACCAGCATTTGCAGCCCGCTGCCGTCACTGACGATTTCGCCCCGGAAGCCCCACTCGCGCCGCAGAACGTCGGTCAGCAGCCAGCGGTTGATGTGGTCGGGAACGCCGTTGATCTCGTTATACGAAGCCATGATGCTGCCGACGTCGCCCTGCTCCACAGCCGCCTGGAAGGGAAGAAGAAAATTCTCCCGCAGCGTGCGTTCGGCCACGTTTACCGGCGCCGTGTTGGTGCCGCCCTCGGGCGCGCCGTGGGCGGTGAAGTGCTTGGCGGTAGCGAGAACATGGTGGGGGCCAATGTCGTAACTCGGCCCTTGCAGCCCACGGATTTCCGCCAGGCCCATCGCCCGAACCAGAAAGGGGTCCTCGCCAAAGCTTTCTTCGGTGCGTCCCCAGCGCGGGTCGCGGCCCAGGTCGAGGTCCGGCGCAAAAACCTGCCGGATGCCGGTCGCCGAGGCTTCGTCCCCGGCGATGGTGTAGACCTTCACCATCAGCCTGGGATCCCACGTGCTGGCCAGGCCAATGGGCATGGGGAACATCGTCGCGCCATGTTGCATGGAGCCGTGCAGCGCCTCGCCAAAGAATATTTCCGGAATCCCCAGTCGCGTCTTCTCAACCTGGTATCGCTGGATGGCGTTCCTCAGAATCGCAACTTTCTCCGGGCTGAGGGGATTCCGCATGTCGTTTTCCATTTGCATCAGCTTCGGGAGGTCGGCACTTTTGAATGTGCCCGTAGGATCAATCAAACCTTTTGGCCTCTGCGGCACAAGCTGATCGATTTTTTCCTCGAGCGTCATGCGGCTGAGGAGGTCGGCGACGCGGTCCGGGATCGGAAGCCGCGGGTTCTTGTAGGCCGGGACGCTTTGCGCCGAACCCTCCGGTTGGTGCTGAGCACGGGCCTGGGGCGGCGCTTGCGCCAGAACGTTGACAGTCAGGTACAACACAAGCAAGAGCGAGAGTTTGGTTCGCATGGAGGTCTCCTATGGTAGAAAAGTGCTTCTGACTCTGCGCTGCAAGGGTCGTGCCCCATACTATTCGAAAAAGGGATTCGCGGCAATAGCAGGTAGCGACAACAGCGGTTTCGTGCCGGAGGTTTTTCATTCGAGGGAATCGACCCGCTCCCAGCCGGAGTGGACCCAAGGGGCCGGATTCCGGATTTCCGGAAAGGGGACGACACAACGCCAAGAATTCGTTAAAATCACTTGCAAACGAAATATCTTGCGCTGGGGGGAATTGATATGACAGCCTCATTGAATTCGAAATCCGGCGGCAAGTGCACCATTGATGTCCAGTCTGAGGGCGGGACTGTTTTGGTGAAATGCAAGGGGCGTCTGGTATTCGGCCAGACAGACATATTGAAAAAACGCGTCAGAGATCTGCTGCCTAAATCGAGCCGGGTTGTCGTTGACCTGGGCGAGGTGGATTTTATGGACAGCTCCGGCCTGGGCATGGTCGCGCGCCTTTACGTCGCCGCAAAGACCTCGCACTGCGAATTGCAACTGGTGAACCTGTCGCCGCAAGTACGGAAACTCTTCGGAATAACCCGTGTCCTTTCTCTGTTTGAGCCTTGCGGGCAGCACAACATAAGAATGCCGTAGCAGCGGGCGGTTGCCATCTCTGAAAGCGCAGTGGCATGTCAAGCTGGTTCTTGGAACCGTCGCGCCGCGAGCAGGGCACGGGCGGTGCATAATTCGCGGTTTTTGCGGTGTGTGCAATTCCCGGTTCCAGAAGACCGCAATGCCCGGCTGCCCCTCACCCATCGCTGGTCTGTCTCCGCACGTCCCGGTGCGCTGATCGCACTTCCGCTTCATTCGAGCTTCTCATCCGCCCTGACCGTGACCCACAGCAGGCCTGCCACGAGGGTCATCAAGCCGGCAAAGTCGAAAGCCATGTTCCAACCGAAACGCGTTGCCATTGCCGCCGTGAGAATCGGCGAAAGCCAGCCGCCAAGGTTGCCTGACATGTTCATCAGCCCGGAAAGCGAACCGGAGAAGTTCGGCGTCATGTCGTTGCAGGCAGCCCACCAGGTTGTGGTCGCAAACAGGTTGAAGCCGGAAGCTCCCGCAAGCAGCAGAATGGCGCCGGCATTGTTCGTAACGTACCCTCCCGCCGGCAGCATCACAGCTGAGAGCGCGACTCCAACCCATACCGCGAAGCGCCGCCCGCGCCGGACGCCGAATCTGGAGACCGCGCGGTCCGAAAGCCACCCGCCAGCAGGAGTCAGCAAGGCAATGGCGATGAACGGTGTCGAACCCCAAAGTCCGCTACGTGCCACGCTCAGGCCGCGAACCCGGATGAGGTAAATGAAAAACCACGTGTAGTAGATGTAAGCAGGGTAGGCGATGAAAAAATAGCTGAGCACCAAGGCCCACGCGGAACGGCTCCTGAATATCGCCTTCCACGGGACCGCGTTTGCTGAGCTGCCATTCCTGCGCAGAGAAACGCCACCCTTTTCCCTGCCCTCGTAGATCACCTTCAGCTCTTCGGCATTCACCCGGGGATGCTCTTCAGGATGGTCTCTCGCATAAAGGTGCCACGCGAGCGCTACGACTGTGCCCAGGGCAGCGCATATGTAAAAAGACATGCGCCAGCCCCAATGAATCATGATCCAGGTGATCGCGATGGGCGAAACCGCGCCGCCCACGCCCAACCCTGCAAGGACCACGCTGTTGCCGGCGCCACGGCTCTCCCGCGCGCTCCAAAAGGAAACGATCTTATTGGAGTTCGGAAAGGCGGCCGATTCGCCCACGCCCACCAGGAACCGGATCATCGCAAATGACCATGCGACACCAAACATCCCGGCCAGCGGGAGGCTCGGAGCGAGCGCCGTCAGCGCGGTAAAAGCGGACCACCAGACGATCGCGAACGTCAGCATGCGGCGAGGGCCAATCCGGTCGCCCGCCCAGCCGCTCGGCACCTGAAAGAGTGCATATCCGAGAACAAATGCACTCAGAATCCAGCCCATCGTCTGGTCATTGAAAGCAAACTCATCCTGAATGTATTTGCCCGCGATCCCCAGATTGAGGCG
Source organism: Acidobacteriota bacterium (assembly GCA_037379595.1). Lineage (GTDB taxonomy): Bacteria > Acidobacteriota > Terriglobia > UBA7540 > UBA7540 > SCRD01. Next base: position 1,406 of record JARRJI010000157.1, on the reverse strand, counting down.
ATCCACGTACGTCGTGGCCGAGATCACGGCCAGCATGCCGATAACCGCCCAACGCACATGCGTCGCCCGGGAGGAACCTTCTTTGCGTTCGGTTTCCGCTGAAGAAATGTTCATGAGCCCCCGCAGGTGTGGTATCGATCAACCCGATTGCAACCCGTGCCCCCAAAATGTTCGTGGGACCGTGCGCCAAGTTATACACCGCTGCGCAGTTTAAATGCAAGGCGGCAAACTCTCAACCGCTGGCTCGGTGGAACGGAAGCAGCAAGCAGCCGTCGAAGTCCGGGAGCGAGACGCGGAGGAATCGAAAAACGGTCAGGTGATCACCCGACAGGAATTCAGGTGTTTGACGATCTTTTTTCCAGAACCTGCCGGATTGTGCTCTAGGGCAGAGAGCGTAACAATGCATGCATCGAAACGAGGATGTTTTTCTGCCAGGAGCAGAAGTCCGGGTTTGTTGGGAAGGACAGACGTACCCAACTTCTCGATGTCTTGCTCTCCGAAACGGCAGCCGCGCAGGCCGATAAGTGAAGCCACGGCAATCGCGTGGCGCAGACGGAGGACGACAGGACCTGTACGTTTGACCTCCACCTCGTTATGAAGGCTTCTCGAATTTTGCCTTTTGCGGCATGACCACTGGGAGGGGACGATGGCGATACGGTTGGAGAAAGATGGCGGTCTGATTTTTATTCGCGGAGGTCCGGATCCCCCGAAAAAACAGGGGAGCAGGAACATGGGCCTGTGGCTGATGCTGGCTGTATTGGTGATGGGCGTGGTGTTCGCTTCCCCGCTGGCATCCGGATGGCCGGCAATTTCGCACACTGTCCACGGTTTTCTGGCTGCGGTGCGGTGAGCCGGGTCCGCCCAATTGGTAGCCACGGACAGCGCTCTCCTGTCCGTGGGACTTGGGGCCCAGGAAGAGCCCAGGGTCAGAACAAATCTGGCAGTGGCTACCCACCCGCTTTGGGGTCGCGATTTGTGACCTCAAACTTGGGCGGGTAATGCCGAGTCTCGAACCTCAGAGGCTGTGCGGCTTTTTGCCGGTTTTCAAGTCAGGAACCGTGGAGTCTGAAACGCATAGGCTCCGCTGCCAAGCACTGTCGGCTGCGTCTTACCGGAATGTAATGCCAAAGCGGAACGAGACGGAGTGAGTGCCGGGAAAGTCACTGACATAAGGGTTGACATAGTCCCGGACCCCCAGGCGCACGCCTGCGTGTCTTGCCATCCAGATTTCGACGCCGCCCCCGAAGTTTCCAGCCGCTGCGCCACGACCATAGTCGGTGGGGAAATACCCTGTGGCGCCAATCTCTACAAAGGGATCCGATTGTCCAATCGCCGCGCGGCGGCGAAAGTGATAGGAAAAATCTCCAGAACCCATTTACGCATGCATGGAGTCGTAGCGTCCCCAG
>JARRJI010000156.1:0-7851 GCA_037379595.1 Acidobacteriota bacterium | reverse complement strand
GGCTTGCTCCCAGGTTGTGGGACGGCCGGGCTGCAGAACGGATCGTCAGGGTATTGTGGAATTATTTCCAAACAGGCGGGGAAGTGGACCAGGGCAAGAGCGAGTCCATGACACTAACCGCCGTCTCCTCCGTCAGCATGCGCTAGACGCAACGGAAAACTCCGATGTGTGTTCAATGCCAGAGTTGAAATATCGGCTGATATTTTACTCCCCCTCCTGAAGTCAATCCGCCAGAACAATCCTCATAACAGAACGAGGCGGTGCATCCAGTAGGGGCGCGGAACGAGGATAAAGGTTGCACTGAGTCGTAGGAGTGTCCTCTGCCTTCGGGAATCAACGGGGCTGCATTGCAGCGCAGAATGGTAGCCCTGAAGATGACACTCGTTGTCGAATTTGCAGGCATCGCCCGGTTAACCTTGCCGCAACCCACAACGCTGTCGCCAGATCAAATTTAAGCCATACCAACAAGCTCAAAGGCGTAAATATTGATCCTGATGGGAGCGATTGTGAGGGCGCTCACTGCCTCTCGAATTTGATTTTCCCTGATCTCGATCTGTGGCTTCTGGCCCAGCACGTCCGCGGCATCCAGGCTGGCTCCGGTCATCTGCCACACGCTGGGCTTGCCTCCGACCTTTACGCCTTCGATATTCAACGCAATTTTATGAGCCGATTCTGTGGGATTGACAATGGCCACTGTCAGAAACTTGCGGTCGCTCGTTAAGGCGGCAGACACATCCAGAGGATAGGTAGGACTGCCCGCGTTGACTTTGGGCTGGTCGCCACCCACCGGCCACTTGGGCGCGGGTTGCGGCGAATTGCCTGTGACTTCAACCGGCAACGTACCAAAGTGCTCTCGATAGAACTTGAACAACTGGCCTGTAGAGTTGTAGATGGCCTCCGTGCTGTTGAAGTCGAGGCATGAAATGCCAAAGGTGAAAGCCGACATCTTCAGGAAGTCGGTGTGTCTGAACATTTCGTGAAACACCAGGGCGTAACACAGGGCAAGTTTCAGATTGGGGCGCGTGCCGGTGTAAGCCCACTCGTCGATTGCGAGAAAAACCTTCTTGTCTTTCATTGCCGGGAAGCGCTTCTGGTATTCATGCCAGGCCTCTGACTTCAGTCGTACCCGGTTGGAGGGTCGCCGGGCCCAATCGACCAGTGACTCCTTGACCGGAACGTATCCGTAATTGGAGGGTAATGTCGTCGTGCTTCCTAACGGGAAAGGGTCCCGGTTGCCGACGTTGAGGTCGTATCTCATTCCGCTCCGACAATACCAGTGCTCGGCGATACCGTCGAAGTTTCCCCAACACTTGGCAAGCATTCCCCCTGTCCAGTCCGCTTCACTCCCATATTTGGCCTGAGACTGGCCGGTGGTCAGAAGGGCGTTGCCGGTAACGGTCATCTCGTCGGGCATCGCTCCGCAGGCAACAAGGGTGATGGAAGGGTCCACCTTGCGCATCGCCTTGGCGAAGGCATTGTGCTTCAGCACGTAATATCGCAGGTAGGTGTGGCCGATTTGCCAGAAACCGTACATCTCGTTGCCGATGTCCCAGAACTTGACATGATAAGGCTCGGGGTGGCCGTTTGCCGCCCGGCGTGCCCCCAGGCGCGTGTGGACGGAACCGTTGGTGTATTCAACAAGCGCGGCCGCTGAATCGGCTTCTCCCAGCCCCGCGTTGACCGTGACATACGGTTCCACATTCAGCAGCTTGCAGAGGGTCATGAACTCATCCATTCCCACATCGTTGGGCTGCATGAAATGCCACGCATAATCCCAGGTCGGAGCGCGCTTGTCCCGGTCTCGCCCGATCGCATCGCGCCAGTTGTGATCGGAGATGAAGTTGCCTCCAGGCAGGCGGTAGAAACCGGAGTTGAGCTCGCGCAGCAGGCGGGTGGTGTCCGGCCGCCAGCCATCGATATTATCCGTCGGCATCAGTGAAACTGTCCCAATGTGGAAGGACCCCTGGCCGGTGCCGAGGATCTCCAACCGCCCGTCTTCTGTGTTGGTCTGGGCGGTGAATTTCAGCGGAAACTTGGCATAATCTGACCGCAGGTGCGACACGGTGACGGTCTGTCGGTCGCCGGCCCCGGTTCCCCATACCAGGCTGACCTTGACCTTCGCTCCCGGTGTACCGGCCAGAATTGCCCGGCCCGTGTAGACCTTTCCTTTTTGCAAGGCCAGACCGGACTGTTGGATACCGCGCGCGGTTGCGCCGCCCAGCGTGATCCGCGGGGAGTGCTCGCCCACGTAAGGGTTGTCCTTGTCCATAACCACAAACTGATCTCCTCCGACGGGCCGCCATTTCCGCAATCGCATGCGCCGGAAGCGGGGTCCCATTTTCTTTTCCGGGGCAGAGTTTACAGGAAAATAGAATTTGCGGTCGTCGAGCATCTCGCTCCAAAGAGACCGATAAACAAGATCGGCAAGCTGCTCGAGGAACATCCCGTACATATACTTGGTGATCGGCTCGCCAACTTTCCTTACGTCAATCGTTGCCTCCAGGGGTCCCGCCGGCGCGGGAACGGCAGCAGAAGCCGTCGTAACACTCAGCGCATCGGGATGGAGCAATGCACCGCCGGCAACCACGGCACCGGCGCTTTTCTTAAGAAAAGTTCTGCGAGATGATCGCTTCATAAGGCAGCTTCTCCTTTGTGGGGTGGGAATGCGAGCCGCAGTTCTTTCATTCCGTGCGGCTTTGGGTCGGCGGCGGCATTGATATGCGGGGATTCTCCCGCGAGATTGCCAAGCAAATCCGCGAGGAAGTCCGGACCCGCGCTACGGCCCATGCGAATACCAGCGATGATTGTGTTGAACCAGGGCTGGAGCTTCTGCTGGAATCGAGACAGTTGCGGGTCGCCGATGGTGTTCGGGCGGTGGCCGGCAATGGGTGCGGCCGAGCATCCTTTTTCGATTCTTGGCCCGACACCATTCTCAGCCTTTGGGGCAGCGCGGTACGAAGGTTCACCGCACCAGAATTGAGGAAGGAAGCCACACCTGTCAGGAGTGACAAAGAAGCTTTCGACCTGCCGTGCGTCGCGATCAGTGTTTGCGCGTCTGACAGCCCGGATCAGCACCTTAAGTCCCCAGCCTCCCAACGCCCCACCTTGCGCAAGCGTTTGCGCTCCAGGAACCGAATGCAAACACAGCCGCTGCGGGCTTGTCAAGAACCGCGTAGTCTTTTACCCTGGCACATTTCTCCATTTCCCTACGGCCCCGGCCTGAGAAACTGGGAGTGGATTGTAAGCGTTTTCACCTTGACGATGGAGCAAGGGACGTGATATCGCTAGAGGGTTATTTCCCTTGGGAAGATTGGCGAAGGAGGAGTTTCCATGTCGCGAGTGAGCAGGCGGGACTTCATCTCGGGGGCATCGGCAGCGGGGTTGGCGTCGCTTGCCGGGAATGCGTTTGGGGCTGGAAGTGGAGCGCAGGGAGCGAAGGGGCCGTCGGAGGCCCGTGTTTTGATTGACCCATCGCATCCCGTGGCGCAGCTGGATCGCAACGTCTTCAGCTCGTTTTTGGAGCATCTGGGAAGGGCGATCTACGAAGGAATTTACGATCCCGGCTCGCCTGAGGCGGACGCGGACGGGTACCGTAAGGACGTGCTGCAACAGATCCGCGGCCTGGGCGTGCCGATGATCCGGTATCCGGGCGGAAACTTCGTTTCGGGCTACAACTGGCTGGACGGCGTGGGTCCGAAGAAGGACCGGCCGACAGTGCTGGACCGGGCATGGGACACGATTGAGACGAACCAGTTCGGGACGGACGACTTCATGGCGTGGTGCCAGAAGGCGCAGACGCTGCCGCTGATGGCGGTGAACCTGGGTGCGGGGACGGCGAAGGAAGCAGGCAATCTGGTGGAGTACTGCAACCTTGCGAAAGGGACGAAGTGGAGCGATCTGCGGCGGAAGTACGGCCACGAAGAACCGTACAGGGTTAAGCACTGGTGCCTGGGGAATGAGATGGACGGTCCCTGGCAGATCGGGCATTCGACGGCCACGGCGTATGGGCTGAAGGCGGCAGATGCGGCGCGGCAGATCCGGGCGGTGGATCCGTCGGTGTTTCTGGTGGTCTGCGGGTCGAGCAACCCGTTCATGCCCACCTATCTTGAATGGGACCGGGAAGTGCTGGAGCAGTGTTATGACGTGGTGGACGCGATCTCGCTGCACCGCTACTTCAACGATACGACGGAGACGGATGGGGACTCGCGGCATTACCTGGCGCTGAACCTGACGATGGACCGGCAGATTGAGCAGGTGGCGGCGGTGTGCGACATGGTGGCGGGGCGGCTGAGAACCGAGAAACTGCTTCACCTGTCGTTTGACGAGTGGAACGTTTGGTACCGGGAGCGTGGCGGCGACGGACACAAGCAGGAGGCGCCGCATTTGCTTGAGGAAGTCTACAACCTGCAGGACGCGCTCCTGATCGGCGGCTGCCTCAATACGCTCCTGCGGCATGCGGACCGGGTGCGGATCGCCTGCCTGGCGCAATTGGTGAACGTGATTGCGCCGCTGATGACGAACCGGACGAGCGTGCTCCGGCAGACGATTTACTATCCGTATGCCTGGGCGTTGCACCATTGCCGGGGTGAGGTAATCGACCTGGTGGTGGATTCGCCAACCTACAAGGTAGAGAACATGGGACAGGTCCCCTACCTGGACGTGGTGGCGACGCGGGACGCGGCAACCGGTGAGACCACGCTGCTGGTTCTGAACCGGGATTTGGACAAGAGCCACCAGATAGACTTAACTTGGCGGACGGGGGCCCCGAAGCGGGTGAAGGTTTCCGAAGTACTGACGGGGCCGGACCTGAAGGCGACGAACACGTTTGCGGATCCGAAGCGGGTTGTGCCCGGGCGGCTGGAGACTCCAAAGCAGCTGGGGTCGCGTATGACCGTGGAGGTGCCGGCGAGGTCTTACAGCGTGTTGGTGTTTGAGACGGCGTGAATTGAGAGGGCGGCCAAGGTCAAGGGTTCTATGACGGGCCGCGAAGTCCCCGCATTCCCCGAACGAAAAACACGCTGCCAGGAGAAACCGTTGCCGCGGCTCCCCGCTCCCAGACAGCCGGACATTCTTCCAGAAGGGAAGGGCGGCCCTGCAAGGTTGGAAGTCCCGGCTGGAAGGGACTACCGCCGCATTCGAGCACGCGAAGACCGGGCTCTTCAGGAGAGAGGATAAGAGGCGGAAACGGAAAACAACAGCTTGCGCCGAAAGGGCCGGGCGGAAGCGGAATTGAGGAGGAAGGTCAAGAGATGGCGGGAAAAAAATCTTCTGCAGGCAAAGAGAAATTCGCGGTGGGTATTGACTACGGGACGGAGTCGGGCCGTGCGGTGGTGGTGCGGGTCGCGAACGGCGAACTGGTGTCGAGCTTCATCGTTCCTTATGCGGACGGGGTGATTGACTCGAGGTTGCCGGGCGGGCCGAAGCTGGAGCGGGACTGGGCGCTGCAGAACCCGCGCGACTATCTTCGTGTAGTGGAAAAGGCAGTTCCGCGAGCGCTGAAAGCCGCAGGCGTGAAGGCCGAACAGGTGATCGGGCTGGGAACGGACTTTACCGCCTCGAGCCCGCTGCCGGTAAAAAAGGACGGGACGCCGCTCTGTTTTCTGCCCAAGTTCCAAAAACAGCCGCACGCCTGGGTGAAGCTCTGGAAACATCATGCGGCGCAGCCGGAAGCGGACCGTATCAACGAAGTCGGGCGGGAGCGGAACGAAGAGTTCATTCGCATCTACGGCGGGAAGTATTCTTCCGAGTGGTTTTTCTCGAAGCTGTTGCAGGTTGTGAATGAGGCGCCCAGAATCTACAACGCCATGGACAGGTTTGTGGAAGCGGCGGACTGGATTGTGTGGCAGTTGACGGGCGAGGAGAAGCGCAACACCTGCACGGCGGGCTACAAGGCCATGTGGATGAAAGGGAAAGGATTCCCATCGCAGGACTTTTTCCGGGCGCTACATCCGGCGCTCGGGGACGTGATCGGAACGAAGGTGCCTGAGGAGTATTATCCGCTCGGGGCGCGAGCGGGAGGACTGACGGCCGAGTGGGCCAAAAAGACGGGCCTGAAGGAAGGAACGCCGGTTTCAATCGGGAACGTAGACGCGCACGTTTCGGCTCCGGCCTGCGCTGTGACTGGGCCGGGTTCGTTGGTGATGATTATGGGAACGTCGATCTGCCACATACTGCTGGGGACGAAGCAGAGGATGGTGGAAGGAATGTGCGGGGTGGTCGAAGACGGCGTGGTGCCTGGGCTGTGGGGATTTGAGGCCGGACAGTCAGCGGTGGGAGACATCTTTGCATGGTTCTTTGAGAACGGGGTGCACGAGTCGGTGTATCGCGAGGCGCGGAAGAGCAAGGTTCCCTTCACGGCGATCCTGGAGAAGCAGGCGGCGGCGCTCAGGCCGGGTGAATCAGGCCTCGTGGCGCTTGACTGGTGGAACGGCAACCGCTCGGTGCTGGTGGATGTGGACTTGACGGGAGTACTGTTGGGGCTGCGGCTGGCGACCCGGCCGGAAGAGATTTATCGGGCGCTGATTGAGGCGACGGCGTTCGGGACGCGGGAAATCATTGAAGCCTTTGAGTCGAGAGGCGTCGAGGTGCGGAACCTGGTGGCCTGCGGGGGATTGCCGGAAAAGAACCAACTGCTGATGCAGATTTACTCCGATGTTACGGGTCGCGAGATCAGGATGGCCGAGCAATTGCTGACCTGCCCGGCGCTGGGATCGGCAATGCACGGGGCCGTGGCGGCGGGACGGGATGCCGGAGGGTACGACAGCATCTTCGAAGCCGCACGGAAGATGGCCCAGTTGCAGAAGAAGACGTACCGGCCCAACAAGGAAAACCACAAGGTGTATGCGAGGATTTTCAAGGAGTACCAGACGCTGCACGACTATTTCGGCCGAGGCGCGAATGATGTGATGAAAAGGCTCAAGGCCCTGCAGTCCGAGCAGCGTTCGAAGTGAGATCGGGGAGATCGGAGGATTTTGGAGGATGAAGGTTCTGGAGAAACTTCGCCGCGAAGTATGGGAAGCAAACCTGGCGATTTACCGGGCCGGGCTGGTGACGATGCACAGCGGCAACGTGAGCGGAGTAGACCGCAAGCGCGGGCTGGTGATCATTAAGCCGAGCGGCATGGACTACGATAAAATGCAGCCGCAGGACATGGTGGTGACCGACCTCAAGGGGCGGAAGGTGAGCGGGAAATGGAATCCCTCGGTGGATTTGCCGCACCACCTTTATCTTTACCAGCACCGGCCGGAGATTGGCGGTGTGATCCACACGCATTCGAACTACGCCACGAGTTTTGCCTTGCTGAACCGGTCGATTCCGGTTTACCTGACGGCGATCGCGGATGAATTCGGGGCCGAGATCCCCTGCGTGCCCTACACGGACAACCAGGGCGACCATATCGGAGAAGCCATTCTGAAGTACATGGGCAAAGCGCCGGCGGTGCTGCTGGCGCAGCACGGCGTCTTCGCGTTCGGGCCGACTCCGAGGGCGGCGTTGAAGGCCGCCGTGATGCTGGAAGACGTGGCCAAGACGTGCCACTTGGCCCTATTGCTCGGGAAGCCGAAGCCGTTGCCTGCGAAAGAGGTTCGCAAGTGGTACGATCGTTATCATACGACCTACGGGCAGCCCGGGAAAAAGGTGTAAGGCCGGGGTGTTGGGTTAGGACCTGATTTTTGTATTGAGATTCAGAGGAGATGATGGAGGAGGGTTTTGGGATGAGCAAGACAACATTGGGAGTGATTGTAGGGAACCGGGGATTTTTCCCGGGGGCTCTGGCCGAGGAGGGCCGGAAGGAGATCCTCGAGACGCTGGAGGCGGAAGGCTACCGGACGGTATGCCTGACGCCGGAACAGA
>JARRJI010000155.1:0-15793 GCA_037379595.1 Acidobacteriota bacterium | reverse complement strand
CCCACACCGGCGTTCACGATCACGGGTTCAACATCATCAGCACCTTTGGCAACCTCGCACGGCTGGCTCGGGAAGGGAAGATCGACGCATCCCGGCCGGAGCAGAATTACTACAAACTGGCGCTCAAAACCAGTGGAGCCGTGCAGGCTGCTCGCTGGTCTCGGCTGGCGGAGGGCGGCGGGTACATCTTCTCTTTCAACGGCGCCCATTCGCTCTTTATCGATGCGATGCGCTCGCTTCGCTCGCTCGCCGTGGCGCACCGGCTTGGCAACGTGCTCCATGAGGAATCCGGCCGCGAGGTTTCGCTTTTGGAGCGCCTGATACAGCACGCGCATGCGACCGCCCGTTTTTCTGTCTTTTACGGAGAAGGCCGCGACCGTTATGACGTGCGGGGGCGCGTGGCGCACGAGTCGCTGTTCAACGCTAAGGATGGCATCTATCGCTGTCCCGGCACGCAGCAGGGCTACTCGCCCTTCACGACCTGGACGCGCGGCCTCGCGTGGGCCATCCTGGGCTTTGCCGAACAACTGGAATTCCTCCACAGCCTGCCCGCGGAAGAGCTTGAGCCGCTGGGCGGAGGCGCGACCCTTGAAGCCATGATGCTGCGCGCCGCTGAGGCCACCGCGGATTACTATATCGACCAGACTCCCACCGACGGCATTCCTTACTGGGACACGGGCGCGCCGGGCCTGGCAAAGCTCGGCGATTATCTCTCGCGGCCGAGCGATCCGTTCAATGACTTCGAGCCGGTGGACAGTTCCGCCGCCTCGATTGCCGCGCAGGGGCTGTGGCGGCTGGGCACCTATCTCGATCGAGTGCGCCAGCGCGCCGAGCAGGGCAGGCGTTACTGCCAGGCGGCTCTCACCGTCACCCGGACGTTGCTTGACGAGCCCTACTTATCGGCCGATCCGTCCCACCAGGGATTGATTCTGCATTCGGTCTATCACCGGCCGCGAGCTTGGGACCACGTGCCGGAAGGGCGCAAGGTGCCGTGCGGGGAATCGTCGATGTGGGGCGACTATCACGCGCGGGAGCTGGCGCTGATGCTGCTGCGGGAAGCGCGACAGGAGCCGGGGCTCTATTTCTTCAAGGTCTGATGGATAGCCTACAATGCGGGGCTAGAAGCGGCGCCAGCGGCCTCTTTTATTTCGGTTTGGTGATGGGCCCGTACATCTCCGGCCGGCGCGCGGCCATGCGGTCGAATTCCCATTCGCCGGGGATCCGCACCACCCGATTTTCGTCCGCCCGCGCGGGCTCTACGTCGGCATAGAGAATGATCTCTTCGGTTTCTCCGGCTTCGGCCAGTGCCTCGCCCGTATAGTTGATGATCTGCGAGCGGCCCGCAAATCGGAACCCGCGCTCTTCGCCCACACGGTCCGCGGCCACAACGTACAGGTGGTTTTCAATGGCGCGGACTTTGGGAATGTGCGCCCATGTGTCGGAGCCCACGGGCCAGTTGGTGGGGATGGCGAGAATCTGCGAGCCCTTCAGCTTGAGGACGCGGCCCGCTTCGGGAAAGCTGCAGTCGAAGCAGATGTTGACGCCGACCCTGGCCGGCCCGGCCTGGAAGACGGGGAAGGGAACGTCGCCCGGCGCGTCGTAGCGGTCAATGCCGAGATACGGCAGATGAATCTTGCGATGCGATCCCTGGATGCCCTCCGGCGTGATGACCACCGCGACGTTAAAGACGTCGCCGTCCACCCGCTCCAGCATGCCGACCACCGCCGCAACACCCAGGCGTTTTGCGGCGGCGGCAATCTTTTCCGTGGACGGGCCGGGAACGGTTTCGGCCACGGGCAGCGCTTCCTCGCGGCTGGTGAAGCAGTAGCCCGTCAGAACGCACTCCGGGAAGACCACCAGCTCTGCGCCTTCGCGCGCTGCGCTTTCCAGGTTTTCGAGAACCCTTCTGAGGTTGTGCTCCTTGTCGAGGATCTTGACGTCCATCTGAACGGCTGCAACTCGCATAATCACTCCCGAAAGAATATGGATTCGGTCCCGGCCATTGTAACAACATTTCCCGCGTGCGCGTCGCCGATTGTTCGTGGACGCCAGGCTGGCTTGGCCATCCGAACTTTGCGCCTCCGCGCCTGCGCGTGAGGCATGCCTTTCAGCGAGGTCTCACGAAATGGCACGATGAATCCCGTGGGCAGACCTCCTTTCCAGATCGCGTGTCCGGTTTTCGGTCTGTTTTCGGTTTGTTTTTTTGCGGTCCTTTATTTTCAGTAAATTGGCCCGCTTTGTTTTCCGGTTTGTTTTCGGTTTGTTTTTCCGGCCCTTCTATTGTTTTCAACGAGTTCGCCCGCTTTTTGGCCGTTCAAAACGGCCTTGCAATGCGGTATTCGTACCGCAACATTCGTGCGGTTCTTACCCTGAATCCCACGCAAAACCCGCAGGGCCGGAGAGCGGGCCCTGCGCTACAATGGCCGGCGTGATACGCTGCCGATACCATCACCAAGACTAGCACAGTAGCGTAGCCCTGTCAAGAACATTCCGCGGTGCCGCGCCCCCTAACGCCCCGGCCCCCGCTCCAAGGGAAGAGAGATCTGCAGGCTACCGGGCTTCGGCGGCCTGAATTTTGCCGGCGGGGATGGCGTTGAGCCGCACGGTGAGCATGGCTCCGGGAGCAATCTGGAGTTTCTGACCCTGATATTTGAACTGATTGAGGAAGTCCGGCTCGCGTTCTTCTCCCGGCTTGATTTTTTCCCATGCGAAGAGGCGGTAATTGCCCGGCCGGATGCCCGACAACTCAAAGTTGCCGTACTGGTCCGTGGTGGTGGATTTGAACCACCAGTTGCTTGCGAGCTTTGAAGCGTCAGCGGGCAGGAGCGTGACCAGCGCGGAGTTGAATGGCTTGCCATTCAGCAGGACCGTGCCGCCAACGCGTGCGCCGTTTGCGCTGACCACAACCTTGAGCGTCGAGCCCGGCGCTTCGCCGTTCGTGACTTCAAATCCCGAGTCGAGCACGTCCTGCTCGCCAAGAGTTGCGGACTGGACGTAGGCATTGCCAGGCAGCCCGTAGACTCGGACAAGGTAGCCCCCGTCGGCAAGAGAATCGAATTCGAAGGTTCCGTCGGGATTGACCGCAGGACTGCTGGACGGGCCGAAAAAGACTCCATTGCGCGGCTGCAGAAAAATGCGCATCTTGGAAAGGTCGACAGAGCCTTTCGTGCGAACGACTCCTTTCAGCGTGGCGCCGGGCGTGAGGACCAGCCGAAGTCCGTTCACGTCCGAATCCGTAACCGTCACCGGCTGCCGGGTCTGATACAAAGTCCCTTTAACAGTAACGTGCGCGACCAGGAAATAAGAGCCGGGGCGGATGCTGGAGAGGTCAAAGTCGCCCTGGGCGTCCTTGACGCTCCCACCCCTTCCGAAGTTCGCATAGGGTTCCGTCCGCGTCATGATCTGCACAAAGACGCCGGTCAGAGGAGTCTTGCCGATATTGCCGATCACCCGGCCGCGGATGTGGTAGCTGCCAATGAGCGTCCGTGGCACCGGGGTAATAGGAAGGAGCGTAATTGAAAGGATTGCCGTAATGCATGAGGCTGGTTGAGGCGGTGACGTAGTAGGTGCCCGGGGCAAGGCCATAAAGGCGGTACTTGCCGCGATCGTCCGTTGAGGCGAAGCGGCTGGGCATCAGGCGCCGCTTGCCCTGAAAATATCTCTCCTGCAGGGCGCGGACCTGGGCGCCCTCGATGGGCTCGCCATCCTCGTTGTAAACGTGACCGGTAATGACCGCTTCGCGGAGAAGCTGGAAGGAAATACCTTTGGCCGCCTGGCCGGGCAGGAGCGTCAGGTGCCGGCCGGGTCCGTTCCCGCCTTGCTGGCCATATTCCGTCCGGACATAACCGGGGTGGCTGGCGGCCAGCGAATATCGGCCGGGATCGACATTCTTGATTTCAAAATGGCCGCCGGCATCGGTTGCAACCGCCAAAGGGGTGCCGCTCGCGCCCACCTTGTACAACATGACGGCGGCGTCCCGGAGCGGCTGGCCGGTCGCCGCCGACAGGACCGTGCCGGAGATGGTGCATTTTTCTTTGGGCGTTGCAGGATTCGGCGGTTTCGCAGGATTGATCTGCCCAGCGAGCAGGAGAGCCATGCTTAACAGAAAGGCAGCCATGGCGAATCCTCCAGAGGTCCTAAAGTTTATCACCGGCGGGCAAGGATAGGCTTACGTTTTAGAATTGAAGAACTGCCTGATGCGGGGCCAGTATTTCTGGACGGTCCGGGTGGTGCTGAGGTGGCCGCCGCGGGACAGGAGGTTGAGCTTGATTCCCGCGCGCCGGGCAAAGCGGTCCACCAGCTTCCAGGGAATGTAGGGATCGTCTTTGGCGTGGAACATCATGATCCTGGATGCGGTTAATTCTTCGATGTGCCGGGCCGGGTTGTAAAAATCCCCCCGGAGGAGCTTGTTCCAGTTTTTGTCGGAGAGGCGGTAGCCGTTGCCGAAGGCTTCCCGGATGTAGGCCGGATAGCTTTTGTTGGAGGTCTCTTTCTCCTGCTCGGTGTGGAGGATGCTCCAATCGACTACGGGACAATTGGCGATCACCTTTTTCACACGAGGATCGAGCGAGGCAAGGATCGCCGCCGCGCCACCGAAACTTCCGCCGATGACAAAAACGGAATCGGGAGAGATGTGGAACAATTGGCCAAAGGCGTTTTCCCGGATGCGGCCCTTTTCGAGTCCGGTGATGACGTCGGCGATGTCCTGCACCGGAGACTTTTCAAGGAACTTCCCGCCGCTTTCCCACGCTCCGCGCCAGCGGGGGTAAAAGACCCAGAAGCCTCTGCGGGCTAGGAATTCCGCCAGCGGCTGCTTGGTGGGAATGGACGGCATGCCGTCGCAAAGAATAATTACCTTTTGCTTCTTGCCCGATCGAACCGGCGGCAGAAATTCGGCAACGATTTCCTTCTTGAACCTTGTGCGAAACATGAGGTCCAGTTTAGCAAGCGCCCGGCGGTTTCCCAAGCAGGTCCGCGCCATTAGCCCTGACGCTGCCGAAGAAGGCGCGATTTAAAATTGCTGATGTCAACAACGGACGAGCTAATCGCGGAAGACAAAGTCGGCGAGTGAGTCGTTGACTTTAATCTCACCCTTGTAGTCAATCAATCCCTGCTTTCGAAACTGGCTCATGAGGGTGCTGACGCGCGCCCGGGTGGTTCCGACCATTTGCGCGAGGGTTTCGTGGGTGATTCGTGGGACCACCCCTTGATTGCTTCTATCGGTCCTTGCCAGCAGCAGGAGAACCCGGGCGAGCCGCTTTTCAGTGGAGTGGAAGAACTGGTCGATAAGGTCTTCCTCCATTCGAGCTTTCCGCGCGAGGAGAAAGGAAAGAAAGGCATCGGAAAATTCCTGTTCGGTGCGAAGCAGCCGTGCCATTTCCGCCTTCTCAATTCGGATGGCCGTCGAGTCCTCTGTCGCTGTAGCCGTGGCGATGCGCGTGGATTGACCCGCCAGGCAATCTTCACCCAGAAAGTCGCCCGGCTTCAGAATGCCGATCACCGCTTCTTTCCCTGTCGGGGAAAATACCGTCAGTTTTAGCTGGCCGCTTTGCAGGTAGAAAACCGCGGCGGCTGCATCGCCCTGTGTGTAGACCACTGCTCCTTTCGGGTAGTGCACTGGTGACTTCCCATTGCGCACCTTTTGTAAGGAGGACATCGGGTCAAAGCTATGAGTATGCTGTCGCTGAATAGGCATGATTCGCCGCTCCCCTCGGCTTTTCTAGTCAACGCGTTCAGCGGTTTTCGCCCCGGAATGGGAGTTATTCTATCAATGTCTGCGGTCACAGTCACAATTTTCTTTGCCGGAGGTTGAAAATCCTAACAGGGGTGTGACTAATCGCACACTGTTAGCTGCGAGCGCAATCTAGGAACCTGGGGCAGGCCCTGGAAGGTGTGAATTCGGACAAGCCTGAAGTGTGTTGACGATAATGTGATCCAGACCAGCCCGGCAAAAAGGAGGAACGACAAGATCGAAGGCGCCCGGGCCCAGCGTATCCAGGTAAAGATGAACATCGACAATTCTGCAGGCGACGATTACCTGAACTGGAACCAGGGCCTCCCGCGCAACGCATAGCACCAGCTTCCAGTCGCGGTCGGGAAAGCGGACATCCACGGAGGCCACTCGCCTCTGGCCCCGGAGTGGGACACTGTTCAGACTCCTCCGCTCCGCGCCCCCCGGAAGAGACGTGAGCAATGCCCCACTTCTATTTTTCAGATTAGGCCCATAATGACAATTCCCTGTGGTTCTGTCTGTACAAAATTGAACAATTCGCCAGTTCGATATGAACCCCCTATTGCTGAATCAGCGGTTACTCACAAGAATGACAGGGGTGGCAATCCCATGTGTGGCAGGCGCAGCAGGAGTCTGGCGCTGCGGACACGTGGCGGCCCACGAATCCACGCATAGTAGACGTGCCGTAACGCGCCTTCATCCACCGAGAGCTCCCGAACCGAGGTGGGGCCTTCCAGAGTGCGATGCGGGCGATTGAGGTTCCTGAGTTGCACCCAAGGCCAGCTTCCCAGGATCGCAGGAGCCCAACAGCAAGCGCTGGCTCCAGCCCGTGCGGGCAACGACAAAAACCCGCGGCGAGGACACCGACGGCGCTATCGACGCCGCCAGAGAAAACCAAAGCCCACCCTACAAATACACCTAGAAAAGGCATCGTCATGGGACGGGATTCTTGATATCATAAAGAGTTTTCTTGATACCCAATATGACTGACTACAAAGCGAACAACCCGTTTAATTCCCGTGCGTCACTCGATACTGCAAGTGGTCGCGCCACTATTTTCCGCCTCGACGCTCTTGAGAAGGCCGGCCTCGGAAGCGTCTCGAAGCTTCCGTTTTCGATCAAGGTTCTGCTGGAAGCCGTGCTGCGAAACTGCGACGGCAAGCTGGTCAAGGAAAGCGACGTGGCGGCGCTGGCCGGCTGGAGTGCCAAGTCGACCGTCCGGCACGAGGTGCCTTTCAAACCCGGGCGGGTGATCCTGCAGGATTTTACCGGGGTTCCTGCAGTGGTAGACCTGGCAGCCTTGCGCTCGGCGATGGAGCGGCTGGGTGGCGATCCTTCCAAAATCAACCCGCTGGTGCCCGTTGACCTGGTGATCGACCATTCGGTGCAGGTGGACGTTTTCGGCATTCCCACGGCACTTCAGATGAACGCTGAGATCGAATTCCAGCGCAACCGCGAACGCTACGAATTTCTGCGATGGGGCCAGCAGGCTTTTGCGAATTTCCGCGTGGTCCCTCCGGCCACCGGCATTGTTCACCAGGTGAACCTGGAGTTTCTGGCCAAAGTGGTCCTGGCCGTCAAGCAGGGCGGAGAGACGTTCCTTTATCCCGATACGCTGCTCGGAACCGACTCGCACACCACCATGATCAACGGCCTGGGCGTGCTGGGCTGGGGCGTGGGCGGAATCGAGGCCGAGGCCGCCATGCTGGGCCAGCCTTATTACTTCCTCACCCCGCAGGTAATCGGCTTCAAGCTGAAAGGCCGGCTGCGCGAAGGCGTGACGGCAACCGACCTGGTCCTGACCGTGACCCAGATGCTGCGGGCCAAAGGCGTGGTGGACAAGTTCGTCGAGTTTTTCGGCGACGGCCTCGCGCAAATGGCGCTGCCCGATCGCGCCACGATCAGCAACATGTCGCCCGAATACGGCGCGACCATGGGCTTCTTCCCCGTGGATGCGGAAACGCTGCGCTTTCTGCGCCAGACCGGGCGCACGGACGAGGAAGTCGACCGCGTGGAGCGTTACGCGAAGGAGCAGGGAATCTTCCGCAGTGCGGACACGGATGATCCCGAATACAGCGACACCCTGGAACTGGAGCTTGAAACGGTTGAGCCCAGTCTGGCCGGGCCCAAGCGCCCGCAGGACCGGGCCTCGTACCCAATGAACTGGATCGCAGCGCGCCGGTGAGCGTTGACGGCAGCAGTGCGAAGATCGGCCATGGCGCGGTGGTGATTGCGGCGATTACCTCCTGCACCAACACGTCGAATCCTTCTGTGATGGTTGCCGCCGGACTGCTGGCCAGGAAAGCTGTCGAGCGCGGGCTGACCGTTCCGCCTTATGTGAAGACCAGCCTGGCGCCCGGGTCGAAGGTGGTGACCGAATACCTGAAAGCAGCGGAACTGCTGGAGCCGCTTGACAAGATTCACTTTGGCCTGGTCGGCTACGGCTGCACGACGTGCATTGGCAACAGCGGCCCACTGCCGCCGGAAGTCTCGAAGGCCGTGAAGGAGAGCGACCTGGTTGCGGCCGCGGTGCTCTCCGGAAATCGAAACTTTGAAGGGCGTGTCCATCCGCAGGTGCGCGCCAATTACCTGGCTTCTCCGCCGCTGGTGGTGGCGTATGCGCTGGCGGGAACGGTGGATATCGATCTGCCGAACGAGCCGCTGGGCAAAGAC
Source organism: Acidobacteriota bacterium (assembly GCA_037379595.1). Taxonomy (GTDB): domain Bacteria; phylum Acidobacteriota; class Terriglobia; order UBA7540; family UBA7540; genus SCRD01. The sequence continues at coordinate 7,389 of JARRJI010000155.1, read as the reverse complement.
CCAGCCGGCAAGCCGGTTTATCTGCGGGAAATCTGGCCCACGCGCGAAGAAGTGATCGCGGCCATGAATAAGGCGATCCGGCCGGAAATGTTCCGCGAGGTATACGGGAACGTCTGGAACGGCAATCCCACCTGGAACGACATTCCGGTGGCCGGCGGAGCGCTTTATCCCTGGAGCGAAGAATCCACCTACATCCAGGAGCCGCCGTTCTTCACGGAGATGACGACAGATGTTCCGCCCATCGAGGACATCCACGGAGCGCGGGTGCTGGCGCTGCTGGGCGATTCGATTACGACCGATCACATTTCGCCCGCCGGCGACATTCCTGAAGACGGCCCGGCCGGCCGATACCTGATTGAACACGGCCTCGCCAAGAAGGACTTCAATTCTTTTGGCTCGCGGCGCGGCAACGACCGCGTGATGGTGCGGGGAACGTTCGCCAACATCCGGCTGAGGAACCAGCTTGTGCCCGGCAAGGAAGGTGGCTATACGGTCCACTTCCCGGAGCGCGAGCAGATGTCGATGTACGACGCATCGACGCGATACAAAGACGAAGGCGTCCCGCTCGTGGTGCTTGCCGGCAAAGAATACGGTTCCGGCTCGTCGCGCGACTGGGCGGCCAAGGGCACGCTGCTGCTGGGCGTGAAGGCGGTCCTTGCAGAAAGCTATGAACGCATTCACCGCGGGAACCTGGTAGGCATGGGCGTGCTGCCGCTGCAATTCCAGCCGGGCGAGAATGTGGCCTCGCTTGGGCTGACAGGAGATGAGGTGTTTGACATTACCGGGCTTGGCGACGATCTTCAGCCGCGCTCGGAGATCAGTGTCACCGCTGTGAGTTCGGACGGCAAGCGGAAGAATTTCAAGGCGACCGTCCGTTTGGATTCCGAGGTTGAAGTCACCTATTACCGCAACGGTGGCATCCTTCCTGCCGTTCTTCGGAATTTTCTGCGGGGAGCCTGAGCAAGAACGCTACGCCCCAGCTTCAGGTGGTTCCGTCCGCAGTTCGCGGTGAAATTCTGAGTCGAGAATGGCCGCGCCAGGCGGTCGGTTTATCATTTTGCTGCGATTGGAGTACTTTTCAAGTTTACAAAAACCTAACCGAGAGGATTTTTTAGGTATGAAATCGTATAACGGAGTGCCCGTTCCTGAGGACGGGAAAGCGATCAGTTCGACCGACGGCAAGCTGGTTGTTCCGAACAATCCGATTATTCCTTACATTGAAGGGGACGGAACAGGCCGCGACATCTGGAAGGCCACCGCGCGCGTGTGCGATGCAGCGGTGGAGAAAAGTTTTGGTTCGAAGCGACGGATTGCCTGGTTTGAAGTTTTTGCGGGTGAAAAAGCGTTCCGAAAATTCGGCGAGTGGCTGCCGCAGGGAACGCTGGACGCCATCAAGGAATTCCACGTCGCCATCAAGGGCCCGCTGACCACCCCCGTGGGCGGCGGCATCCGCAGCCTGAACGTTGCGCTGCGGCAGTTGATGAATCTTTACGCCTGCTGGCGGCCGGTGAAGTACATTCCCGGCGTGCCCTCGCCGGTGCGGCATCCGACCAAAATGAATGTCATCATCTTTCGTGAGAACACGGAGGACGTCTACGCCGGGATCGAATGGCGGGAGGGCACGGACCAGGCCCGCCGCGCCATCGAGTTTGTCAACGCGCTGTTGCGCGAAGAGAAGGTCAACAAGCAGGTCCGGATGGATTCCGGCATTGGCATCAAGCCTATCTCCATTCTGGGAACCCAGCGGCTGGTGCGGCGGGGCATCCTGTACGCACTTGAGCATGGACTGAATCGCGTGACGCTGGTGCACAAGGGCAACATCATGAAGTTCACCGAGGGCGCTTTCCGCGACTGGGGCTATCAACTGGCGCGGAAGGAATTCCGCGACAAGATCATCACGGAACGCGAAAGCTGGATTATCGGCAACAAGGATAGCAACCCGAAACTTACGATTGAAGAGAACGCCGCGATGGTTGAGCCGGGACTTGAAATGGCGACCGACGCCTTCAAGCAGGCGATCTACAAAGAAGTCAAGGAGTGCCTGGATGCCATCTACTCGACGCACGGCCAGGGCAAGTGGAAGCAGATGCTTCTGGTGAATGATCGCATCGCCGATTCCATCTTCCAGCAGATCCTGACCCGCGCGGACGAATACCAGGTGCTCTGCACTCCGAACCTGAATGGCGACTACCTATCCGACGCCTGCGCCGGGCAAATCGGCGGGCTGGGCCTGGCGCCAGGCGCCAACATTGGCGACGGCTACGGCGTGTTCGAGGCAACGCACGGAACCGCTCCGAAGTACGCCGATAAAGACGTGATCAATCCGGCCGCCCTGATCCGCTCCGCCGTCCTGATGTTTGAATTCATGGGATGGCCGGAAGCCGGCGAGATGATCGAGCGGTCGCTGGCGGCCACCATCGAGCAGCACCGGGTCACTTACGACCTGGAGCGCCTGATGAAGTTGGAGGGCATCTCCGGGGTCACAAAGCTTGGAACCGCCGCGTTTGCCGACGCCATCATCGAGAATATGGCTGAGGTGAAGGCTGGCGCCGTTTAACCAGTAAGGTTTCGCACTCGAATTATCGAAGGAGGAAGAGAATGCGCAAAAAAGTGACTGTAGTGGGCGCAGGGAATGTGGGCGCCACCGTAGCTCATCGCCTGGCTGACAAGCAGCTCGGCGACGTGGTATTGATCGACATTCTGGAAGGAGTGCCGCAAGGAAAAGCTCTGGACCTGCTGGAGGCAGGCCCGAGTGAAGGTTACGACGTTCGCGTCAAAGGCCCTAACGACTACGCGGACACGGCGAATTCCGACGTGGTGGTGATGACGGCCGGTTTCCCGCGCAAGCCCGGAATGAGCCGCGACGATCTGTTGAAAAAGAACTACGACGTGGTGAAGACCACCATCGAAAAGGTGGCCAAGGTTTCGCCGGAAGCCATCCTGATCATGGTGACCAATCCGCTGGACGCCATGGCGCAGACCGCGCTGAGGGCGAGCGGATTTTCAAAGAACCGCGTGATCGGCATGGCCGGTATTCTGGACACGGCGCGCTACCGCACCTTTATCGCCGAAGCCTTGAACGTCTCGGTGCAGAACGTCCAGGGATTTGTGCTGGGCGGCCACGGCGACACCATGGTGCCCGTGCCGCGTTACACCACCGTGGCGGGCATTCCGGTCGGCGAACTGATGCCGAAGGACAAGCTCGATGCCATCATCGAGCGTACGCGCAAGGGCGGCGGGGAGATCGTAGGCTACCTGAAAACCGGGAGCGCCTTCTATGCGCCGTCAGCCGCGGCGGTGGAAATGGTCGAGGCCATCTTCAATGACCGCAAGAAGATTCTGCCTTGCGCGGCCTACCTGGAAGGCGAGTACGGAATCAACGGCCTCTACGTTGGAGTTCCGGTCAAGCTGGGAGCGCGCGGCGTCGAGGAAATCATCCAGATCAAGCTGACGCCGGAAGAGCAGGCCGCACTTCAGAAATCCGCCGACTCGGTGAAAGGCCTGGTGCAAGCCATCGGCGTCTAAAAAGTGTGAAGTGTGAAATATGAGGTATGAAACAAGGCTCGGATGGACGGCCGGATGATATTCGGACCAGGGCTTTTCAGTATTCGCTCCGTGCGCTGAAGTTGTATCGTTATCTGGAGGATAGGAAAGACAGCGCCGGCTGGCTGCTGGCAAAGCAATACGTGCGGGCCGCAACCTCAATCGGCGCGAACTTGCAGGAAGCAGTATCCGGCGAGAGTCGCGCCGATTTCAATCATAAGCACGGTGTGGCCCAGAAAGAGGCACGTGAAAGTCTTTATTGGCTCGAATTGATGGCTGAATCTGGTGTTGTGCCGCGAAGCCGTCTTGACCCGCTCATCAAGGAAACGAACGAACTCATCGCAATTATCACAGCAATTATCGTGAAGTCTAAGCACAACAAAGCCGGGACCCCCAGGGCGAGAACGAACGAGTGACGGGTTCCCTTTCAGACTTCACCCTTCATACTTCATTTTGTTTCTTCAATCCGAATCTGCTTAATGACCACGGGCTCGAGGGGCTTGTCTCTGCGGTCACGCGCCACCATGGAGATCTTGGTGGCGACGTGCTGGCCCTGGACGACTTCGCCGAAGATGGTGTGATGGTCGTTGAGCCACGGGGTTGGAGCTACGGTGATGAAGAACTGGCTCCCGTTGGTGTTGGGGCCCGCGTTGGCCATGGCCAGCTTGCCAACGCCGTCAAAGCGCAGTTCTTTGGTAAACTCGTCCTCAAACTGGTAGCCGGGACCGCCAGTGCCCGTGCTGAGCGGGCATCCACCCTGGATCATGAAATTCGGCATCACGCGATGGAAGACCAGTCCATCGTAAAAGGGCCGCTTGGCCGTTTCGCTGGTCTTGGGATCCTTGAATTCCCTGGTTCCCGTGGCCAGGCCGACAAAGTTTTCCACCGTCTTCGGCGCGTGCTCGGGAAAGAGCCGGCAGACCATGGTTCCGGCGGAGGTTTCGATGATGGCATGAAGGCCGGGTTGCAGTTTTTCCATTCTCTCTCCTGTTCCTGTTGATTGAGATTATCTTTGACTTGGCTGACCCCGATCAATCTTACTCTCCAGGCTGCTGCCTGGCGTGCTCAAACCATTCCCCTTATTGAACTGCCATTACTTGCCGACTCCCAAAACCTCAGGGCCTGAAGGCCGTGCCGAATTTAGAGCATTCTCACCCAGCTTGCCTGAAGTCATGCCCTGCCGCCAGGGGACGAACTCAATGGGGGTCTGTACTGGGCGCTGACTGCAGAACGACCGCCGACTTGATGTGGTCGAGCTTGGGAAAGTTTTGGGCGACGTAAGCTTCGCCTTCCTTCTGGATCAGTGTCTGGTCGGGGCCATTTCCCATGGGAGCACCTTCACCATATCCGCTATAAAGACTGTTCACAACGCTCATGCCTTCGATGACGCTGCCGAAGGGAGAGAAGCCCTGAGCGTCCAGGCTCTTGTTGTCCACGAGGTTGATGAAGACCTGGGTCGTGCGCGTATCAGGTCCGGCCGTTGCAAACGTGACAGTTCCGGCCGCGTTGCTTTCACGAACAGGATCGTCCGGGATGTTAGCATCGTGCCACACTTTCGAAAGGCTCGGGTCCGGACTGATTCCGAACTGCACGACGAATCCCGGCAACACTCGGAAGAAACTGTCGCCATTGTAGAAGCCGTTTTTGACGAGATTGTAAAACCGGTCGGCCCCGTTTGGAGCCCATGCTCGCGTGACCTTGATGACGAAATCACCCTTAGTCGTCGTGAATTTCGTCCAGTAGACGCCCGGGGCTTTCTCCTTGAGTGACGCAGGGTTGCCCAGCGATGCCGACGCGGACGGTGCCGCCGCCGGCGCGGGCGACGGAGCGACCGTGCGCGCACTCCTGGAATGCCTGAACAGGATCACACCGATAGCCACGGCAAGGACGACAATTGCGATCAGAGTCAAAGTGCTTTTTTTCATCAGTCAAATCCCCGTGAGGTTGCATCTGGTGCGACTGTCGTTGCCTGTGTCGCAACCTTCGAAATTTGCCGCAACAATGCTCGCCGCATTTGTAGCAAGCAGGTTCTTCGACCGTAGCCGAAATTAGAAATGGTTCTGCCGAACGCTGTTATAAGGACGGTTAATACTCTGCTCTCCGCCGCGAAACCTCAATTATCTAAACGTCCGCGACGCTTTGTCAAAGGACTTTTCGCCGCGGATCGAATGGGCGTATGGATCTGGTTTCCCCTCAGTCGTAATACTCCAGGCCCAGATGGGTGATGAGCTCCTCGCCTCGCAGATAGCGCAGGGTGTTCTTGAGCTTGATGAGCTGGATAAACAGGTCGTGCTCGGGGTAGAGGTTGGGAGCGCACATCGGACTCTTGAAGTAGAAAGAGAGCCACTCCTGGATTCCCTTGCGGGCCATTTCAGGGCAGCGCTGGGCAAGGTCCATGAAAAGGACGAGGTCAAGGACGATCGGCGCGGCCAGAATCGAGTCGCGGCAAAGGAAGTCAATCTTGATCTGCATGGGATAGTCGAGCCAGCCGAAGATGTCGAGGTTATCCCATCCTTCCTTGTTGTCGCCCCGCGGCGGATAGTAGTTGATTCGAACCTTGTGGTAGAAGTCCCTATAGAGTTCGGGATAGAGGTCCGGCTGCAGGATGTATTCGAGGACGGAGAGCTTGCTTTCCTCTTTGGTGCGGAACGACATCGGATCGTCGAGAACTTCTCCATCCCGGTTGCCCAGGATGTTGGTGGAAAACCAGCCGTTCAGTCCGATCAGGCGTGCCTTGAGTCCCGGTGCAAGGATCGTTTTCATCAGGGTCTGCCCGGTCTTGAAATCCTTGCCGCAGATGGGGACCTGGTTTTCAAGGGCCAGTTGATGGAGCGCCGGGACATCCGTCGTCAGGTTGGGAGCGCCATTGGCGAACGGAATGCCGAGTTTCAGCGCCGCGTAGGCGTAAATCATGCTGGGCGGAATACCGGGATCCGACGCGCGGAGTCCCTTTTCAAAAGCGGCAATCGACCGGTGCACTTTTGCCGGTTTCATGTAGATTTCCGTCGATCCACACCAGATGATGACCATCCGCGATGCGCCGCTCTTTTCGCGGAAAGTCTGGATGTCTTCCATCAATTGCTTGGCAAGATCCATCTTGGTCTTGCCGCGCTTGACGTTGGGGCCGCTCAGCTTCTTCACGTATTTGCGCTCAAACACGGCGGGCAGGGGCCGAATCTCCTCAAGGAAATCCTTCACCTCGTTGAGATGAGCGGTTTCCAGCACACCGGCCTTCAGAGCTGCCTGGTAGCAGTTATCACGGAAAATATCCCATCCCGCAAAGACGAGGTCGTCCAGGTTGGCGAGGGGGACAAAATCCTTGATCAGAGGAACCCGCTGGTCAGTGCGCTTTCCCAGGCGAATCGTACCCATCTGGGTCAGTGATCCGATCGGGCGCGCAAGATTCCGGCGGACCGCTTCCACGCCTGCGATAAATGTGGTGGCTACGGCCCCCATTCCGCAGGTCATCACTCCGAGTTTGCCCTGGGGTTTTGCGATCTGAATAGTTTTCTTTGGCACGTTCCAGTCCTCTCCGACAATAAGTCAAATAGTTAATGGCAGTAGAAAGTTGCCATAATGTGCCAAACGTGCGAAAATTGCAATCCCTTTTGGCCTTCGGGTCGCGCTGTCTGAGCTTTTTCGAGTTGTGAGGTCAAAATAACAACGGCCTAACGCAAGAGTCTGAAGCAAATGCGGGCACCGGGCAGTATCCTGCCTTTGCGCGGGCAAAGCCTCTGAGGCACGAGGTCTTGCTCGAGATTCTGCACTCAAATTGTGTACTGAGCGCAGATAAATGGTAAGCTTTTGTAAGGGACTGGATTTCGGTGCTTTGTATCTTGAGTCAGC
>JARRJI010000154.1:0-7956 GCA_037379595.1 Acidobacteriota bacterium | reverse complement strand
CGAGGGGTCCTTGGGAAAGCCGAAACCGCTGGTGGTGTTTCCCTGGGGGTCGCAATCGATGACGAGCGTCCACATGTCCTGTGATGCAAGGGACGCGGCAAGATTAATTGCCGTGGTCGTCTTTCCGACTCCGCCTTTCTGATTTGCGATCGCGATGACACGGCCCATGGTTTTATATCCCCGGGGAACGAGCATGAGAAATTACCAGAGGGAGGCCGTTAAAGCAAGATAAAATGCGATGTTTCACGTGGAACATTCGGTCGGCCGAGCCAACACCCTCTCTTAACGTACAGAGAATACATGCGTTATGTACCCTGGCTTCTCTCCAGCCGCCCAGCCAGAATCTGCCTTTCCTTGCTGAGAGGTATGGGCACAGGGTCGAGCCACCGCAGCCCCGGATTCCGGTCGCGAATCCCGGCCACCTGTTCCTCCCCCACCCAGAGACAGAGGTGACCATTGGGCTTCAACAGCCCGGCCGCCGCCGGAATCACCGACCCCAGCCCGCCGACCGCCCGGATTGTAACCCCATCAAAGGAAAAGAGCCGTTCCTCCCGAGCGAACTCCTGAACCCTGCTTCCCTCGACGCGAACCGAGCTCATCCCGCACGCCCGACCGACCTCCTTCAGGAAGGCCCGCTTCTTAGCAACCGGCTCCAACAGAACCACTTCGAGATCCGGAAGGAGAAGCTTCAGAGCCAATCCCGGGAAACCTGCGCCACTGCCGATATCGAGCAGGCGGCCGCGCAGCTTGACGACATGCGAAACAAAGAAGCTCTCGCCGAAGTGCCTGGTGATACATTCCTCCGGGGTTGCGATGGACGTGAGGTTGATCTTCCGGTTCCAGCGCAGCAGCAGGACAAGATACTCCAGAAGCCGGTCAATGGCAGCGTCCGAAAGGCTGACATCAAACGGGCGGAGCAATTCCCGAACGGTGGGCCTGTCGAGCATCGATTGGCATTGTAGGATACGGGGGCCTTTCTGGCAACTTGCTCGGTAAGTGCCGACGGCACAGCCAGCCCCATTCATGCCACGCTGCACCCGGCGAGGGGTGTGACGTTTCACGTGAAACAATCCTGCGTCTGCCGGAAGTCTCCGAGAAGTCTACAAAGCAGGTACGCAGAAACCTTTGAGATGGCGAGGGGTGGACACCGGTTCATGTCGTTGCGTTATACGGTATTACGTACTTACATTACGTTATTATCTCTCATGTTGCTAGCATAATAATCTTCTTTCCACGATGCCGATACTCTCACCCCAGACTTCGTCAAGCCCGCACGTGCGACACCGCGGCCAACTCCTGACGCATCGTCGGACAAGCGCCACAACAAACGTGCGCCAGGCGGCCCGTTGCCTTGTAATTGCCTGCTGGGGGCAAACACCTGGTGTCGCTTAATCGCCCTGTGCAACACGGCTGGAAGGGGCAAGCAATTCCTTAAGCTTTTCCGCACGCAACCGGAAAGTCGCGCAGGCTCTTTCCTCAACCCTATTTCTTCGCGCACGGCCGGGGGCTGAGAAAAATTTCTTCATGCAAAATTCGCCGGAAGAAATTTCCGCGAGCTAGCAGAGAATTATCGTGATAACCTAGGGGCCAAGGGGCACAACCATGGGATCAGCAATCTTGACGCCGACGAAATCCGGTTCTACGGGAGAATCCAATCCGCCGCCAGGAAATGGCAACGGCGGTGGCGGTGGCGGCGGCTCGGGCGGAAACCCGGGACCTTCCAATCCGCCAACGCCGTTGGGAGCCTACCGCATTGGGATGTGGGTGGCGCTTGTCTCCATCTCGATGCTCTTTCTCGCGCTGACCAGTGCCATGATGGTGCGCGCCATGGGTTCCACCGACTGGGTTCACACGGCCGTGCCTCCCATCCTTTACTTCAATACTTTCGTTCTCATCCTGAGCAGCTTCACGTTTGAGGTTTCGCGAAGATCGCTGATGAAAGAGGAAAGCAGGGCCTTTGTCCGTTGGCTTTATCTCACCACCGCGCTTGGAATCACCTTCGTCGCGGGGCAGTTGATAGCGTGGCGGGAACTGGCCGCGCAGGGGCTTTATATCGGGACGAACCCCAGCAGTTCTTTCTTTTACGTTTTGACGGCTGCTCATGGCATTCATATCCTGGGCGGCATCCTGGCTCTTCTGTACCTTGTCATCCGCACGCGCAAAATCATCCTGATCCCGCGCAAGCGGATTGCCGTGGAAGTGACGGCTCTGTACTGGCACTTCATGGACGGCCTCTGGATCTACCTGCTGATCCTGTTGATGGTGAAGTTGTAATAGTGAACGCCGGCCGATTTGCAGATCTGTAACGCCGTGCCCCACCTCCTGCCCTGCGGGTCCTCCGTGTGATTGAACGCAAGTACGGCAACGTTAAAATGCGAACGTTGCGCCGCAAGGCGCCGGCATTTGTAGCTTCGGGCTTTATGCCCGGCATGCCCTCCACCCCGGTGGCTCTGGCAGGGGCAGAGCGCAGGATTTGCCCACAACTTGCCAAAGTAGTGATAGAATAATGAGCCTCAGTGTCAGGCTCTAGTTGTGGATCCGCATTCCCGGGCATTCTGACGGGGCAAAGCCAGTCCGGGGGGGCCTGAACTGGCGGCACAGGCAAGCACACTTCAGGCGTTTCGAAACGGTATCCAGATCATTACCGTCTCTGCAGTGTTTCTTTATACCGCTGTCTGCGCATTCTCTATTCGCAAGCTGAGACAGACCGATGAGAGCAAAGACGGCGCGGCCACCAGCAAACATTTTGAGGGCGGAAAGAGCCACTGTTAGCAATTGGTCGTCGGCAGTCCTCTTGAGGGCGCCTTTGGAAATGGCGGCATCCCGGTTGCAGGCCGGGGCGAGATCAGATATTTTTTTGCGGGTCACGAGTCTCCAAATTTTTGTTAGTCGCGGCTGAGGCCGCGGGGCACTGAAGTTCGGAGGGGGCTCCGAACGGGAATGTTCCACAACTGTATGGATCGAACCGAAGAAGCAGGGAAGTGTTGATGCGCCCTGTTTCATCTGTGGGCTTATTGAGTGAGTTTGTTTAGCTGCAGGATCATCGGCAGCCGGATCTCTCCTCGATGACGACAGCGGCGGTCCCTCTGGCTTTCCGGATATTTGTCCGGACTGTCAGTGAGCTTTTGATCCTGGAAGGGCATTGGGATCCTCGCAGCTTCCCGGCCTCTATCAAAAGCCGGCCGGAAGCCAAGAGAGTAGCAACATGAACATGGCAACAGGAAACAAGGCAACCGGCGTGGGCTCAGGCCTGGCGGAGAGGGATTTCCGTGATGCGCTTCTCGGCCGCCTGAGCGATTACTGGGTGCTGACCAAGCCCGAGGTCAATTTTCTGGTGGTCATCAGCACGCTGGCAGGGTTTTACGTCGCCATGCGCGGAGCGTTGGACGTTCCACTGCTGCTCTGCACTTTGCTCGGGACCCTGCTGGTCGCCAGCGGCACCGGCACCCTGAACCAGTACATCGAGCGCAAGTCCGATGGTTTCATGCGGCGAACGGCCCGCCGGCCTTTGCCCTCGGGACGGATTACGGCCGCTGAGGCGCTCGTTTTCGGAATCCTGCTGGCCGTCAGTGGCGGATTGCTGCTCTGGGTTGAGGTGAATCCGCTGGCCAGCGTTCTGGCTCTGCTGACGCTGATGACATACCTGCTGATCTACACGCCGCTCAAGAGGAAGACGTCCCTTTGCACCCTGATCGGTGCTTTTCCGGGCGCCATGCCGCCGCTGATCGGCTGGGCCGCGGCCCGCGGCAGCCTGAATGCCGAGTCGCTGGTTCTTTACACCATTCTCTTTCTCTGGCAGTTCCCCCATTTTCTGGCGATCGCCTGGATGTACCGCGAAGATTACTCGCGTGCGGGACTCCGCATGCTGCCGCCCAAAGATGCAGACGGCCGGCTGACCAGCTTCCAGATCATCGCTTTCCTTTTGGCTCTGATCCTGGTCAGCATGGTTCCGGCCCTGATCGGCCAGGCCGGGAAAGTCTATCTGTTCGGCACGGCACTCCTGGGATCGTATTTCCTGCTCCACGGCGCGCGCCTGGCCAGGAACCGGACTAACGCCCTGGCCCGGCGGCTGGTGCTGGCTTCAGTCCTCTATCTTCCGCTGGTCTTTGGCCTGCTGATGTTTGATAAACTGTGGATTTAATCGGTACCGTTCCTGAGTTGGCGAGCGCTGGCCGCGAAAGGCCTCGGGTTTTTTATTCGTGCCGCACCTGCGTATCCCCTATTTCCCGTTCCGTCGGGGCTCTTTCGCGAATTCTGTTCTGCCAACTGAGTGTTCTCTGATTTTATGGTTTCTTACTTTCCAGCCATCGAAGCCTGCCTCAACACTCTCGCCGCCATATTGCTGACGACGGGATTCATCTTTATCCGAAGAAAGCAGATTCAGGCTCACAAGACGTGCATGGTGTCGGCCTTCTTTGCCTCAGGCATCTTCCTGGTTATCTACCTGGCCGATCATTTTCTGCGCGGCATCGTCTATTTCCAGGGCAAGGGTGGGATTCGGACCTTTTACCTTGCGCTCCTGGGAACGCACTCCGTTCTGGCGGCCGCCATCGTTCCTCTGGCGCTGATCACCATCTATCGCGCCTGGCGCAAGCGCTTCGCCCAGCACAAGCGGGTCGCCCGCTGGACGCTGCCCATCTGGCTCTATGTCTCCGTCACCGGCGTGGTGGTCTATTTCATGCTTTACCACCTCTACCGCCCTGTCTGAGAATCCCGATGGTCCGGCGCCCCGCCAGACCTTCTCGCATCACGCGGGCGCTGTTCTGCAGCCGGGGGCTTTTCTTATCCGCTTCGCACGGAAGCTGGTTTTGTGTTTCAATAGGGGATTGTGGCGCCGGCAGTTGGGGGCGCGATTTGCCGCATTTTCCGGTGGCGTTAACCACTTCTGAATCACTTTCTGAGGCGAATGGTCATGAACACCTTAATCGCGTGGACGCTGGTATTTCACATTCTGGGCATCGTCTTCTGGATGGGAGGTCTTCTGGTGGTCACCCACATTCTGGCCTACGATTCCGAAGCCGCATCTACAGAAGTCAGCGAAGCTCTGGACCGGCTGGAGCGGAAGCTTTTCAATGGGGTCATCCACCCGGGAGGGCTCATCGCCATCATTTCCGGCCTCGTCCTGATTTCCACGAACATGTACTATTACCTTCACGCGGTGTGGTTCCACGTGAAATTGTTTATGGTGGTGGTTGTGATTGTGCTGGACGCCGTCACGGTCATTCGCGCCAGGGCCTTCCATGCCGGCAAGATCCAGCTTAAGCGCAAAGAGTGTATGGCTCTGCACGGCGCGATCGCGCTGGCCTTTACCGTAATCTTGATCATGGTCCTGGTCAGGCCATTTTAGCGATCAGCGCGATTCATGAATTGCCCCTGCGGGCTTCGATATTTTCAATCCAGGAGGAACCCTTGCCAGCAACAAAAATTACGGTCCGCAACAACGGCTCTCTGCGCATTGAGGGCGATTTCGAAATCTGCGATTCTGAAGGCGCCGTGTTCGACCTGGCCGGCCGCACGTCGATCGGCCTCTGTCGCTGCGGGCATTCGGAAAACAAGCCTTTTTGTGATGGAACCCATAGGAAAGTAGGATTCCAATCGGAAGTCAAGGCTCGCGCCTTGCCTCCCCCGGCGCCAAAGCCGACCACTGTGTAGCGACTTTAGTCCCACGCCTGTTTTCGGTTGGCTCTGCCGCCGCCTGGATTCAACGCTGGCGCTACTGTATTGGCGAGTTCCGAATCATTTCGTAGGCGGCTGGCCGTACGTTGCAATCTTTTCCCACGCTTCCAGGATTCCGGCGACGGTCCAGGCCTGGGCGATGCACCCGCGGGGCCGGAAGGGTGCGTCGGCATCAAAAATCTCGCCGGCGGTTCCCAGGCCGTGAGCCTGCAGATGGTGGGCCATGGGAGCCAGGAAGGAAGCGGCAGTCCGAGGATCGTAGTGGACCCGCAAGTGGGCCCGCACAAAGGGTCCCAGCAGCCATCCCCACACGGTGCCCTGATGGTAGGCGGAATCGCGGTCAACCTGGTTCCCGGCATACGACCCTTTGTAATGAGGATCGTCCGGCGCAAGGCTCTTGAGCCCGGGAGTGGCCTGCAGGTGAAGCGCAACACAATCGACGATGGCCCTCTGCCTTTCAAGATCAAAAGGACTCTCAGGCAGTGCCACGGCAAAGATCTGGTTGGGCCTTAGCGAGGCGTCGTTGCCCTCCAGCCCGTCCAGCACGTCAAAGCAGTATCCTGCCGGGGCGTTCCAGAACCGCTCGAACCCCTTCCTGGCCTGATGGGCCGCGTGTTCAAAATCATCCGCCGGACGGCCCAGTTCATCGGCGAATTCCTTCATGGCCACCAGCGCATTCAGCCACAAGGCATTCACTTCCACCGGCTTCCCGATTCGCGGCGTCACCACAAGGCTGCCGACCTTGGCATCCATCCAGGTCACTTGCGTCCCGGACTCGCCGGCGTAAAGCAGCCCGTCTGCCCGGTCAAGATGAATGTTGTGGCGTGTGCCGCGCATGTAGGCGGCAACAATTTCGCAGAGCCCCGGGAAGAACTGCTGCAGAAATTCCCGGTCGCGGGTCCGCTTCCAGCAGGCGTGCACGGCCAGCAGATACCACCGGGGAGCGTCCACACTGTTGTATTGGGGCTTCTCGCCCGTCTCGGGGAAATGGTTGGGCAGCATGCCGCCGTCCACAAAACCCGACCAGGCCAGCAGGACGTTGCGGGCAACATCGGGCCGTCCGGTTGAGAGAGCCAGCCCCGGCAGCGCAATCATCGTGTCACGCCCCCAGTCACCAAACCAGTGGTAACCGGCAATCACCGTGGAAGGTTCGGCATCCCTGGCAGTCCTTTTCACCACAAACTGGTCCGCCGCCAGAGCCAGGTGTTCAACCCAACCCGGAATCTGGAGACCTTGATGCGCCTCGTGAAATTTCCCGAGGATCGTCTTTTCGTGCGCCTCATGTCTCTCGAGGGCCGATTGCGCATCCAGGTCCGGCAGCGGCTTCGTGCTGGCGGCAAGAAGGACGGAATCGCCCGGCTGAATTTCCGCAATGAAGGTCCCTGCATGGAGATGGTCTTCCTGCGAACCCATTCCGCGCAGCCGCTCCGCGCTCAGCTCGAACGCGCGATACCACTGATGGTTGGGCTCGGCGCGGGCCGCCGCGCTGAGCACATAGAACGTCGTTGCGCCGTAGAAGGCGTTGATACACAACCCGTGCTCCACCCCTTTGATCTGCATCTTCCAGCTTCCGGCGCGCGTCAGGTTGTGAAAATCGCGGTAGTTCACCAGCGCCCTGATCGACAACCGCACGCTCCGGCTGGCGCGCTTCAGGCGGTAGAGAACGTAAGTGGTGTTCGCGCCCGGCTCCATCCAAACCTTCTTGGTCAGCAGCGCGTCGGCGCAGGCGTAAGTCCAAACCGGACTCGTGCCTTCCAGGTGGAACTCTTCCAGCCGCCGGTAGCCCTGGGGTTCGATCACGCCGCTGCGCCAGCGATTGGTCGCCAGCGGATAAGGCCGCCCATCATATTCGGCGACTTCGTCGAACTTCGGCACCAGCAGGGTGCGTCCCAGCGGAGGTTTCAGGGCGGCGATTAAGAGCCCGTGATAGCGCCGCGTAAGCTGCCCGCCTACGGTGCCGGAGGCGAACCCTCCGATCCCGTTGGTCACCAGCCACTCGCGCGACTCCGCCAAACCGACATTGCCGCAGATTTCACGCCCGAAACTCACCAGGGGCATGCACTTCGTTGAATTGGGATTGTCCATGGTCACACCTGCACAGCGTTGTAGCGCAACGTTCGCACTATGACGTTGCGGGTTTTATGATGAATGCTGCAGAAAAGCCGTCCCGGTTGTCGAGTGGCTCCAACGCTCAACAATAACCCCGCAAACGCCTGCGGTCAATTCTCAGAAAAAATTGTTCGGGTATTGGCTGTGCCGGGGGTCTGCGGCCCTTGCCCC
>JARRJI010000153.1:7979-11470 GCA_037379595.1 Acidobacteriota bacterium | reverse complement strand
CTTGCGCCGACAGGCATCCGGCCAAACGTCTATCGGCGCGAGATGGCTGGCAAATGCTTAAAGCGGGAATCGGCTTAAGGAGGGAGGAAGGTCGAACCTGGGTCCAGTCTCAGGAACTCTGGCCGGCCTTCCTGGCAGAAAGTGATCGAGCGATAAGGTGGGCCGGCGGCGGCCAGATTCCCCTCCGGCCTTGAATTCCACCGGTCCCTGCTACGCTGCGAGGAGGATCAGGCTGCCCTGGTTTCACTCGCCGCTTGAGCCGCCGCGGCGCCAGGAGCAGCAGCTGTTGCGGTAATCTCACCCTTCTGAGCTCTTGCCAGCGCCTTGTAAACCGCAGTTGCCATGAACGCGCTTGAAAACGCGCCCAGGAACGCCGGGATGATGTACTGGCCGCCGATTGCCACTCCGGCGAACCAGTGGCCCAGCACCGGCGAGGCGATCCAGGCTCCAACCCAGCCGACGATCCACTTTGCCAGGAATCCGTCAATCCCGCCCAGAAAGCGGTACCGGAAACCATAGTGGATCACGCCAGCCGCGATAAAACTGATCACAAACAGTGTAAGGAACGAACCAAATCCCATACCGATCATACGTCTCACCTCCAGTCAAAATTCCTAACTCTCCAGGTTCCGAATGAACGAGAGCCCGGAACTTACTGACCCCGTGTTGACACAAAGGTCTGGGGACAACATGCTCAAGGCGAAACTCATGCCCCCCTTCATTGAGATTTCCTTCCCCCTCTGGAAGGTTGTCCTTTCTGTTGGAATCGAAGACTTCGTGTGGGATACGGGCGCAGTGCCCGGCGTGTTCTGACCCTTGCGGCGTGTAAAGCGTCGTAAGCGCGATTGAACCGAACTTGTGCCTGCAAGCAGGTGAGAATCATTGCACCTCCCATGCGAGCTTCGGTTCGCTCGTCTCCCTCTTACGAGAGCATTATCTCACCCGGGCATGGTGTCGTCAAGCCACCCTAGCCTCGGGGCGAGGCTAATGATGGAGATCAGGGAGGCCGCGCTGCGGATCAGAATCGGCCGCGTGCTCTTTCTTTGTGGGGAAGCACTTCAAGACAGGTCGTCCACCAGCCGCTGGTAATGGTTTCGATGAATTCCTTTGGAAGACTCTCGGCTTCCATGTCTGCAGCCAGGCGCTGGAAGTCGTAATCGACGGGAATGAACTCCACTTTAACGTTCGCGCCGTCGATCGCGAGCAGCGTATACCACACGTTCGTCTTGCCGTCGTTCTCGGGCCGGCCCAGAACTCCCACATTGATGAAGTGCCGGTTGTGCGCGAGCGCGCGATGCCATTTGATGCCGGAGTGAGTGACGCAAATGATGTCGGCGCCGGATTCATCCAGCAGATATTCGAGGAAAGTATCGGGGCTGGTCGATTCCCAGAGGAATTCATTCATCTTGCGCGGTGAGCCGTGGCAGAGGAGCACGCGCCGGCCTTCAACCTCAATCCTGACCGACGCTGGCAGGGTGCCGAGCCAGGCCTTATTCTCCTCGGAGGTGTTGCGAAAGGTGTAGTGGTAACTGATTCGCGCAAAGTGATTGTCGCGCGGGTCGGTATACCCGCACTGGCAATCGGCCAGACCGCCGGCCAGCGAATTGTCATAGTTGCCCTGGATGCATTGCACACCGTGTTCGCGCAGAAGCGGGTAAACGCGGTCCGGGTAGGGGCCAAACGCCCCCAGATCACCCAGGCAGTAGATGCCATCAACCCTGTGGCCATGCACATCGGCAAGCGCCGTTTCGAGTGCGCGAAAGTTGCTGTAAATGCCGCCGAAGAGCGCAAGACGAGTCATGAGAGTCTGCCGGTGTCTGATTCCGGCTGAGCAGCCGGTCCCTCGATCAGAGAGCTGATGTTGCCGCAGATGGTTCCGTAATGGTAGCAGGTGACGCAGGCGTTGTGCCGAAGCGGATAGCTTGGGCTGGAACCGGCAAGGGTCGACCCCAGGCGCGCGTCAGGCTTTTCCACCAGCAGCGGGCAGACCCAGACGCCGCGGTCGGTGACCAGGCGGGAATTCGAGCACATCAGCAGGTCGTGGTCAAAGCTCTCGAGCATCTCTTCGGTCAACAGGGCATCGGTTGGAGTGGCAGCCGTGCGTTCGAGTTCGCGCCCAAGGGGCAGGGCCGGCAGCACCTTGATACGCGGCCGGGCATATCCCGCCGCGCGCAGCGTGCTGGAAAATGCGGCCAGGGTGGAAAGTTCCTCGTCATCTCCCCAGGTTCGAACAATAGTGACCAGCGGCAGCAGGCCTCGCTGGCTGAGCCGGGCGACGGCCGCGAGCGCCTGGCGATCGGCGATGCGGTCGTTGATCAGCATGCCGTTGGTCAGGACGGTTGTGGGAGCATGCCGGAGCGAGAAGGAAAGCATGTCGCCAAGGTCCGGATGAAGAAACGGCTCGCCGCCCGTGAAAAAGATTTCCTTCACTCCCCAGCGAGCCGCGCTCTCGATCTCTTCGTGGACTTTTTCGACACTGAGAAAACCGAAGGTCCTGTTGTTCGGGCCGCTGTTGTTGAAGCAGTGCGTGCAGGCGATGTTGCACAGGGTCCCGCTGACCTGGAACCAGAGGTTGTCGAGGTGAGTGAGAGCGACTTCAGGAAAATTCATGCCTCGATGCTTTCTCCTCCCAGAATTTCGAGCGCCTTTCCGCGGCCTTCAGGTCCCCAGAGAATCCACGGAACCATCACAATCGCGCCCAGGACGTAGAAGCCGCCCAGCACAGCGAACGCATCCATGATGGAAGCGCGCTCGGCCAGCGCCACAAGAATGAGTGGCGAGATGGCTGCTCCGATCCTTCCAAACGCCACCGAAAAGCCGATACCCGTTGAGCGCAAGCGGGTCGGGAAAATCTCGGAAAACGTCGGGTAGGCGGAGACCCAGCTCCCCGTTGCGCAGAAGTTTACAACTACAAATGCCGCCAGCACCCATTCCGCGCTGCCATGGAGTGTTGCCACTCCCATTGCCAGCATGGAGAGCGCGGCCAGCAGGTAGAAGAAGGTCACCGTCCGTTTTCGCCCGGCTTTATCGAGCAGCATCGCTGCGAGCGCGCCGCCCGCAACCGCTCCCAGGTTTCCGATCAGGAAAAACCACGGCACCTTTTCTTCAGTAATGTTAACACGCGGCAGAACCACGAGCGGCAGGAAGGCGAAGATGCCGTAGTATCCCGCCGCCTCTGAAAAATCGAGCAGGGAACCGAGAGCCAGGCGCCCCGGATGATTCCGAATCAGCAATTGGAGCTGCTTGAAAAATCCCGGCGAGTCCGATTTCTCCTGATTTGAATGCATGGCAGCAAGGTCAAAATGGCCGGCGCGCGATTCGATCTGCTGTGTCACCTCCAGCGCTTCTTTGCGGCGGCCGCGCTGCAGCAGCCACCGGGGTGATTCCGGCAGGATCCTGCGGGCCCAGATCGTAAACAACGCCACGATCGCTCCCAGGCCGAAGGCAAAGCGCCAGCCCACCGAAGGAGGCAGCAGGTTGATGAAGTAAAG
>JARRJI010000153.1:0-7966 GCA_037379595.1 Acidobacteriota bacterium | reverse complement strand
ACCGGCCAGAAATTCATGACGGTGGCATTGGCGCGTCCGCGAAACCGCGCCGGAATGATTTCGCCGATGGCGGCGTTGATGGCGGAATATTCGGCTCCCACGCCGATGGCGGTCAGAAAGCGAAAGGCCATGAAAAAGTAGTAGCCGGGAGAAAGAGCCGAGATCACGGTGAAGCCGGAGTAGAGCAGCAGGGTCAGGATGAACAGTTTGCGGCGGCCAAAGCGGTCGGCAAGATAGCCGAAAAGCAGAGCTCCGACCATGATGCCGACCAGCCAGATCGTGACCAGCGCGGAAGCCTGGATGTCGGTGACGTGCCACAGCTTTTTCAGGATGCCAAGCACGTTGCCGATGACGTTCACTTCAAATGAGTCAAGCAGCCAGCCGATTCCCAGGGCCAGGGTCACGCGCGAATGAAAGCTGGTCCACGGCATGCGGTCCAGCCGCTCGCCGATGCTGGACTTTATTTCTCCCTCGTGGCTGGGTGGAATATCCATGGTTTTGTCAGACTTTGATAGTAGCGCGTCACATAGATTCGTTCATGCATTCGGATCGTCAGGGCACGGCTTCAGCCGTGCCGTTCAGGCGCCGGATAGTTCCTTCGGGCCTTCAGGCCCTGAGGAAACGGACCTCAGCGGCTGAAGCCGGCCTTCTGTCAGTCTTGCACAGGCGGCACGCCTGAAGGCGTGCCCTGACGACTCGTCGAATGAATTCATGCAACATTGCTAAAAATGGTACAGCAAAACAAGGTTCAGGCTGCGATCAAGCGTTGTAGGACTCGGCACTGAGGCCTCGTGCCAGTAGTCGAATTCATAAATGAAAGACAGATTGTCCACCAGCCGAATGGTGATGCCCGGCTGCAGGATATATTGCCGGCCCCCATTGAGTCCGTGGTAATTCGCCTGGCTGAAGTTGAACCGGGGCTGGTACCGGCCGCGCGCCCAACGGATGCCCGCAAGAGTGTAAGTCGCATCCTGCGGAGGCAGCACGACAACTCCACTCACCGTTTGGCGCAGGACTTCACCGTAGGTCAAAACCGGACCGAGTTGCAGGGTTGCGTCGGCGGCGACCTGGCGGCGCAGATTGTGCGGGCCCGAATCGCGGTCGATAGCTCCCTGGGCAAACGATCCTCCCACGTTGAGCGACGACCATTTGTTGAAATGCCACACCGGCGCAAAACGCACGGTCACATCGTTTTTGGCGCGGGCCCCGGGCTCGGAAACAAAGTCGCGACCGGGCAGCGATCCGTTCACGGGCGCGTTCGTCGAAAAGTATTGCAGGGAATATTCGGCGCCCAGGCGGCCGGAGAGATCGTGTGAACCCTCGAAGCCCACGCCGAATTCAGGATCGAGCATGAATCCGTCAAAGTACTCGATGTTGCCGAAGAAAGAATCGTCCCATTCCAGGCCGACGCGCCGGTAGAAGCTCCCCGCTTTGACTTCTCCCCAGGGAGTCCGGTAGCGCACGTAGCCTTGCTGCAGCCACGTATTTCCCGGGTAAAAGCTGCGCAGCTTGGTGGTTCGGAGGCGGTAATCGGCGTGAAAGCCCCATGCGCCTTTTTGCGCGTCCACCAGGGCCGAAAAGGCATAGAGTTCAAATCTGGGATGGGCGCCGGGAATACCGAGCGGCACGTACTGGTAGAGATAAACGTTGCCGCCAAAATGGACCGGCGAGAGCAGGGAACGAATACGCTTCTCCGGTTGCGTTTCCGTCGCGGTACGGGTCTGCGGATTGGCTTTGGCCACCGCGGCCTTTTCCTGGGCGGCATTGGTTTTGGGGCTTGCCGGCCCAACAGATTTGCCTGCCCCCGCAACACTTTGAGATGCCGCGCCGGGCGCCTCACTAGGCGCTTTCTTCTTTGAAGTGAGCAGGGCCTTGATCTGCTGCTCCAACTGATTGATGCGCCGGCCCTGTTCCGCCACTTTCTTCTTTAGCGCAAGGATTTGCGCCTCTTCCGAGGAGTCTTTGGTGCTGCAGGACGCGGCAGTCTGGCCAGCGGCCGGCAGGGCGGCAATCAGGACTGAAATCGCAACCGCCGCCGCGCAAAGAGGCAAACTGCTTCGTGGAACGCTCTGCTTCTGGCGCGCGCGCAACCCGCTTACGGCATGAATTCTCCTTCGCATCTTCAGCCCCGTTCGCTATGGGTTTCCCTGAAATTGAGAGCTTCTGATCGTACTACAAGGAGCGGATTATTGCTCGCGGAGTTGTGCGGGGATGCCACAAAAATGCGGCAGGAAAGCCCAAAAGACCCTGACAGTTACTCATGATCGCGTCGCGCTCAGAGAATAGAAGGTTTGAAGGGTACGCTCGTCAGAACAGTCGGAAACTGACTTCGACCATTACCTTGACAGGGACAGGAGCCCCGTTGCGCATAGCAGGTTTGAATTTCCAGGTCTTGACCGTCGCAAGTGCGTTTTCGTCCAGCCCCATTCCCAGCGGCTTGACAACCTGGGCAGCAGTGACGTTACCCTGGGCATCCACGACAATCCAGAGGACGCAGGTGCCCTGGTACTTGGCCTTGCGCGCCTGCTCCGAGTAAGGAGGTTCGGGCTTGTAGATCGGGATTGGAGCACTGACATTGCCACCCACGCTGTAGGCGCCGCCGCCGGTACCCCCGCCATGGCCAGGCCCCAGGCCTCCGCCGGTGCCGGAGCCTATTCCGGTTCCTTGACCGGTACCGATTCCTCCGCCGTAACCCGGACCGGCTGAGGGCGGTCCCGGAACTCCCTGCAATGGATCACCAAAGTGATTCTGTGCCATCTGCGGGAGTTTCAACTGCGGCGGACCGAGCAGCGTCGCCGGCATCGGCAAAAGGGGCTTGATTTTTGCAAGGTTAACTTCAGGCGGAGCGAACTGAATTTTGGAAAATTCCGGAGCTTTGCCCTTGGATGGAGGTGTCGGCGTTCGAGCTCCACCACCGCCACCGCCGCCCGCCTTCTTCGCCGAGGCCGGAAGTTGGGGCAGGTAGGGCGAGATGTCCACCACCGTTACTTTGGTGGGATTTACAGGATGCAGCATGCGGGTGATGTAATAAGGCAGCGCCAGGGCCAGAATGGCAAGAACGTGGACCAGAATCGAGTTCACATAGGAAGCGCGTTCCAGGCGGTAGTCCTGCCAGATGTCGGGCGGGTATTCGCGCTTCTTGAACGCGAAAACTCCGATCGTCTCCCCGACGGCATACCCGGCGATAATCCCGAGGATGGTCATCGGAGGGCCACTCAGCCACCAGGCGATCCCCGCGCCGACGATGGCCACCGCGGCCCCGCACATCGCGCGCTTCTTTTCCTGCACGCGATTGAAGGCCCCAATCGGCTCATTCGGCTTCTCAAAAAGTGACTTGATCTGGCTGGTGAAGTCCCGGTACCAGGGCCGCATTTCCGTGACGGGAAGTACGGATTCGCCCTGCGCATACTGAGAGGAAGCGGCAATCTTGGAGGCCCGCCGCCAGTCGCGGAAATTCTCGATCAGGGAAGACAGAAACCCCGGCGATTCCTGGATCGCAAACCTATACTCTGTTCTTGCAGTCTGAGAGGTCCCGTTCTCCGTTTGACGGCCGCCAGGACCAACATGGGTGTCAGTGATCGGCATTACTTACCTGTGACCGGGTCCCCGCTCCCAAGTCTCCGGATGATCTCCTAATTTAAGATGTGCCTGCCAAGCCCGGAGTTGCACCACGTTTCGTGAATCGACCCGACGCCTTAATTTCGATAACAATATTTTACCACAGCGGACAATTCACATACCCGTTCCCATGAAGAATAAACTGTCCTTTTCCATTTTATACAGACGATTGCTCCGCGAGTCCAGTTTCGTCTTGAAAAAATTACCCAGGGCAAACCCATGCCGGTCCGAAAGGCCCCGGGAAGACTGTGCTAACATGAGGAATTCAGGGCAAAAGGGCCGGAGGCGCAATGCTATGAGCAGCAAGATTGACCAAGCTCGAATGAAGAATTTTGCCGTCAACCGGCAGGCGGCCCATTATTATCACTTCCTTGAGAAATTCGAAGCGGGAATCGAACTGAAGGGTACTGAGGTCAAGTCCATCCGGGAAGGCAAAGTCAACCTGAAGGACAGTTACGCGGTGGTGAAGCGCGGCGAGGCGTGGCTGTTGAACTGCCACATCAGCACTTACACTTCGGGCAGCTATTTGAACCACGATCCTTTGCGCGACCGCCGCCTGCTGCTCCATCAGCAGGAAATCAACAAGCTGATGGCCAAAACCCAGGAGAAAGGGCTGACCCTTGTCCCAACCCGGCTTTATTTGAAAGCAAACAAGATCAAGTGCGAAATCGCCCTCGCAAAAGGTAAGAAAGTGTACGACCGGCGCGAGACCGAATTGCGCCGCACCATCAAGCGCGAAACGGAACAGGCCATTCGCGATTACCGGCGTCGCGCCGGCTGAGGATTCCTGCTGGGAACGGTATTGGCCCGCCTTGCAAAAAGTCGATTCAGAGAGTAGAGTTCACCAACTGTCAATGAAGGAGCTATAGGCATTTGAAGATCGAGTTGCGCCAGGAATCACTGGCAAAACTGTCCCTCCCGGCTTTCGCTGTTTATTGTTTCGAAGATGACCCCGTCTCCAGCGGGACAGTGCAATGGCTTCCCCAGGAGACACGAAAACTGCTGGGCGAGCTGAAGGACAGCGGCGAATTAAAGGGCAGGGCGCAGGAGCGAACGCTGATCCATCGGCCGGCGGGCCTTGCCGCGCAGAAGCTGCTGGTTGTGGGAGCAGGGAAGAAGGAGAAGTTCAAGCCTTTTGAGCTGGGGAGGCTGGCGGGAGCGGCAGCGAGATTTCTCCGCACGCGAGGCGTTCACCAGATGGCCTGGGTGGCGGGCGAGGAAACCGGCGCGGAAGCAATTCAGACCGTTGTTGAAGGCGTCGTCATGGCCGATTACGACTCCGATCCTTACCGCACGGAGCGCAACAGTGACTGCCGTGTTGATTCGCTGGTGCTGGCCGGCGAGAAGCTCGATGCCTCGGAAGTGTTGAAAGCAGCAGTCGAGCGCGGACGCGTGATCGCGGAAGCGGCCAATTTTACGCGCGACCTTGTCAACGAACCCGCCAATCGGATGACACCCACGCTTCTTGCCCAGCAGGCGCGCGAGATGGCCGCGCGCATGGATCTCGAATATCAGGAGCTTGGCCTCGATGAGATCCGCAACCTCAAAATGGGAGCCTTCCTGGCCGTTGCCCAGGGCAGTGACGAGCCGCCGCGCCTGCTCGTGCTGCGCTATCTTCCCCAGGATGCTCCAGAGACGCCGGTCATCGGCCTGGTCGGGAAGGGAATTACTTTTGATTCAGGCGGAATCTCGATCAAGCCCAGCCAGGACATGCACGAGATGAAAACCGACATGGCCGGCGGCGCCTCGATGCTGGGCGTGATGCAGGCCATCGCGCAGATCAAGCCCAAGGTGCGCGTCATTGCGGTGATTCCAGCCACCGAGAACATGCCGAGCGGCAAAGCTTACCGGCCGGGCGATGTGATCACGTCAATGTCCGGGAAAACCATTGAGGTGCTGAACACCGATGCGGAGGGCCGCCTGGCACTGGCTGACTCCCTGACCTATGCCCGGCAGCTTGGGTGCAATGTGCTGATCGACGCCGCCACCCTGACCAGTGCCATCACGGTGGCTCTCGGCAACATCACGACGGGAGTGTTCGGCTGGAACCAGGACTGGGTCAGCCGCGTTATCGCAAGCGGAACTGAGACGGGCGAGAGGATGTGGCAGTTGCCCGTGGACGACGACTATCGGGAACTCTATAAGAGTTCGATTGGCGACCTGGCCAACACCGGTGGGCGTTACGGTGGCGCCATCACGGCAGCCATGTTTGTGGGCGAGTTCGCCGGCGACACCCCGTGGGTGCACCTGGACATTGCAGGAACCGCCTGGGCGAGAGATGAAAAGCCGTATCTCGCCAAAGGGCCGACAGGGGTCCCGGTCCGGACGCTGGTCCGTTTGCTGACGCATCTGGGCGGCTAACGCGTCGTCGCGGAGATTTGCCAGGGATTCTGCATCGCAGGCGCAGGGCATCAGCCCTGGCACACTAACAACACAGGTAAAACGAGCATGAAAATTATCGTAATCGGCTATGGCCGTGTGGGTTCGCAGTTCATCAGTAAAATTGACAAAGAGGCGCATCAGGTGGTGGTGATTGACAAAGAGCGTTCCGCGCTCGAGCGCGCCGAACAGCCGCAGGGAGTGCGCTTCCTTTATGGAAACGCCATCGACGAAGACATCCTTCGCGAGGCGGGCGCCGACAGCGCGGACATGATGCTGGCCCTGACTCGCGATGAAAACACCAACCTGATGATCGCCCAGATCGCGCGGGTCATCTTCAATATGCCCCGGGTGATTGCCGTGGTCTACGATCCTGACCGCGAGCCATATTTCCACGAAGCGGGCATCGAGACACTGGCCATCACCGTGGCCGGCGCGGACCTCCTGACGGCGCGGCTGGCCGGCGGAGGGGCTTTGTCCAGCAGGGCGTTAGAAGCCTTGAGTGCAGTCCGGTCCACCGGCGCCCGCGTGGCGCCACGGCCACTGGAAGCGCACGACGGATCATTCTACGTTCTGGTCGTCGGCGGGGGACTGGTCGGTTACTACCTGGCGCGTTCGCTGCTCAAAAACGGCCATGAGGTCACGATCATCGAGCGCGACCCTGCCACCTACAACCTGATTGCGCAGCAGGTCGATTGCCCGGTGGTGCTTGGCGACGGCTCCACAACGGCGGTGCTGGAACATGCCGGAGCAGAGCGAGCCGACATTTTGTGCGCCGTCACGAACCACGATCAGGACAACCTGATCTCCTGCCAGATGGCGAAGTATGATTTCGGCGTTCCCAAAACCATTGCCCGCGTCAAGAACCCGAAGAACGAAACCGTCATGCAGCGGCTCGGCGTTGACACGACGATCAGCGCCACGTCCACGCTGATCGGCGTCATCCAGAATACAGTGCCGCAAACGCCGATGGTGACGCTGGGCAATCTCTCCTCTTGCGCGGCGGGGATTGTGGAGTTTCGCATGACCGACCGGTCAAGCGTGGTGGGAAAGAAAGTTAAGGCAATCAGCCTGCCGCCCGCCTGCAAAATCATGGGCATTGTTCGAGGCGGCGAGTTTCTGGGCGTAACGGATTCAACCGTTCTGAAAAGCGGCGACACGCTTCTGGGATTTGTGCCGCAGGCACGGGAAGCGGCCGTACGGAAACTTCTGTCGCAGCGTTGATCCCGTTCATCTGCCTTTCCAGCAAGATAATGAAATTGCCTGGGAGCGCCCTCGGCTCCCATCGTGCATCCAATGTGTGAACGACGGGTTTTGAGCAAGGAGGAAAGTGTGAGCCAACATTTGAAAGGCCTGGACGATCGTCACGGCGCACGCCAGCCTGAGCGCTTCGATCCCGAACGCGCTTCGCGGCTGGACGATCCCGCCAGGTTTGAATATCTGCCGCTCGAGGAAGTGGCGCGCATGCTGGACATTCCAGCCGGAGGCACGCTGCTCGATTTCGGGACCGGAACCGGGACCTATGCCATCGAGCTGGCGAAGCTGCGTCCTGATGCTGAAGTGATTGCCCTCGACGAGCTGCCGGCGATGCTTGACTATCTGCGCGCCAAGCCGGCGGCCGCGACGCTTGCCAATCTCAAGCCCCTGCTTTCGGCCGGAAATGCAGACTTTAATGAAAAGATCGACCGCGTGCTGGCCCTCAACGTTTTGCACGAACTGGGAGACGAGTCATTGCGCAACCTGAAGGCGCTGCTGAAGCCCGACGGGGCAGCACTCTTCATTGACTGGAATGCCGAGGTCGAGCGTCCCGCCGGTCCCCCCGCCGATCACGTTTACTCGCCTGCCGAAGGCCGCAAGCGGCTGGAGCAGATGGGATTTCAGGTCGAAAGCGAAAAGCTGTTCCCCTACCACTACGCCATCCGCGCGCGCTGAGCAAAAAGATCTCGGACGGCCGTTCTGCCTGGCGCGG
>JARRJI010000152.1:0-9359 GCA_037379595.1 Acidobacteriota bacterium | reverse complement strand
ACGCAACCGGCTTGGGCGTCTTCCACATCCATTGTGGAATCGTACTGAAGTTGATGATCACCGAATGCCCCGCCTGGGCGTTCATGAAGTCTTCCATCATGGGATCGATCAGCGAAAAATCCCACGAAGTCTTCCCGCCCTCGGGCGGCTTCAATTCGGCCACGGCGAGTTTCGGGTAAGGCAACCAGGGGACATAACGGACGTAGTCGGCCCCCAGACCCTTCAGTTCCTGGAAAACCCTGTCATGGATCTTCGATCCCCGCCGCAGAGGCGGGTTCACCACCACCTGCAACGTCGGGGTCGCCTTCGAGACCCCCTGCACCTGTCCCCAATCCACTTTAATCCGGCTCGAGTTCTGTCCAAACGAGTACGGAGCCGTCACGGCCACCAGCAATGCGGCCGCAAAAAAACCAATCCACACCCTCTTCCGCATGCTCTTCATCTTCATCAGATGTTTCCTCCCAGCGTGACCCTGATTACAGTTCTCGTGTTAGCGATCTATCGCATTTCGTTTCCGGTCCTTGCACAACAAGTGTCGGCTGGACTCAAGAGTTCGTTCCATGAAAACCTGCTCGCTTGACACCAGGCACAAGAGCGCAAGGAAGGCTGGCGCTCGTCTGCAAAACGAGAAAAGGTGAGGATACAGCAGAAACCTAGATGCTGCTACAGAGTTTTTGGCGCGTTCCAACGCGGGGTTGATGGCTTTCAAAAAGCCAACCGTGCAGCTCTCTCTTGCTCGGGCGGGAGGCAGATCTGAAAAGACTCAAAGGCCAGCCCCTGCAGCCCATGGAATCTAGATGAAGATCGAAAAAGTGCAGACTTCTTCACTGGACAGATTTCAACACAAGCGTTGCAAAAAACTTCACATTCTGTGCAAGGGCTTTCGGGTGGGATCGCGTAAGCGCACCAGAACCCTAGGCGGACCATCGAGGTAACCGCTGAAGAACTTCACACAAAATGGCTCTTTCGAGTATGGACTTCCCCCCCGCCCCCAAATGGGAGGACATGTAAGGCTGGATGGCAAGCCGCTAAAACTGAGATCCGATAACAGCGGAGACATCTCCCCAGTGATTCGGCTTTGTTCGCACACCAACCTGGTCCACTCCAAAACCGCGAATCTTGTATTGCAGGGCCCTGACACTGATGTGAAGAAGCCGTGCTGCTTCGGTACGATTCCCCCCCGTCAAAGCAAGTGCGCGGGTAATTGCCATTTTTTCCGCCTCTTCTTTCAGGCGCCGGACCTTTTGCTTTAGATCGCCCGGCTGCAATTCAAGTCCGCCATCATGTCGATCAGCACTTCGAAAATCTTCGCCCCCAAATATGGCTCTGTCCCGTTGGAGCTGGCTAAGGGCCTGAGTTTCATCTCCAATAATCACGTAGCGCCGGACAAAATTCTCCATTTCGCGGATATTGCCTGGCCATGGATATTCCATGCACGCGTCCAAAACTGCCTGTGACACCGGCAAGGGCGAACGGCCGATCTGCTCTGACCAGTATGCAATGAAGTGGCTCAGAAGCGCCGGAATATCGTCTCGCCGGTCTCGCAATGGCGGAAGACAGATGGTATAGACGTTCAAGCGATAATAAAGATCGCGACGGAACGTTCCAGATGCAATCGCCTGCGATATCGTCGTGTTGGTCGCGGCAATGACTCTCACGTCCACTTGAGTGGGCGTGAAACTGCCCAGGCGCGAGAATTCTCCGTCCTGAAGGACGTGCAAGAGCTTCGCCTGCAGGCCAATAGGCATTTCAGCGATCTCGTCCAGTAAAATTGTGCCTCGATGGCAGGCCTCAAATTTGCCGACTTTTGCTTTCGTCGCGCCCGTAAAAGCACCTGCCTCATAGCCGAAAAGCTCGCTTTCAAGAAGCTCAGAAGGAAGAGCGGCACAGTTGAGTTTTACAAACCTCTGAGGGGAGCGGGAGGATAATTCGTGAATCATGCTCGCGACAACACCCTTACCGGTTCCGCTTTCCCCCAAAAGAAAAACCGGGATGTCAAAATCCGCGATTTGGTGAATCTGACTAAGGATATCCTTCATGATCGCACTGACAGCAACAAACCCGGATTCGGTTTTTGTTGTGCCAGCGTGACTTTCTGTTTCATGTCTTTTCCCTCTGCAAACCAGACCGTCCAGAGACTTCACTGTGTTGGTCAAAACGCGCCTCCTCTCAGCTACCTACCCTCGTGGATTTCTACCGTATCGATACTGCCCCGCTTCCATTACTCCCCGGTCATGGAATTCTGACATCTTTTGCACAAAATGCTTAAAAACAGTGTATGTGCATGGGATTACATATTCAATTAGGCGATTACGGGATTTAGTACAGGAAAATACCGGAAAAAGCCCCGGAAAGACCCTGCATATGGGGCGAAGACTTCCTAAGGCTGGACAAGCCCCCTCCGGATCGCATAACGAACCAAATCCGCGACGCTGTGCATGTTGAGCTTGTGCATGATGTTACTGCGATGAGAATCCGCCGTCTTGACGCTTACGCCAAGCGAGGTCGCGATCTCTTTTGTTGTCTTGCCCTCTGCGACCAGTTGAAGAACCTGGAGTTCACGACGGGTAAGCGACTCGCTTTCTCCGGCGCTCTGTTGAAGGTAGGCTTCCACAACGGTTTGAGAAATGCCCGGGCTAAGGTAAATCTTGCCTCTAAGGACCTCCTGGATGGCTTCAATCAGTTCTCCCGCAGCCCGGGACTTGAGCACGTAGCCGCGGATTCCAGATCGCAAAGCTTCCAGTATGTACCGGTTTTCGGTATGGACCGTGAGCAGGATAAGCTTCGCGGAAGGAACAGATTTCCGAATCTCAGTCGCGGCTTCGATGCCGGTCATGACCGGCATCCCGATGTCCAGGACTACCAGGTCGGGACGCAATTCCAAGGCTCGTGATACGGCTTCCCCTCCGTCTGACGCTTCTCCAACGATTTCGAACCCTTCACGATCCAGGATCGTTTTCAACCCCTGGAGCACAATTTGATGGTCGTCCGCCACCACGACCCGGATGGGGCCCTCGGTTTGCCTCACATATTGAGACGTCACTTCGGTTTGCTGTGCAGAACCAGGAATCATAGCTTCAGCCGACCGACAGCACGGGCCGCCCCCTCCAGCTAAGAGCGAAATAATGCGCGAGAAGTTGTCCTTAGAGAACGGTTACAGGTTAGCCGCAAGCAAGAAGCAAAACAATCCATAGAAATACCCAAAAACCCTTCGGTAAATTACTGAATCGGGGCCAGAAAATTACGGGCAAAATGGGATGCCTGCGGTTTCGAAGCTTTTATGTGCCCAATTCGATGCGGTGCAACAACATCCCCGGATCGAGTCCCTCGAAAGGTGGTGGATTGGAGCCATTGGCCCTGATGGGCAGGCAGAAAAGCAGCTTAGCAGCCCGGCATACAGTAACCTATTGATTCTTCGTAAGAAGGTTGCAGGCGGGACTGGCAACACCGCCCGACATCACACCAGCCGCTGCTCCTCTGTCATGACTCGCCACGCCTCCAATAGAGGTCCGGACGGCGGCGTTTCCATCGACAACGATGCCTGATGCCTCAGGCCCCGCCCTGGACAGGCGGGTTTTTCAATTTTCCTCGCGACCGGAAATCCAACATACGGCGTAGGCCAACTCACACAGGAAAGGATGAAATCAGGGTTGCGTGTTCATCTTGATTTTCGCCGTTTATTCGCCTAAAATCCCTTTGTAGAGAGTTCCGCAAAACAAGGGGTCGGCAATGAAACCAGCACCGCCCAATGGCGCGCAAGATAAAGTTTATAAATCGCTTCGCTTCGACTCGTCCGGTGACTCGAAGGAAGGTCTGTTAAAAAACAACACGGCCGGTTCGCCGCAAAACCGTTCGCCTGTGTCCGTGATCCAAACGCTATCTTCCAGGCCGCCACAAAGAAGGGTGTGGACCTTCCCTGAACAAGGCATCGCAATCTTTTACGGCCCCGGTAACGTGCCTAAGCTGAGCCACTACTTCCTGCCGCGTCTTCTGCTCAAAGGCAAACGCGTGCTTTTCCTTGATGGCGCCAACTCCGCCAATCCGCGATTACTCGCCCGTCTGGCACGCGAACGCCGCGTTCCGTTTGAGCAGTTCAACAGCCAGATTGAGATTGCGCGCGCCTTCACCTGCTTCCAGCTCACGGAGTTGATCGCGCGCGTGCCGCGCTTTCTTGAAAGTTTCCCTGCGGACGTTCTGGTTGTAACAGCTCTGCCGGATCTTTACTTTGACGAAGACGTTCGCGACTGGGACGCGCGCGTAGCGTTTGAGCAGGCGATCAGCAACCTTGGCCGCCTGGCCCGGCAGCCGCTTGCCATCGCAATCTTTTCCGCTGCGATGACCTTCACACCTTCTGCAGCCCGCAAGAACTTTTTTGCCAGGACCTGCCGCGCGGGCGGCGAAGTGTGGCGCTTCAGCCTGGGTGAAAACGGCCGGCCGAACCTGATTTGCGAGCGCGGGCCAGCGGACGGCCGCCTGAAGCCGGCCGCGGCGCTTGCGAAGTGAGGTGAGCCATGGGACGAACAATTGCCACATTCCGCGACCTGGTTGAGCAGGAAATGCTGAACTGGGAACGTGTTTTCGGACGAGCGCTGCGCCGGGAAGAACGCACGTACTTCGAGGCCATGTTCAATCGCGTGCGGCTCTACTTGCAAGCCTGCACGTATGAGTTTCCAGTCAACGCGATGGACGCCATCAACGTGGCCGTGGGCCTCGATCATGAAATCCGACTGCGCTCGATTGAAGCGCGACTGGGGATCAACCTTGAAAATCAGTGGATGGATTCTCGATCTCTACCCTTCCCCGGCGGGGATGACGCTGTGGCTGATTCAGCCGAACCAGAAACGCCTTCGGCTGATTGACCCGTCGTTTCATCCGCGCTTTTACGTCCAGGGGGCAGAGCCGCGTCTCCGGCAGCTAAGCCGGGTGCTGGCGGCGCGCGGGCGCGTCCACTGCGCGATCACCGAGAAGATGAACATCTGGGAGGGGCATCCGATCCCGGTCCTCGAAGTCACCGTGCATCACCCCGCGCAATTCCCGGCCCTTGCGCGCTTTGTCCGCCGCTATGACACCCGGTTCACGCTCTACAACTCCGACCTGATGCTCGCGCCTCTGTATTGCTGGGAAAAGAACGTGTTCCCGCTGGCCCGGGTGGACATCGAGACCGCGCGGCCGGCAGCCTCAGATTCCTGCAAGACATCGTCCCTGCGAAAAACGTCTTACCAGGACACCTCGGTCATCTGCGCTATCGAATGCCACGACGACGAATGGCTTCTCGATTACGAGTTGCCGCCGCTGCGGACTTTGCAATTGCGCCTGGAAGGCCTGTCTCAGGTCGACCCCCAGCATGGCCGGCGTGGTGCACTCCAGGCGGAAATCGACGGAGAGCAGCAGATCCTCGAGGACTCCGATGAACCCGTGGCCATGGGCGTTGAGCGTTTGCTGCGCGCGCACGATCCCGACCTGATCGTCACCGAGTGGGGTGATTCAACGCTGCTCCCAGCCCTGATGCGGCAGGCCCAGCGGCTGGGTTTTGAGCTCAGCCTCAATCGTGACCGCGCACCGGTCGGGCACAGCCGTTCGCGCAGTTATATGAGTTACGGGCGCATTCTTTACAAGGGAAGCTCGACCACACTTTCCGGCCGCCTTCACGTTGATCTCCGCAACTCCTTCATCGCGCACCAGTGCGAACTGGATGGCTTGTGGGAACTGGTGCGCATCACCAAGCTTACCGTGCAGTACGCGGCCCGCACCTCCACCGGAACCGGCATCTCTTACATGCAGATGGAGATGGCCTACCGCGACGGCACGCTCATCCCGGCCCAGAAAGCCGAGCCTGAAAGTCCCAAGCATCCGGACGAACTGCTGCTCGCCGACCGCGGCGGGCTGGTCTTTCCGCCGCGCCTGGGATTTTTTGAAAATGTGGCCGAACTCGATTTTGCGAGTGAATATCCAAACATCATGGCGCGGTTTAACGTCTCGCCGGAAACCGTCAACTGCCCCTGCTGTCCTGACGCGCCACGCGTTCCGGAACTGGGCTATCGCGTATGCCAGCGGCGCCGTGGCATCACCAGCCGCGTGGTGGAGCGGCTGATCGCAAAACGTCAGCAATACAAGCAGCGAGTGAAAGCCGCGGAAGCGATTCAGAACTCACCCGGGCAGTTTCAGGTGCCGGCCGAGCATTCTGCAAGCTACAGCCTGCGGCGATCGGCGCTCAAGTGGCTGCTGGTGTGCTGTTTCGGCTACACGGGCTACAAGAACGCGCGTTTTGGCAAGATCGAAGCGCACGAAGCCATCAACGCGCTGGCGCGGGAAAAACTTCTGGTAGCGAAAGAAGTCGCGGAAGTGCAGGGCTACCGCGTTCTGCACGCGCTGGTCGATTCGCTTTACGTCGTGCGGCTGGATGCTACGCGCAAAGATTACGAGCGGCTGGCACAGGAGATTGAGCGGCTCACCAACCTGCCGCTGGCGCTTGAGGCCGTCTATCGCTACGTGGTCTTTCTGCCCTCCCGGCAGAACGCCGAAATCCCGGTGCCGAACCGCTTTTTTGCCGTGACGGAAAATGGCGAGTTGAAGATTCGCGGGCTCGAATGCCGCCGGCATGATACGCCGCCCATCGTTTCGCACATGCAACGGCAGGTTCTGGAAATTCTGGCCGAGGCGCACAATTTTCGAAGTTATTGCCTCAAGCTCGAAGAAGCCCGCCGGGTCCTCGACCGCTACCTCGACCGGCTGGCGAACGGAAGCACAAACGTGGAAGAACTCATCATCAGGAAACGCCTGACACGGTCACCGGAAGCCTACCGGAAAGACACGGCCACGGCCATCGTCGCCCGGCAACTGACCCGCTCAGGCGTCAAGCTGCGCCCGGGAGAAACCATCGAGTACATCGTCACGGATGCCGGCTCGAAATTCCCCGACGATCGCTTCCGCGCCTTTACGCTGTGGGAAGGCTGGCATGGCTACGACGTCCGGCAATACCAGCAGGCCCTCCGCGACGCCTTCAAGCCTTTCGAGCACTTTGTCCCAACCCCGCCAGGCTCGCCGTACGCTCTTGATTCTCAATCCGGCCACCACAGACTCGGCGTCCAGCAACTCCGCCCTTAACCCGACCGTTCCGGCCGGCGGCGAACACACACAGAGAACGATAAAGTTCACTAAATGTGTAATATAGACCGAAGCACCCCACCTTGTGACTCCGAAAGAACTATGATAAAAACTTAAGAAAGTGGGGGGAACAGGGACTAAGACTTTTCGGGGAATCCTTAGTCAACAGGGCCGATATACTTGGGAGTCCGATTAGCGGTTGACAAACCCGCAGGCGCCGAGCGCCTTCCCACCCAATCCGGCGGGCCGCATGGCCTCGGCCGCGAACTCGGCGAAACCGCGTCTTCAGTTCCGCAATTCAACCTGCTTGGCCCATCCGCGGAAGACCAAAAACGCCGATGGCTGGCGATGGGGATCAGCCCCGTACTCGAAGTTTTTGTTGCCGGCTTCATGGTCTGGGCGCTGATGGCGCTGCCGCCCAAACCCGTAACGGAAATGGCAAAAGAAGAGGTGCTTTACTTTCACGCGGCGAATCCGCCGGAACCCGCCAAAGAACCGCCCAGGCTCCTGGAGCGGCCGATTCAACCGCGTGTCGCGGCAGCGCCTGTTTTGCCAAGGGTTCGCCAGGAAAAGATTCAAAAACCGGTGATCGCGCATCTCAGGGTTCCTGAGAATTCCCAGCCCAGGATTGAGCTTCCAAAAGCACCGCCAGCACCCACTGAGACTTTCACTTCCCCAAAGGTAGTTCGACAGACGCCCAACCAGCAGATGGCGATCGTGCACACGGGTACCTTTGCTCCCACGGCGAAGGCGAACGTTGCGAGGCTGGGATCTTTCGACCTGCCCTCCGGACCGGGCCACGGGAACGGGACCGGCGGAGCGCAGGGTGTCCGTGGCACGGTGGCCGGAGCAGGGTTCGGCAACGCAGTAGGTGAAAGCTCGGGGGGCCAGGCGAACAGAGTTGCGCCCGAGAGTGTTCGCCAAAGCGACTTCGGCAGCGTCGTGGCCGGAGGCAAAGCGCCCAGGACCCATTCCTCGGGTCAAAGTGGGGCGTTCAAGCCCGTCGTCATTTTGTCGAAGCCCGACCCGGTTTACCCGGCGGAAGCGCGCCGCCTGCACATCGAAGGGCAGGTCACTTTGAGTGTCCTTTTTGAAGCTTCCGGCAGATTGCGCGTGCTGAAAGTCGTGCAGGGTCTCGGTCACGGAATGGACGCCGCAGCGATCCACGCGGCGCAGCAGATCCGGTTCAAGCCTGCCGAACGCGGCGGCCGGCCGGTCGATTTCACAGCAATGGTTCACATCATATTCCAGTTGGCTTATTGAACGGTCACGCAGGGGAGAAGCAATGAAGGCGATAAGGAAAGTCTCGATAACCATATTTTTGGCGGCTTTGGCCGGGGCAGCTCCGCTGTCAGCACAGGGACCGGCCCAACAATCCAGCGTCGTCCGGCAGGCATTGGAAAAGATCGTGACGCAGGAAAAGCAGCTGGTCAGGACCTTCAGCAACTACAGTCCCCGGGTCGAGACCTACATCCAGGAAGTCCACACCGACAAGAACGGTAGCAAGAAGATCGTCGGCGACGACTATTTCCTGGGTCGACTGGAAGTCAAGAACGGCGTCGTCGAGCGCTCTTTCCTTCCTTCACAAGGAATCACCCTGCACAGCGTGATGAGCAAAGTGCTTCTGTACGGCCCCATTCTTCACATGGTTTCCTTCCAGCTCCAGCCGGGCTCATTTGCCGACCCCATCTTCATTGACCCCCAGCATTTCGACCTGCAACACTACCAGTTTGAGTTTGTGGGGCGTCAATTTCTGGGCGAAGTCCGGTGCCTGGTCTTTGACGTCAGGCCTCGTGCCCACTCCGGGAAAGGGCTGTTTGAAGGCCGCATCTGGGTGGAGGACCAGGGCTATCATATTGTCCGCATCAACGGAGCCTATGGGCAGCACAGCAACTTCACTTTCCACTTTGACAGCTGGCGGGAGAATCTCCAGCCGGGGCTGTGGCTGCCGGTTTACGTTTACAGCGAGGAGACGGATCTCGCCAAATACGGCGTGCCTCACCTGGGATTCCGGTCGCAAACGCGCCTGTGGGGCTACGTGCTCAAGTCAACCACCCCGGAAGAAGAGCTGACGCGCATCCTGATCGATTCCAAGACGCCGGTCAAGAACGATGCCAGCGCTTCGCATGATATGTCCCCGCTCGCCAGCGAGCGCCAATGGCGGCACGAAGCTGAAACCAACGTGCTGAACCGGTAACAGAAAGGCGGCCTCCTGGCGCCGCCGGGACCCGTGGATAAAGTGCTTGAGACGGTGG
>JARRJI010000151.1:0-8081 GCA_037379595.1 Acidobacteriota bacterium | reverse complement strand
CGCCGGCCTGGTCTATTACGTTGGCTCGTCTTTCAACTTTGGAAAGACGCGTGCCATCTACGAGGTCAGCTACGCCTGCGACCCGCCGAACGTCTCCAAGGCTCGCGCCATTATTGTTCGCGATCTGAAGCAGATGCAAAACGAGCCGGTCACACCCGCCGAATTGCGCATGGCCAAAACCATGCTGCTGCGCGAAATTCCGCTTTCGGAGTCGAGCGTGGGCAGGATTGCAGGCGGGCTGATCTACCGCTCCACCATGGGCCTGCCCATGGATGATCCCATGATAGCTGCGCGGCATTACATGGAAATGACGGCTCCTGACTTGCAGAAGGCCTTCGCAAAATGGATCCGTCCCGACGACCTTGTCCAGGTCACCGAAGGTCCGGCGCCGAAGTAACGCGGAGCCCTGCTCGGCGAAAGGGCACGATCCATGCGTATTCCCAGTCGTCTCCTGCGGGAGAGGATCTCCCGCACCGCCGTGGCGGGGCAGGAACGCTTCGACGCGGACCGGGACGTGGGTGTGTGGGGCACACGCCGGCGGGGTTCAGCCCAGAAAAGCCTTGACAACGCTACGCTACTATGCTAGTCTCATTGTTGTGATTGGTAGTCGATGGGCTGGGAACGCAGGGACAGTTCTCCAGCCTGCGGCGTGTGCGTGCATGAAGCGCAAGGCCCGCAATATTAAAACGCCAATGTTGCGGTGCAAATGCGAGGAATGTGGATAGATGCCATGGCTGGGCTACATATCATCGTCTAATTTCCCGGTAAATGATGATGAACCCCATTTTCTCCCTGCTAAAAACAGAGAAAAACATGCTTTTTTAAAAAACAAAGCGGGAGAGTTGTTGAAAACAAAGGATCAGCCGAAAAAACAAACCGAAAACAAAGCAGAAACAAAGCGGGCCATGTCGTTGAAAACGAACGATAGGCCAAAAAAACAAAGCGGAAACAAACCGGAAAACAAAGCTACGCAACGTAATGAAAATACAGGGTCGGTAAAAAACAAACCGGAAACGGAGCGGCGAAAGTCCGCCGCATTACTGACTGCATGAGAACTCTCCGTCGGCCGGCTTGAGGTGGACTGAAAAGTCGCAAAACCGGCTACATAACAAATGAAAGCTCTCTGGACGCTCTTCCTTTCGGAGTTTTTGGGCACGGCCCTGCTGGTAGGGGTCGGAGTATCCATTGTCATCCTCGATTTCGGCACGGGCAGTCCTGTCGCCGCCCTGCTGCCGGACCCGGGAATCCGGCGGCTCATCACCGGCTTCCTCTTTGGCTCGACCGGCGCGGCCATTGCCATCTCGCCCGTGGGCAAGACCAGCGGCGCTCACATCAATCCTGTCGTGACGCTGGCCTTCTGGATCAAGGGAAAGATGACGCCCTTTCATGCCATGGGCTACATCCTGGCCCAGCTTGCCGGCGGAGTGGTGGGGGCTTTGCCGCTCCTGGCGTGGGGGCATATGGGCGCCAGCATCCACTTTGGTGGAACCTTTCCGGGTTCCGGCTATACCCTCCTGCAGGCCACGCTCGGGGAAGTCATCACCACCGTTGGATTGATTGCCGGGCTCTTCCTCTTCCTCGGCCACTCGCGCCTTCGCGCTTACACCCCCATGTTGTTTCCGTTCCTCTACGCGGTGATGGTTTATCTGGAAGCGCCCGTC
This sequence comes from Acidobacteriota bacterium, assembly GCA_037379595.1. Taxonomy (GTDB): domain Bacteria; phylum Acidobacteriota; class Terriglobia; order UBA7540; family UBA7540; genus SCRD01. The sequence continues at coordinate 6,420 of JARRJI010000151.1, read as the reverse complement.
TCGGGAACCAGCACCAATCCCGCGCGCAGCGTGGGTCCGTCCCTTGTTGCAGGCGACTGGCGGGGCTGGTGGGTCTACTGGGTCGGGCCTCTCGTGGGAACGTTCGTGGCACTGGCCATCGGGCAATTGTCCTGGCTGCGGCGTTTTGAAGTCGAGGTCGCCAAGATCTATCACTTCGAACACGACCCGCATGGAGTCTTTCGCCCGCCCGGCCGGAAGCCAATGGCTGTCGAATCGTAGCAACGGCCGATTGCGGATTTGGAGCAACTCCTCCTGCCGGTTTGCCTCCAGACGTCTGCGCTCGTTCTTCATGCGCACGCCGTTTGCTATACTCAGGGTCAGGAGCAGATCTGAAACAACAGTTCGTTTCGAAACCAGGAAGCACCCAGGTCCTCCAATTCGCATAGGCGTCGCCAACGATGAAGATTGGAAAACAGACCGCGACTTTAATCTTCATAGGCATCGCGATCGTGGTTTTGAGCTCAGTGCTGGCCTACCGCCTCGGCATGCGTCACGCCGCAGCAACCAGGAGTGTGCGGAATCCGCAACCCTCTTTTACCGGAGGTTGTGTGGACATTCGTGATGCGGGGCGCCACACGGGTGAGAACACTTGCGTGGAGGGGCGGGTGCTGCGGGTTTTCACTTCGCGCTCGGGCAGCACCTTTCTGGATTTTTGCCCGGACTATCGTACCTGTCCGTTTACCAGCGTCATCTTTGCCAGCGACCGTTCCCGGTTTGGTGACCTGGCGTCACTGGAAGGAAGAAGGATTCAGATCTCGGGCGAGATCAGAAGCTACAATGGCCGTGCTGAAATCGTTATTCAGGACCCGAAACAGATTCGTCCAGTGCGTTAAGGATTTTCCCCTGGACACGCGATGGCGGTGGACTGCTCATCCGTGCGTCATTACAGGCGTGGTGCTGGTTTGCCTGGCGAGCCTTGGAGTGGGTTATGCGGGGCAGCAATCTGGCGGGAGCGCCGCAAGCTCCGCGCACGCGGTCCAGCCGGCGCCGTCCCCACAGACGATTGAATGGGTCAACGAGGGAAGCAGCCAGCTCGGCCGCAAAGATTTCACCGCGGCTGAATCTGACTTCCGGAAGGCCATCCAGTCGGATCCTTCGTTCGCCCCCGCCCACCGAGGGCTGGGCATCGCCCTCTGGCAGCAGGGAAAGCTCGGCGCCGCGTGGACGGAGCTTGGCGAGGTTGCCAGGCTGGAGCCCAAGAGCGCGCGAGCCCATTATGAGCTGGGACAGCTCGCCTGGCAGATTTACAGCGCGCCGTCGGGCACGGCTGCGGCGTCGGCCGGTCTCTCGCCGGGTTACTTCAAGTCTCTGGCGCTCAGCCAAATCGAGAAGGCCGTATCGCTGGAACCTCGCGACTTCAGCATGCGTCTGGACCTTTCGGAAGTGGAACTCGAGGCGGGGCGCAAGAAGCAGGCGCAGGCCGACGCCCTGGGAGCAATCCAGCTTGCTTCTTCCGCGCCGGAACGCGCCAGGGCGCAGGTGGCTCTGGCCCGGGCGTCATTTGCAACCGGCGACGAGCTGGGTGCGGAAGCCGCATACAAAAAGGCCATTGCAGAAGATCCCCACAGCGGGTCGGCCTATTACGGGCTGGGCCAGATTGCCTTGTTTCAACGGAAGCCGGACGCAGCCGAAAAGTATTTCAGCCAGGCCATCCAGGTGTCGCCTGATCTGGCGCCTGCGTATGCAGCCCTTGCCCAACTGCTGGTCAAAGGCGGCCGGCCCATGGAAGCTCTTTCCATGCTGAAGAAGGCAGTGGCGATTGATCCTGAAGACTGGCAAAGCCAATATGAGTTGGCAAAGCTGCTGCTTGAAGCCGGCAACTCAGCCCAGGCCAGAGAGTTGTTCACAAAGATCCTGGCCGCGCAGCCGGACTTTCTGCAGGCGCGCGAGCAATTCGCGCTGATGCGCCTTCGCGAAGGAGATGTGCAGGGCGCTATGTCCCAGGCTCAGACGCTGCTGGCGCGCAATCCACAGGCGCCGGAGGGGCACCGGGTGCTGGCGCTCGCTTTCTGGCGAGAGCGGCAGGCAGAGGCCTCGCTTGCGGAATGTGCCCAGGTGCTTAATGTCCATCCTCACGACGTTTCGATGCTGGCGCTTCAGGCGCTGGAACTCTGGCAGACCCAGCGCAAGCGGGATGCGCGGAATGTCCTGCGTGAGGCCGCGCGGAGCTAACCCAACATCCTTTCCTCGGTGACCTTCTGCCGATTGATCGTGTGCGGGAGCGCCGACATTTCGATTGTTGGAGACTTCCTGCACCAGAATCGCTGGACTCTCGAGCCTCAGAACGCTCAGTAGCCGCGCTGCTTGTCCACCACATTCAGCAGAGGCAATCCATTGACGTAGCGGCGAATGTTTTCCGCAAACAGGTCTAGACGCCTCCCTTCGGTTTGGGGCGAATGGCCGGAGGTGTGGCAAGTGATGATGACGTTGTTGGCGCTCCACAGCGGATCGTCAGGCGGCAGCGGTTCCTTGTAGGCGACGTCGAGCCCCGCGCCCGCGATCCAGTGCTCCTTCAGCGCCCGAACCAGCGCCGGCGTGTCTACCTCCTTGCCGCGCGCAATGTTGATGAAATAGGCCGTGGGCTTCATGGCGCGGAACAACGCCTCGTTGAACATGTTTTTCGAGATCGGCGTCAGTGGCGCGGCGCTCACCAGAACATCCACTTGCGGTAGCATCCGGGGCAGCCAGTCGAGCGAGTGAAGTTCAGCGACAAAATGCGGTGTGGGCAAAGGCTTGGGATCCACCGCCAGGACCTTCATGCCAAACCCGTAATAAGCGCGATAGGCCGTGTCCGTTCCATTGCCGCCCAGCCCGACCACTCCCATCGTCTTCCCGCTGATTTCAACCAGCCCATCGAGCCGATGCCACTTGTGCTCCCGCGTCTGAATCGTGTAGCGGTCAATGCCCCGTGTGAGCGCGAGCAGAAGAGCAAAAACCGTTTCGGAAATGGGCGGAGCGAACATGCGCTGCATGTTGGTCAGCACAACGGGGCTGTTGATGAGTTCGGGCCACATGATGTTTTCGACGCCTGCGGCGCCCCATTGAATCCACTTCAATTGTTGCGCGCGGGCGAAGTCGTCTTTTGTAAACCAGCCGAAGATGACATGCGCCTGGGGAACTTCGCGGTGGAATTCCTCCCGCGACTTGCAAAGCTTCAGCTTGATTCGCGACGACAATCCGCGGATCTTCTCCTGATACGGTTGCGGAACGCCTGCTCTGGTAACGATGTTGATGTCACCGGCCGCTGCCGCTTTTCCAGGTTGCGCAATCGGATAGGAGACTGAGGTGACCGGCGTGCCGGGTTCGGCGGCTGTACCGGCCGGTGCACCCGAGCTCGAAGAAGGAATCGATCCCAACGCAACGCCCGTAGATCCTGCTGCAATGCCGTGGAGAAACTTCCGTCTCGAGAGATTTTCCTGTGACATCTGACTACCTCCGGAAAGAGTTAGGAAAAGTGTACCACCGATCCGGGCCGATGAATTCCGAATCCGGTGGTGCTCTGCGGGCGTGCAACATGGCTACACCTGTCACTCTCAGCCGGTGAGAAAGGCAAGGCCTTCCTGTCCATAAATGATCGGCTTTTCAGGGGAAACACCGCGGCCATGTGCCGTGCAGAGTGAGGCGTTGGAGTTACTCTTTCTGGGGACCGTAGCCTACCGGTAAGGGGTTTGACAAACGGCTGGCGCGTTGCTACATTGAAGCCGATGCGAAGAAGGGAACCCCCTCCGACCGATTTCCCTGCCGGATCAGCCGAATCCCGACCTATGACGAGGCCGACAGCCCTTCTCTCTGCATGAGAGGTGCCTATGCAAGGAACAGTGAAGCGTGTTATTCGTGACCGGGGATTTGGGTTTATCCGCTCGGCCGAAGGGAAAGAGATTTTCTTTCACCGTAGCAGCCTTCAGGGGCTTAACTTTGACACGTTAAAAGAGGGGCAGAACGTCGAGTTCGAAGTGGAAAACGGTCCCAAGGGCCCCAGGGCTGTCACGGTTCGCACGGGCTCGTAACAGCTTGATTGCGGCCTCCCAGCAGGCCTTCCGAGAATTAAATCAACGACAGCGTGGACGATCAGTCGACGGCAGCGGACGGACGCGCAGCTGTTTGTGTGCTGGACATCTCGAGATCCGGCAACACAACGCGCTCACGGAGCTATTGCTGCTGAAGTTGCAACTGTTGCGTCCCTCCATGAAGCGCCTGCTTCTGTCCACCCCAAACGAACGATCCCGTCATTCCGGGTGGCAGCGTGACGTCAGCGGTAAGTTTGCCATTGCTGTGCTCATACTTCACCGTGATCTCTCCCTGCGGAACAGGGAGTGTAGCGGCAAGATGCGTCAACGCCCCCAGGTTCGGCTGGATCAGGACCTTGCCGAATCCCGGCGCCGCGGGTTCGATTCCGGCCACCGTGTCCAGAAAATCAAAGTTTGGATGAGCGCTCCAGGCGTGGCAGTCGGAGCGAGTAGGTTCAGGCTTTTCCGCCCACGTCGTCAGCCCAAGGTCCAGCATGTGGCGCCATGGCCCGAGCTGGCTCAAATAGTCGTTGCCAAGCCCCGCCTTTTTCATGGCCCGGAACAAGTAGAACCTGAAATAGTAAGAGCACTGGGCCAGCGCGGGCTCGGTCAGAACCTTCTGCATGACGCTTTTCTGATCTTGAACGGGGATTGCGTTGGTCAGGACCCCCAGAATGTTGGCGTGCTGGCTGAAGTCTTTTCGCTCGGGAGTATCCGCCAGCAATCCGCGCTGCGAATCCCAGCACTTCTCGTAGACCGCATGGGCGATCCTTTCCGCCAGTGCGCGGTCGCGGGCGGCGAAAGCCTTATTGCCGAAACTCGATTCCAGATCGGCGGCGTTTTGGAGCGCCGCGACAAACTGCAGGGTGAGAATGGAGGATTGCCCGCCGGCTTCCTGCGGCGGCACACCATCTTTGAACTGCGGAGTCCAGTCAACGAAGTTCCACCACTCGAGCCTCCCCAGCAGACCGGAAGGAGTGAGCCGGTGATCAAACCAGCCCAGCACGTCTCGGACTCCTGGCAGGAACTGGCGAAGGAACGCGGTGTCGCCGTGATACCACCAGAGGTCATGCATCATTCCAATCCAAAAGAGTGAAAACGGCGGGATGATCTGCGGCAGGTGAGATGGATACCGGCTTTGCGTCAGCCCTTCGGGCATACGGGAATCATTCAGAAGTTCGATTGCGTTCTTCGGCAGGCGATCGTCATCGGTCATGTAAAGCGAAATCAAGATCTGAATGCGCGTGTCGCCCGCGTATTGCAACCGCTCGTAGTACGGGCAGTCCATGTAAGTTGTGTGGGCGCACAGCCGGGCGGTTCGCCAGCCCACCTGCCACATTTTGTGCAGAACCGGATCGCTGCTCTCGAAGCTCGCGCGCATCTTGAACGGATAGGCGGTGAAGATTCCGCGCAGGTCGTTAATGGTCAGAGGGTTCGCGCCGGTTCGAACCGCTATCTGCAGGTAGCGGTAGGTGCGCCACAACAGAGGCCGGTACATCTGCCGGTTGCCGCCGTCGGGCAGGAACTGGTCTTCCAGGCCCAGTATCTTTTTCCCTTTGATGACGTCCCGGTTGCCTTTTTCGCGACCCTTCCATAGCGCTTCAGCATAGGTGAGCGTCACCACCGAACCTCGCCCCCCGCTGACCACGAGTTCGGGATAGGCCGTTGTCTCATAAGTTTGATCGAGCAGCACGGTTGCCGTTGTGTTGGCCGGGATTGTCATCGGCGCATGTCCCTGCAGAAAGCCCTTTGGGACCTGCACGCCTTCCGAGCGTCTCACGCTCACCAACCGCTGGAGCTTTGCTTCCATCAGCGGAAGATTCGGCGGCACCAGCATCCATCGGGAGTGGCTGTCCCGGATGCCGCGCGGACCGCCATGGACCAGGGTCGCCGCCGACTTCCAGGTCGAATCGTCGAAGCCGACGTCCTGCCATCCCCAGGGGATCTTGGAGCCGTCCCATCGCTCTCCGGGACCGACCACCATGTAGAAAGGAATTTTCTTGCGGTTAATCGGGATCGGCTGGATGGCGTGGCTTTCCAGCGTTTTCCAGCTTGCGTTCGTGTCCACCGCCGATTCCTCACCCGTGTCCCCCTGCACTAGCAGTCCCGTCTCGTTACTCATCTGATTCATGGGCGCAAGCTCTGCAAAATTCCAGACGACGGCGGCGAGAACATTCTTTCCCGGGCGCAGATACCTGGCAATGTCGAGCGTTGCGTAGCGCCAGTGGAAAAGGTCACCCCGCGCAGGACCTTCAAGAACGCTCGTGCCATTCACGAAAAGCTGGTAACGGTTGTCGCCGCTGGCATGGATCACAAAATGGCTGGGCTTGCTGGCGAGAGAGAAATCCTTGCGGAAATAATAAACGCCGAACCCTCGATGCGGGCCGCCGGG
>JARRJI010000150.1:0-14575 GCA_037379595.1 Acidobacteriota bacterium | reverse complement strand
CAGCTATAGGCGGGCATTAGCGCCGCCCGATTCACCTCCTCCGCGGAAGTTGGAAGTCCACCACAATTTAGTGTCGGCGGAAGTGGCTTATCCAAATTTGCGGAATGGCTGGGCGACGGTTTTTGAGGTAAACTTTCACCCATGGGTGGCTGGAGAATTCGCCTGGTGGTTGTGATGGTGCTTGCGCTCGCTCCGTTGAGCGTGGCGGCGCAGTCCCGTCCTGCTTCGACAAGCATCGAAGGGCGTGCCGACTCCAAGTCTCCGGCAACGGTTCTCATTCGCCAGGCTGCGCAGCTTCTTCGCAAGGGTTCTCCCGAGCAGGCGCGGCAGAAGGTGGAAGAGGGGCTCAAACTCGATCCCCACAGCGCTCCGGGATACAATCTGCTGGGACTCGTCTATGAGGCGGAGAACAAATATGCGCTCTCGATCGAGGCCTTCCAGAAAGCTCTGAAAATTGCGCCCCACTCGACCCAGATACTGAACAACCTGGGCAACAGCTATCTGCTTCAGCGGAAGCTCAGTGAGGCGGAGAATGAGTTCCGGGAGTCGCTACGCCTTGACCCGGCGAACCGGGACGCCAACTATAACCTGGGTGTCGTTTTGCTGGCCGAGCACCATCCCAAGCAGGCGATTCCATGCTTTCAGCGCGTTCATCCGGCGGATTCCACTTCTCTTTTCAATCTTGTCCAGGCTTATCTCCAGGCCGGCGAAACTCAGCAAGGACTTGAGACTGCCAGGCGCCTTTCGAATCTTAACAAGAACGATGTCCGGCTCCATTTCACGCTGGGCGTTCTGCTGGCTTCGAACAAGCAGTACGTGGCAGGCGAGCGTGAACTCGAACTCGCGGACGCGCTCCAGCCGAACACCTTCGCGATTCTTTACAATCTGGGCCAGGCGTATCTGAATAGCGGTGATTTGACCGAGGCGGACCAAGTCCTGAACCGGGCGCTCAACCTGCAACCGGATTCAGCGGCAGCGCTTTATATGCTGGCGCGGGTGAAGGCCGACGACCGGAAGGCCTTGCAAGCGCTCGAACTGCTGGTCAAGGCCCACAAACTGGCGCCTCGAAACGTCGATGTCATCTTTCTCATGGCGCGCCTCAGCATGAAGCAATCTTATTATGAGGACTCGATTCCACTGCTCCAGGAGGGGCTGAAGATCTCTCCCCGCAGTCCGGACCTTCATGCCGCCCTGGGTGAATGCTACTTCATCGCGGGGAAAATCGATAAGGCCATCCAGGAATTCCAGACGCTCATTAAGCTTGACCCGAGGGCTCGGTCCTACGCTTTCATGGCTCTCTGCTACCGGCACCTCGGCCGGTACGACGAAGCCAAGAAATACCTTGAAATGGGTTTGAAGGATGATCCTAAGAACGCTGCGTGCCTTTACAGCATGGGATACATCGCCAGCCGCCAGGGGCATTACCTTCAGGCTGAGAAATGGCTGAAGCAGGCTCTTGAGGCCAAGCCTGACTACAACGATGCCCTCCTTGAACTGGCGGGGGTTCTGATGCACCAGAAGGAGTTTGCGCAGGCCATTCCGTTGCTGCGCAAGTGCGTCAAGCTCGATCCCCGCCCCGCCCCGGTTTATTACAAGCTGGCCATGGCTGAACGGAACCTTCACCAACTGGCCGCTGCAGACCAGGATTTGAAGGTCTTTCAGACGCTTTCCAAGAACCCGCAACCGGGCCCCTACCCCTATCAGCACCTCTTTGATTACCTGGACGGGCGCGCCGGACTCCGACCCCAGCAGCAGACTCAATTTGACGTCGAGCAGTTGCAGAAAGAGGTCAAGCTCCATCCGGATCGGCCGGACTACCTCTACATGCTGGCGCAGGACTATTTGAAACTCGGCCGGACCGATGACGCTAAGAAAGTCATCGCCCAGCTCGGCCAGGTCAGCCAGGGTGATTTCCGGACGGAGGTTGGGGTGGGGGTTCTGCTTGCACGCTATCATCTCTACGCCGACGCCATCATTCATTTCAAACAAGCTCTCAAGTCAGTTCCTGATTCGGATGACGCCTGGTACGACCTCGCCGACGCCTACTTCCGCGCCCGCGACTATCCGGCCGCCCTCCAGGCGATGAAGCACGTCTCTCCGGCTGCGCAGAAGCAGACAAGCTTTGCTTTCTTGCTTGGTGATATTTATGCTCATCTTGGCCAGAGCCAGCCTGCGATAAGCCTCTTCCGGCAGGTGATTGCAGAAAACCCCGACATGGCCCGTGCCTATCTTTCTCTGGCGCTGACATATCTGCGTTCCGGGGACCTGGACGGTGCCCGAGCCGCGCTTGACCAAGGCCTCTCTCGTGTCCCGAACTCCGGTGGACTGTTCTGGGGCATGGGGATACTTTCGGCAGTGCAGGGCAAGCCGCAGCAGGCTGAACAGTTCCTGAAAAAGTCGGTGGACCTACTGCCGGAGTGGCCGGCTGGCTACTCGGCGCTCGGCGTGCTCTACTACGAAACCGGGCAGATCGATAAGGCGCGGGAAACGCTGAAGATGTTTACGCAAAATGGGCCCCGCGGAGCGCTTGACGTCCACCGGATTGAGCAAGCGCTTTCAGCCGCCCAGTCACAGAATTTGAGTAAACAACCCACCGATAATCTTCCTGTGCAGGCCCGTGGGCAGATCCTTCAGGTTGCACTGGCCCTCGCCGACGTGGGCCGTTACCCTATCGCGGCTGTTTGCCGCGGGTTCCACGCCTTAGATCGGGCAATTTGTATCTTAATGCCTGACACCATCCTCCTTGTCGGCGCTTTCGCATTTTGATTTCTCTAATATGAAAGTACGAGCCCCTTTCCGTTTTTTTAGTAGATGGGCAGCAAAAAACGGTTGACACGGTCCTTCGTACATGATATTCACTTAAGCGTTTGGTGCTCATGGAGTATTCGTCGGGTCATTACAGTGACTAAGGGTCGTCGGAAACGGAGAGTTGCAGGTCGGCGACGCAGTTGAAGGCTGATCGGGTCTCCCCCGTGACTTTTACTGCAATTGGGCATGACTTCCATGCGGCTGAGAGAGAGCTGAAACGGGGAGTCGTTACCGAAATCAACAACGCTAGCCAGGCCAAATCTTTAACCAGGCTTCAGTAAATGCTCGGCGGTGCGTTCGCGCGCCCAAAAGAGGCAGGAGGAGAAGGAATGAAGAGGGGCGGTTTTTCCCTACGTGTTTTTGTAATGATAGCGCTTGCCGTAATGGCAGTTGCTTTGGGCAGTTCAAATCTTCGCGCCCAGGTTGATACGGGCACGGTTCTCGGGACAATCAAGGACCAATCCGGAGCGGTCGTCCCCAACGCCACAGTTACCCTGACCAATGAGGGTACGGGTTTCCAGATGACGGCAAAGACAAGTGGAGCAGGCACTTACACTTTTACGCCGGTCAGGATTGGGACCTATAGCGTGAGTGTGGAATCTCCGGGATTCGCAAAGGCGGTCCAGACTCACCTCACCCTCAATATTGACCAGCAATTGGTCGTGAACCTGACACTTCATCCCGGTGCGGTCACGCAGGCCATAACAGTGACCACGGCTCCGCCGGCCCTCCAAACGCAGAATGCCTCCCTGGGTAATGTTGTTACGGGACGGAACGTTAACAACCTGCCGCTCAATGGGCGCAACTTCACTTTCCTCGCCCAGCTCGTCGCCGGCGTCAACACTCCGCAAGCCGACACGCGCGGCAACGCTGCGAGCGGGGCGTTTTCTGCCAACGGGATGCGGCCGGCCCAGAACAACTACCTCCTGGACGGTATTGACAACAATTCGGACAACGTGGACTTCCTGAACGGAACCAACTATAACGTTCTTCCCCCCGTCGATGCGATTGCAGAGTTCAAGGTCCAAACCTCGAACTACAGCGCGCAGTACGGCCGGGCGGGCGGCGCGATCCTGAACGCCACCATCAAGTCAGGGACGAACCAGTTCCACGGCGACGTGTGGGAATTTCTCCGCAACGACAAGTTTGACGCCGCTGACTTCTTTGAGAACGCCGGTGGCCTGAAAAAAGGCGAATTCCGGCAGAACCAGTTTGGAGCCACAATCGGCGGGCCGATCAAGAGGAATAAGCTGTTCTTCTTTGGCGACTACGAGGCCTTGCGCAGGCGGCAAGGAAGTGTGTTCACCAGTTCGGTCCCGACCGCGCTTGAGCGGGGCAGTGGGTATACGAATTTCTCTGACCTCATTGTCAATCAAGCAGGCAGTGCCCCGGAGACCGACGCGCTGGGCCGGGAGTTTCCCGCCGGAACGATTCTTGATCCTGCGACGACTCGTTCCGTAACCGCAGGCCAGGTGGATCCGGTGACGGGACTGACCGCGACGTCGGACGGCTATGTGCGAGACCCGTTTTATTCGGGGGGCAGCATCGCGGGCATGAGTAATTTCATGAATGCCTGTCCGAGCGTTTCAAATTGCCAGCTCAACCAGCTTCCTGCCGGCCGGCTTGATCAGAATGCGATCAAGCTCCTGAACCTTTACCCTGCTCCGAACGGGGCAACTCCTTTCCAGAACTACGCGTCCAATCCGGTTCTCAGTGAAAACCGCAACGCTTTTGACACTCGCGTTGACTACGACCTGAGCCAGAGCGACCAGATGTTCGGAACCTTCAGTTACGTGAAGGATCCGCAATTTATTCCCGGTCCGTTCGCCGGAATTGCCGACGGCGGAGCGTTCCAGCAGGGCGACCAGAATGCGCTTTCGATTCTGGCGGCGTTCAGTTATACGCATATCTTTTCTCCCACCACCGTCAACGAAGCTCGTGTGGGTGAAAGCCGTCTCCATGCCACGCGCTTTGGCCCCGTGGGCAACGAACTCGGGCTTCCGGCGAAGTACGGAATCTCCTCTTCGATTCCCCAGGTGCCGGAAAACGGCGGCATCCCGGCCTTCGGAATCAGCGGGCTGGCCACACTCGGAAGCAATGCCTTCCTGCCGTCGGATGAAATCAGCCAGACGACCCAGGTCACGGATAACCTGACCAAGATCTACGGCAAGCACACCTTTAAGATGGGCTTCGAATACCAGCACATCAAGTTCTCAACCCTTCAGCCTTCCTGGTCGCACGGACAATTCAACTACGACGGAACCTATACGGGTATCCCGAACGGTCCAAGTGGCAACACCGGCGCCGCTCAGTTTGTGCTTCTTCCTTGCCCGGGCCCGACCCCGGGAGGGACACCCAGCGGCTGCCCGACTGTCAACAGCAGCACTGTGGTCCCCAACGTCGGCGGTGCAAATCAGATCTACTCGTCAAACATTGGTTATACCGACAACGGGAAGAATTATTACGGCACCTATTTCAACGACGATTGGAAGTTCAGTCCCAAGCTGACCCTGAACCTCGGTCTGCGATGGGAATATTTCGGCCCGATCTTTGAGCACTATGGCGCCCAGGCAAACTTTGTTCCCGCGGCTCCGGGCTCGGCCGAATTCCTGATCCCCACCAACCGGAACAAGGGGCTCTCACCGAGCTTCCTGCAACTGACCGCTCAGGACGGTATCAAAATCGTTTCGAGCAACAATCCGGGGTTGATCAACGTCCAAAAGACCAACTTCGCCCCTCGAGTCGGCTTCGCTTACCATGCGACCAACAAACTCGTCGCGCGGGGTGGTTTCGGCCTCTTCTACAACTCGTTTGAGAACCAGGGTTATGGGCCGAACATCGGCGAAAACTATCCCTTCCAGTTCAGTTTCAACTTCGGGGCTCCAAGCGGCGCACAGTCGATCGATGGAGCAGCGTACCCGACCCTTGCGGGGACACCCTGCAACAATGCCTTTATGTTTGAGTCGGGATTCGATTGCACGCCCATCGATCCTGCGCTCGTGCAGGCCGGAGGTCTCTCGCTCCAGGGCCTGGAGTACAACTACAAGACGCCCTATACACTGGGCTACAACATGATGTTCGAATATGCCTTTACTCCTAACATGACCCTGACCCTGGGTTATGTGGGGAACGAAGTGAGGCACCTGCAAGTAGGCGTCGGGTCCAACCAGGTCACGCAGATCCTGCCGGTGGGCACCAACACTCACGCCACATCCTCCCCTGGCGTCGGGCTCTATATCCCGTTCCCTGACTTCAGCCAGGGCCAAAGTTATCAAACCACCCAGGGCAATAGCTATTACAACGCTCTCCAGACAAGTCTCCAGCAGCGCTTCGCCAGCGGTCTCACTTTCCTGGCGGCCTACACTTATTCAAGATGTCGCAGCGATGCCGCTGACTTGCTCAATGGAGGGGCCGTCGGCTATCGCGCGCCCTGGCTCCCCGGCTTCGGGATTCAGGGTGACTACACCGACTGCAACTTCGACATCAGAAATGTGTTCCATTTCAGCGGCGGCTACCAGCTTCCGTTTGGCCATGGGCAACGTTTCCTGTCGGGCAGCACTGGAGTTGTCAACCAAATGGTCGGTGGCTGGAGCATGCAGTGGATTACCACGATCGAGGGCGGTCAACCCCTCAATATCGGTTGTGCAAACGGGACCACATCCGGAACCGGTTGCGAAGCTTACATTGTGCCAGGGGTGAATCGGCACGGTTCAGGAGCGCCTGACAATTTCTTGAATGCCGCCGCTTTCACTCAGCCTTGCGTGTCAGGCACGACGATCCCGGGTTGTATTCCTGGGTTATCGGGCTTCGGGCTATTGGGCGGAGAAAGGGGGCAGACTTCCGGGCCGGGCATCGGCACGTTTGATTTCTCCCTGTTCAAGAACTTCCGCATCTCGGATAGATTCCATCTCCAATTCCGGAGCGAATTCTTCAACATTCTGAACCATCCAACGTTTAACGCTCCGGGCTTCGGCGGCAACGGTGTGGTTGCCATATCCGGCTCTACAAACTTCTTGAATTCCAACTTCGGCAAGATTGGATCAACACGCTTCCCATTCAATGATCCACGCCAGATCCAGTTTGCCTTGAAACTCTACTTCTAGGTCATTCGGCGGGGGCGCACAGCCGTGCGCCCCTGCCGTTAAATTTGCCCGGCCGGGGCGGCAGGAAATGGCCGGGGTCAACAAGCAGCGTTCAAATCCAATCCGCAGAAGACCTTATTTCCCAGATACTGCTGCCGCATGCCGGTGCTAAGATAAGACATCATGTCAAAATCGCGCTGGTTCATGGCTGCCTTTTTGATTTCGGTGTGTTGTCTGCTGACGCTGGCGGCGCGGCCTGCGCAGGCTGATCAGGACGCGGACGCGTTGACGCATGAGTTCCAAACCGCTGTCCAGCATTTCAATTCCGGGCAATACAGGAAGGCCGTGAGGGGACTCGAAAGCATGGCCAGACAGGTCCCCTCGAGCTTTGAGGTTCACGAGTTGCTGGGCCTGGCTTACGCAGCCGAATCGAAATATCAGGAAGCCAATCCGCACTTTGAAAAGGCCGTCCTTCTTAAGCCCAACTACGCCGCCGCCCGAGCCAACCTGGCAGTGAATCTGGCTCGGCTTGGAAAAAAGCATGAGGCCGAGGTGCAGTTTAAGAAGGCGGTTGCAATCTCGCCCGGGGACTACGAAGCCAACCATGACTTCGGGGAATTTTGCGTGCAGGGGGGGAAGATCGCTGAAGCCATCCCTTACCTGGAAAACGCCCAGCGCGCCAAACCCGATTCCTACGGAAACGGCTACGACCTGGCGCTCGCCTATGAGAAAACCGGACAGTTCGCTGCGGCGCGGCGCGAGCTGCAGGCATTGCTGAAACAGAAAGACGCAGCCGAGTTCCACAACCTGCTCGGCGAGGTTGAGGAAAAGAGCGGCAACTATGTGGCCGCCGCCAATGAGTATCAACGCGCTGTTCAGATGGACCCCACTGAATCGAATTTCTTTGATTGGGGCAGCGAGTTCCTCCTCCATCACACCTGGAACGCCGCGGTTGTAGTCTTCTCAAAAGGAGTCCAGCGATATCCGAATTCAGCGCCTCTTGCAGTCGGGCTGGGAATGGCTTATTACTGGCATGGAGTGAAGGTTCTGGTGAGGGCGACCGATCTCGCTCCTGAGGACCCTCATACCTACTATTTTCTGAGCAAAGCCTACAAGCATGCTCCCGGCCAGGCCAGCGAGGTGATTGCGAGGTTTCGGCGGTTTGAAGAGCTCCGGCCGCTCGATCCGCAGGCAGCCTATTATTATGCCATGGGCCTGTGGAAGGGCAAGGAGATGGAAAACTCCGGCGCTGACCTTGCCCAGGTCGAGTCTCTGCTCAAGAAGGCTGTGCAGCTTGACCCTTCGTATGCCGACGCGCACCTTCAACTTGGCAACCTCTATTCCCAGGAACGCCAGTATGCCATGGCCGTTCCCGAATACCAGCGGGCGCTCCATCTGAATTCCAACCTTAGCGATGCATACTACCGCCTGGGGCAGGCGTACGTTCATCTGGGGAAAATGGACCTGGCGCAGAAGGAGTTCGCGGTTCACCAGAAGCTCTACACGCGGCATTTGGCCGAGGACGACCAACAGCGCCAGCAGATTCGGCAGTTTGTTTATTCCGTGCAAGGGGGGAGCCAGGCTGCTCCGTCGCCTCAACAGGGCGGCGTGGCAGCAGGCCAAAAGCACGGTACCGCCGCACGCTGAGAAATTCCATCACGCGCGGTGATTGATCGGGAGGCTGGTCTCTGCGGCTGGGCGGTCGCCAGTCGCCTCCTTAGAAAAGGGGCACGTAAATCTATGCGTTCATCCCTGGGGGCAGGGGCAAGGCATCTAAGCCCTCGAGAAGTCAGTGAAGCTGTTTCCTGCAACCGGCGGGAATTTCTGCGGCTGATGACGGGTGCGACGGCGGCGGGAACGTTGCTGGGGCTCGCGCCAGAGAGGGCGTTTGCTTCGCCGCACCCGCTCAAACGGAAAGTTGTTGTTGTGACCTTCGGCGGAGGCTGCCGTGATGAAGAGACCTTCATGCCGGGCGGACAGGAGAACATCCCGCATCTCCTGAAGGAACTGATCCCGCAAGCCACGTTTTTCACGCGGGTCATCAACCGAGGTATTCTCGGCCACTATGTGGCGACGGCAAGCCTGGCGACAGGAGTCTATGAAACCTTTGACAATTTTGCTGCGGTTCCTCCGGATCACCCGACCGTTTTTGAATATTTCCGCAAGGACTTGAAACGCCCCTTTTCTGATGCCTGGGTGGTTGCGCCTGCCAACGGCTTCAACCGGATTGGCGGCAGCAACGCCCGTTCCTTTGGTCCTGAATACGCCGCCAACGTCATTCTTCCCAAGCTCCTGCTGAAGGAAGCACTCTCCTCGACTAAGGACGCGCGATACACTCACCTCCTGGTTGACAACTATGAAACGCCTCTTCTGGTGCCGGCGGTCCGAGGCAACAAGATGGGTCTGCGTCGTTTTTCAGATTTGCTGAAGCTCTCGGTAAACGATTTTGTTGCGCACGCCATGACCCTCTCCAGCGCGGATGAACTCTCCGTTTATGTTGCGCGCCAGGTGATGCGGCAATTCGCGCCGAGCCTGCTGTGGATCACCCTGCATGACATGGATGTTGCGCACTCAGGCTCTTATTCCTTGTATGTCGATGGAATCCAGCGCACGGATCGCCTTTGCGGGCAGATCTGGCGAGAGATTCAAAGCCAGCCTGAATACTCCGGCAAGACCACCATGTTTATCCTTCCGGATTTTGGCCGTGACTCAGACATGGACGCAGGTGGAAATGGCTTTCAACACCATCGGACCGGCGACGCGCTTTCGCGCACAACGTGGCTGATGGCTCTGGGTCCGGGAATTCGTCAGAACACAGTGGTGGACCGGCCGGTGCAGCCGGTTGATCTCACACCCACGGTGGGAGCCCTGTTGGGCTTTACGCCAACGATAGGATCGGGCCAGCCGCTGAGGGAGGTTACGTAGAGGCCATGCTTCCTTCCCAGATCAAAGCTCGCCAATTCAAGGACTATCCGCCGAAGGCCAGGAAGGTGGCCGTCGATCACATCGAACTGCTGCGGCAGCTTCCGCTGTCCTTCGTTCCCCTTCTCCTGCAGCAGATTGAACAATACGACTGGAAATTCCCTGCTGAACGGCGGGAAATTGATCACCAGCTTTCTTACCTTTCTTCGCTCAACAAAGATCAAATGAGCCGGCTGGTATCAAGTTTCAATCAGCTGAAACTTTCGTCCCATCTCGAGCGATTTGACTGGGTCAATTCGCCCGGAAGTTTTTCTCAGGACCTGTCTGCTTATCTTTGGGCTACGCACCAGATCGACGCATTTCGCGCGGCCGCAGAGAAGTTCGTAGAAGAAGTGGACGCCTCTATACCTCCTGAGCACTTGCCAGCGCCGAGGCTCGGAATCGCCGTGATCGGAAAAGGAGTGAAAGAGAACAAATATCCGCTCTTTCGCAAGCTCCGGCCTTATGGCACCTACTTCACGCGGGTCAATCCATCGAACGGACTTCGCACTCTGCTGGACGCTGCCGCAGCCCGGGCGGCGGCGCATCCCGTTCCTTTCGGCCACTGGTATATCGATGGAGGTCCGGCAGATACGCCCCCGAATTCTTCCCTCGTCACGATTTCCTATAGTGCGCTGCAACCAGTGCGGACTGCGCTCCTCAAGAAGATCACGAAGGCTATCAAGGGGGGCATCGGCGGGCCGGAAGCGTTGACCAGCATGCTTTTCAAAATCCGGCCGGAACAAATCGGTCTGAGTGGAAAGCCTCAGGACGAAGTCTTGGGCCGGTTTGAAACCAGCATCTTCACCCAGGGTCAGGGGACTCAGATTTTCAGCACCACATTCGTGCAGTGGACGGCGCGTGAGCTTTGGCGGCGTGCCCATCCGCTCACGATCCTGGCGCGATTTGCGCCGCGCCAGCGGCAACGGCCCATGAACGAACTTCTTTCCGGGAAAGACGCGAACCCGGAGCCGGATCCGACGGGCTCTCTGATTGACGCGGATATGGGAGCGTTCCTGACGTGGATTGATCAGCAACGGCTCGCAGGAGCCAAGCAAGCGTCTTTCCTGGTCTGGTTTGAAGACCACAGCGAGGCCCTGGCGGTCTCGCCGTTCCTGCCTCGCAATACTGAGTCGAGCAGTCCTGTGGATATGAAATCGTTGCTTGCTCAGATGGGTTTGAAGGTGGCTCGCAACGGGAAACCTTCGGAGCACCGCTCGACACAGTCTGCGCTGCTGCACCCCGACCGGGACAACTACGTGATCGACGGCATCGACAATAATGTGGACACGGTTGACTTTCTGAACGGAGCCGACTACGGAGACTCCACGTAGCTCAATGTTCTTGTTTTAAGGGGAAGCGCGTCCGCGCAATTTTTCATACAGTGCAAGTTCGGCCGCGGCTTTGTCCTTCTCTCCCAGACGCTCGTATTCTTGAGCGAGGCGGTAATGGGCGGCAGCCAGGTTGGGGTTCGCACGGGTGGCCGCCAGGTATTCGCCGGTCGCGCGATCCATCGCCTTTTGCTCGTCATAAATCATGCCCAGTTGCAGGTGCGCTGCTGCATCGTTGGGGTCCAGCGCGACAGCTTTTTCAAATTCGGCTTGTGCGCTTGCGAGAGTTTCTGAACTGTGGTGTGAGCGGAAATCCCTCCACAAAGAAAGTCCGTAAGCGTAATGGCCTTCCGCGCTTTTTGGGTGAAGCTCCGAAAAACGCTTGAGCAGACCGGTTGCGGCTGGATCCGGCGTAAACTGCGAGGCCTCCGAAAGCATGACAATCGGTGCAGGGTCGTCGGGAGCGAGGCGGGCGGCGTCACCGAGCGCGACGACGGCTGCCTTGTATTTTCCAGCTCCATAAAGCGAGAGGCCGAGCCCCATCTGCAAGCGCTCCGAGCGCGGGTAAAGAGCGGTCGCCTTCTCGAAGACCTGGATGGCTTGCGTGTAATCCTTCTCCGCCAGCAATTTCGACCCCGTCCTTTCAAATTCTGCTTCACGCGCGTCAATGGCAACACCGAGTTTCCTATTCGCTCCAGTGCCAGGTGCAGAGGTTGATGATTCGCGAGGGGCAAGATACTGCTTGAGCATCTGGCTGGCCTGCGCGGAAGCCCCATTGCTGTACCCACCTCCGCCTGATGGATTTTCAAGCTTCCCTTGCTTGAAGTCGGAATTGTTGTAAAAGGTCACGGGACCAAGCAGATCGGGCTTGCCTGCCTGTCCCGCGTGGGAAGGACGTCCAATGAAATTCAATTCGACCGTTTCCCCGTCCCGTACTTCCACGGTCTTCGCACCGATATTCCAGCTTCCGGCGGACTCAACTTCCACGCTGTAAACTCCGGGCTGAAGAGGAGGGAAACGGAACCGCCCCTGGTCATCGGTCAGGACGAAAGTGACCACCTGTCCGTTCGAACCCTTAGCGATCACCCTGGCGTGAGCAATGGCCACTCCCGCGTCAGTCTTTACGGTGCCTTTAACTGCGCCGCCTGGTTGTCTCGCGAAAAGGCAGACCGAAAACATTAACCATAACGCCAGAGCAATCTTCCAAACCCCGGACCGGCGAGGCCGAAGAACATCCAGGCCTTCTTGATGAGCGCTCTTTGCAGAATACATTGAAGGGACACCCCATATCTTCAGTTCCCAGGTCAATTTTCTCAGAAGGAGCATGAACAAACGAACCGCGCTTTTCAGCGTAACGCTAACGCTGAAGTTGCTGCAAATACCGTTGCGCTAACGGATGGCCCGGAATCTCTTTCAACAATGCTTTCAGCACTTCCACCGCTTCCGCACGCTTGCCCAGGCTGACGTCCACTCGCGCGAGGTTCAGATAAGCCTGGTCAAACCTGGGAGCTCTCTGGATGCACTCAGAAAAAGTCTTGGCAGCCTGCGCAAGCTGGCCGGTCAGAGCGTAAACGACACCCAGGTTGTCGAGAGCCTCGGCGTTGTCGGGTTGCAGCCGAACGGCTCGTTCAAGGTATGTCCGTGCCTGGTTGTTGCGGCCCAGCCCCGCAAAAATCATCCCCAGCTTGTAATTCAATGTGGGATTGTCAGGCTGCCGTTTCAGGGCCGCATCGAGAATTCGTTGCGCGTCCTGGACCCTGTGCTGGCTTCGGTAAAGATCGGCGAGATTGCTGATGGCCAGGGTATTGCCCGGGTCTGTCTTCAGAACCTGCTTGAAATAGCGCTCGGCTTCCATCGGCTTTCCCTGCCGCGCGGCGATGATACCCAGGTTGTTAAAGCCCATCAGGTCACCCGGCTTCAGTTGAACCGCCTTCTGCAGCACTTCTTCAGCCAGATCCCACTGCTCCTTTTGCATATAGAGTGTTCCAAGGTCGTAATACGCATCAGCGGATTGCGGGTCCTGGCGGATGGCTCGTTTGAACGCGGTTTCCGCAGCTTCGGCGTATCCGTGCTGGGCAAACACGAGACCATAGGTGAAGTAGTTGCGTGAAAACGTGCCGTGGGTCGAGCCCGCAAATGGCAGCGCGCGCTGCTGGCGATCCTTCGCCGTATTCGGGATGCTGGTGGCATCCTTCAGTACGCGCTCGATCTCTGCCGGTCCCTGGTACACCTTTGCAATTCGGCCTTCACCGTCAATCAGGAACGAAGCAGGAATAGGAAGGTCCTTGTGGCGGTCAAACAAGTAGCGGAACAGCAGGTTGTAGGTCGCCGCCACTTCCTCCGAGCCAAGGAGCACGGGAAAGGAGAACCGCTGGTCGCGCGCCAAGGCTCGCACCTTTGATTCGGCGGCTGGCGGGTCCGTGCTGATCGCAAGGATCTGCAAACCGGACGGCCGGGCATGGCCCAGCCTCTTTTCGAATTTGATGAGCGACTTCAAGGATGCTTCTGACGACGTCGCCCAGAAGTTCAGCAGCACAGAAGTTCCTTTGGAACCCGACAGCGTGCGCAGGCGGCCCGCCAGATCAGGCAACGAGAAATCCGGCGCGTCGAGCGGCGCAATCAGCCACGTGCCGAAAACTGTGGGAAGAGAAGTTTTCCGCGGCGATCTGCCGGGAGTCGGCGGGTGAGGAGCAGCCTTTGCAAACGGCTTGGCATGGAAGCTCTCTGAACCTTCCACAATCTCCACGCGATGGTTGACCGGCAGGTTCTCGTAGGTATGGACCAGGCCGCTGGGCCAGCGAATCGTGGCGCGTACCGGACCTGGAGAACGGCCCAGGCCAAAAAACATCTCTTTGCTGTGCTGCGAACAAAAACCCGACCCAGCCTGCAGGAAATTCGACTGGCGGACGCCCCCGGACTCCACGGTGATCCACGCACCCACCGCGTCGCGGTTGCTCCTGGTCCCGCGCAGGCGGAAGGCTATGGTCTCGCCAATCCCCTCCGCGACGTTGCGCAGGATGCGAAGCTGCGGCCCGGTGCGGTTCTTCAGAAAGACTTCCAGCCGCCCGTCGTGATCGAAATCGACAAGTGCAAAAGCACGGCTGTCATCCTGGAAATCGAGTCCGACCGCGGCCGCCGCTTCTGCAAACGTTCCGTCGTGGTTGTTCACGTAGAAGACATTCCTTTGGTAACCCGCCCAGGTGCCGTCAGACCGGATCAACTCATTGATGGCGTCCCAGCCCAGTTCATATTCCGGCGACCGGCCTCCCTTTGCCGGAGACAGGGCGACGACCTGGCGCCAACAAACACTTTCGAGATTTCGAGGATGGGGACCCGAGATAAATCCATTGGCAATGTTGAGGTCAGGGTAACCATCGTTGTCGAAGTCCCAAT
>JARRJI010000149.1:0-8116 GCA_037379595.1 Acidobacteriota bacterium | reverse complement strand
CCTGCGCGAGATGATCAACCGGTACACGCTCGACAACCACAAGCCGCCCGAATCCTTAGAGGCGCTGGTGAAGGCTGGCTATTTCTCGGGAGGCCTGCCCATCGATCCCTTAACTGGCTCCAACAAAACCAGGCAGCCGGTCATCCAGCAGGTCCAGATCAGCCCGGAGGAAACCTTCGTGGGCGTCGTCAACGTCCACAGCGGGTCCAATGCGAAGTCCCTGGAAGGAACGCCCTTCAGCAGTTGGTAGCATGCGGAAGGCGAGCCACGGCACCGGTTTTGTGCCCTGGGCCTTTTACAGACCATAACCGACGAACCCACGGCATTGAAGACGATGCCGTGGCTACCACTTGAATATTGAAGGGCGGATGGCGCAGAAAGCGCGGTGCTGGCGCCGAGCGACGCAGAATTTCATTGACAAGACTACGCTATTATGCTAGTCTTTCCATTGGCTCGCCGCAGGTGGGCCTTGCGCGGGACTGAGAGGAAAACAGACGGCCCGCATTTTTTAAAAAACAGGCTACATGCCGGAGATGCGAAAAAGGGTCACAGAGCGCCAGAAACGTGCTAAGTTGTTGCATGAAATTACGTTAATGCTCGAAAAGTGAAAAATCGGGACGCGCGGAAAATTCGATTTTTGAAAAACAAAGCGGGAGAACTATTGAAAACAAAGGATGAGCCGAAAAAACAAACCGGAAACAAAGCGAAAACAAAGCTGGCCATCTTGTTGAAAACAATAGAAACACCGAAAAAACAAAGCGAAAACAAACCGAAAAACAAAGCGGGCCATGTTGTTGAAAATAAAGCATTGCCAAAAAACAAACCGGAAACAAAGCGGAAAAGCCATTCGAACCCTAAAAGACACATTGCTGGCCTACATTTAATCCGAACCCTGGCTTCTCTGCCCTTTTCAAACCTCCTGCTGTGAAGCTCCTGTAGCCTGCCATTGGCCGCGAGCCGAACGAACGGCCCGTCCATTCCGCCAGGGCCCTCGGAAGATCCTCTCCTGCTTCAGCCTGCGGACGCTGGGAGCCCAAATGATTGCCAAGGCCACCCCGCTCCGCTAGAATACTTGTTCAAGGATTGCCGGGCGCAAGACTTGCAGAGGGCAGCCGTCACCCGCGCAAAAGGCTGAAGGCAGCCCTGCCGTCCCTGAAGATCAAAACACTGGAGAAAAACAGAATGGCTCAGATTGACCACACTCGCAACCTCAGTGAAGTTGACCCCGACATCGCGCAGGCCATTGACCACGAGGTGGAGCGTCAGGCCGGAACGCTGGAACTGATCGCCTCAGAGAACTTTGTGAGCGAGGCGGTGCTTGAGGCGCTCGGGTCGGTGATGACCAACAAGTACGCCGAAGGCCTGCCGGGCAAGCGCTACTACGGCGGCTGTGAATTTGTGGACGTCGCCGAGTCGCTGGCCATCGAGCGCGCCAAAAAGCTGTTCGGCGCCGAGCACGTCAACGTCCAGCCGCATTCGGGCGCCCAAGCCAACCAGGCGGTTTACATGACGGTGCTCAATCCGGGCGACACGCTGCTGGGCATGAGCCTGGCCCACGGCGGCCACCTGACCCACGGCCACCCGCTGAACTTCTCCGGCAAGATGTACAACATTGTTTCCTACGGCGTGAACAAAGAGACGGAGACTATCGACTACGACGAGCTTGAAAAGCTGGCCATGGAGCACAAGCCCAAGCTGATCGTGGCCGGCGCCAGCGCCTATCCCAGGGTCATCGATTTCGCCCGCTTTGGCGAGATCGCCCGGAAGAGCGGCGCTCTGCTGATGGTCGATATGGCGCATATCGCCGGGCTTATCGCGGCCGGGCTGCATCCCAGCCCGTTCCCGCACGCCGACTTTGTCACCACCACGACCCACAAGACCCTGCGCGGGCCGCGCGGCGGAGCCACCTTCTGCAAAGCGCAGTTTGCCAAGGCGCTGGACAAGATCGTCTTCCCCGGCATCCAGGGAGGGCCGCTGATGCACGTGATCGCCGCCAAGGCGGTCTGCTTCCACGAAGCGCTTCAGCCTGCGTTCCAGGAGTATCAGAAGCAGATTGTTGCCAACGCCGCCGCGCTGTGCGAAGCCATCGCTTCCAAGGGCTTTCGCATCGTTTCCGGCGGCACGGACAATCACCTGATGCTGGTGGATGTCTTCTCAAAGAACGTGACCGGCAAGCAGGCGGAAAAGGCCCTCGAGCGCGCCGGCATCACCGTCAACAAGAATGCCATCCCGTTTGATCCCAACCCGCCCATGGTGGCCAGCGGCATCCGCGTGGGAACGCCCGCCGTTACGACGCGCGGCATGAAGGAATCCGAGATGCGCAAGATCGGCGGCTGGATTGCCGAGGTGCTGAGCGACCTGGAAAATGAAGCCCTGCTGGCGCGCATCCGAAAGGAAGTCGAAGCGCTGACGCAGGAGTTTCCGCTCTATGAAAGGCGCCGGGCCGCGGTTGCCGGCCAGGCGTAAGGATCAGCTTGCGCGCAGGATAAAGTCGGCGGCGGTGTAACCGCTGCGAACAGCGCCTTCGATGGTTGCGGGCAGGCCGGTGGCCGTCCAGTCGCCGGCAAGATAGAGTCCACGCACCGGCGTCACAGCCGGAAGGCGCAAGGCACCCGAGCCCACACGGGGAGAGAAAGTGGCAAGGCGTTCCTTGATCACCAGGGAATGCGTCAGCCTTGCATCCCGCATCCCCGGCAGCAAACCCCGGAGTTCCCGCAGCGCCATGTCGAGCAGGTCCTCCTTGGATCGCGCCACGTGGTCGTGCGCGCCGCTCAGAACCAGCGACACGTAATTCTCACCGGTTCCCAGAATCTTGCCCTTGTTGAAAAGCCACTGGATTGTTGTGCCACGCAGGCCCACAAACTCGAGATCGGTCACCGGTCGGTCAAACCAGAGATAGATCGAAATAATGGGCGCAGGAGCCAGCCTGCGAACCCGCGCGAAGAACCTCGGAAGGTTGGCGATGTCCGGCGGAAGCAATGCGGGCAGAACGTGCCAGGGTACGGCGCTCAGGACGGTCTTTCCCTCGATCGTCGTGCCGTCGGCCAGCCGGACGCCCCGGCAGATGCCCTCCGAGATCAGCAGCGCTCTCACGTCCTGCCGCAGTTCAACCCGGCCTCCCTTGCCCGTGATCACTTTGGCCGCCGCATCGGTGTAACACTCGCTCAGGCCCTTGCGGGGAATGCCCAGCCGCGAGTCCGCCGGCGAAGTAAAGAACGCCAGGCGCAGGACGCGCTCGAACAAAAGGCTCGAGGCGATTCGCGGGTCCTCGTTCATCGCGGCAATGCAGAAGAGGTCCCAGAAGTTGCGGCGCAGGCTTTCGGACTGGCCCAGGTCGTAGAGCCATTCGTCGACCGTGAGGCGGTCGACCTTGCGCGAACCGCCGTCCCTGTTGCCGGCAGCGCGCAATGCCCTGCCCAATCGAATGACGTCTATCTTTTGAAAGAGCGAAAAGCTGTTTGACCGAACGACGCCGGCCAGCAGGTGCCACGGCGCAGGCAAAAGAGGGCAGTGAAGTTCGGTGACCTTACTGTGCGGGCCCAGAAAATTGACTTTGAGGCGGGGTTCAAACGTGACGGTTTCGGAGGTTCCGATGGCGTGAAGAAACTGCAAAGTCGAGTGGTAGCAGCCCATCAGGAGGTGCTGTCCGTTGTCAACGACGGAGCCGGTGGCGGCATCACGAAACGAGCGCGCGCGCCCGCCAAGATAGGGCTTTTGCTCAAGCAGCCGCACGCGCCGGCCCGAATCCGCCAGCATCACACCCGCTGCCAGCCCGGCAAGACCTCCGCCAATAATGATGATCTCTTCAGCCATGGAACTTCAGAAGCTTCGTCGAGGGAAATCTTCAGTGGTGTTGTTTACGTCCTGCCGCGGAGTCGCCTGCCTGGCGCGACCCACGGCAGCGATTTCGGCATCGAACAGCAGCTAACGCTGGCGTCCCGGACCAACTGCAACTCCCATGGGGCGTTCCGTAACGTCAGACGTAATGGGATGCCGGGCCTTGAAATATAAGCGCAAAAAGTCATACCACTTCAGCTTGGGGCGCCGGTGAAAAACGTCGTAATGGACGGCTTCGACCCTCGCCAAAATTGCCGTCCCGGTCAGCCATGTCAGGCGAAGCTGGCGGCGAAGCTCGGGGACAACGCGCTCCGGCAAAGGCTTACCGTTCCGGAAGAGTTCCCAGGTCCGCCCCGCTTCAAGCGCCAGAAGACTCCGCCAACGGCTCACCATTTCCGGGTCCGCCTGGTCCCGGTTTTCAAGTCCCCAGCGCTTGAGATCGTCCACGGTCATATTGAACCGGGCCAAATCCTCAAGCGGCAAGTAGATTCTGTCCCTTTCCAGATCAATCCGCACGTCCTGCCAGAAATTAGTGAGTTGGAGCGCAGTGCAGATGTTATCGGACAGCGCCAGAAGTTCCGGCTCGCGATGACCGAACAACTCCAGCATCAGGCGGCCAACAGGGTTCGCGGAATACGTGCTGTACTGGAGGAGCGATTCAAAATTCTGATGGCGATTGATCCTCACGTCCATCTCAAAAGCGCGGATGAGATTGTCGAGGTTGGCCACGCTCAGATTGTTCTTATCAATTGCGTCGCTCAGGGCAAGGAATATCGGATGGTCAATTTCACCTTTCACGCACTGGTAGAGCTTGCGACGCCAGCCGGCAAGAGCCTCCAAGCGCCCTTCCACGCCGGGCTCATCCGCAAAGTCGTCGGCCGAACGCGCAAAGGCATAGATGGCAGCCAGCGCGTCTCTCTTCTCACGCGGCACCAGCAGCGACGCAACCGGGAAATTCTCGTAGTGGCGCCGCGCCATTTGCCGGCACGTCGCGTATGCGGCCTTTAGTTCAGACGTGGAGGGTTTCATTCGAGCTTCGCGTCTCCGATTGTGGCCTGGGCTCAACGGGCCGCTGCAGTCACCGCGCGGCGAATAAGGTTGGTTCAACTCGCTCTTTATTCCCTGCAAAGCTCCGCCTTTAACGTTCCGTGCCAAAAGTGCATAGGCGAAGCACCGACAGATTAGCTGTCCTTTACTTCCGCTCGGGGTGCAGCGGGCGACGCATGAAAGCTGGAATATCCAGGTCGTCTTCCGAAATCTCCGACCTCGGCTTCTCGGCCGGAGGCTCAGCCGGAGCCTTTTCCCGCCGCAGAACGGCGGTCTTAACACTTTGCTGAGCTGTTCGAAGGGCCGGCGAGGGACTTGCAATCTGCCTCACGCCCATCTTCTCCGACTTGATGCCGGTCGCGATCACAGTTACCTTGACCGCGTCCTCCATCGATTCATCATGGACCGCGCCAAAAATGATGTTGGCATTTTCGGCGGCAGCCTTCTGCACGATAGTGGAAGCCTCATGAACTTCGTGAAGGGTCAGCATGCTCGATCCGGTGATGTTCAACAGGATGCCCTGGGCGCCGTTAATCGACGCATCCTCCAGCAGCGGGCTTGCGATGGCCTGGTTCGTGGCCTCCACGGCGCGGTTTTCTCCACGCCCCATAGCAGTACCCATCACGGCATAGCCCATGCCTTCCATAATCGTCTTGATGTCCGCAAAATCACGGTTAATGATGCCCGTGATGGTAATGATGTCCGAAATGCCCTGAACGCCCTGCCGAAGAATGTCATCGGCGATGCGGAACGCCTCAAAAAAGCTGGTTCCCTTATCGACGTATTCCATCAGCCGCTCGTTGGGAATACAGATGACGGTATCCACCGCCTGGCTCAGTTCCGAGAGCCCGTACTCCGCCTGAGTCATTCTCCTGCGGCCCTCAAAAGCAAAGGGCTTTGTTACAACGCCCACGGTCAGGGCTCCCAGTTCGCGTGCCAGGCTGGCCACGATGGGAGCGCCGCCGGTTCCGGTGCCGCCGCCCAGGCCCGCCGTCACAAACACCATGTCCGCTCCGTCAAGCGCCTCGACAATTTTGTCTGTGTCTTCGAGCGCAGCCGCCCTGCCGATGTCCGGATTGGCGCCGGCGCCAAGCCCTTTGGTCAGCTTTGCGCCCAGCTGGATCTTGAGGGGGGCCTTGGACGTTTCCAGCGCCTGAAGGTCGGTATTCGCCACCATGAACTCGACACCCTCAACACTGGCGGCAATCATGCGGTTGACGGCGTTCCCGCCGCCGCCGCCGACTCCGATCACCTTGATTTTGGCTCCGTGTCGTATATTGTCGGAGAAGTCTACGCGTAGTTCTTCGGCATTTCCATTATCTGCCATACAATCTCCCAGCAGTGACAGTTTAGTATTCCAGGCGGATTATCGAGCTTCCGGCCCTCGCAATTTCCCCCAGAGTTTGTTCATCAGCCCTTTGTTCTGGCGATCCTGCAACAGTCTCATCCGCTTCCCGTATGCAACAAGTCCTACAACAGTCGCGTATGTCGGGTCAGGAAGGACCTGCTCCGAACTCTCCATATTCATGGGATAACCCACGCGGATGGGCAATCCCAGGATCTGCTCAGCCAGCGGAACAAGACCTCCCAGCTTTGCCCCGCCGCCGACCAGAACGACGCCTGCGCCAAGCTGTTTTTCCCGGTCCACCTGGTCGATCTCCACTTTGATCAACTCCAGCAACTCAGCCGCGCGAGGTTCGATGATTTCCCTCAGCCGCGCATAATTCACAATCCGGGCTGGACGCTCCCCAACCCCTGGCACTTCCAGAGCCGCGGATTCCATCATACCCGAGTCCTGCTTTCCCCAAAGCCGCTTGATTTTTTCGGCCTCAGGGATCGGTGTGCGCAAGCCCACGGCAATGTCGTTCGTGAAGTGCTCACCTCCAACAGGAACCGATGCCGTGTGCCGAACGCTGCCGTGCTGGTACACGATCAGATCCGAGGATCCCGCTCCCAGGTCGACCAATACGACTCCCAGTTCGCGCTCATCCGCCGTCAGGCACGTTTCTGCGCAAGCAAGCGCCTCGAAAACTGTCCCACTGTCCGGAACCTCGATGCCGGCCCGGTTCACGACGGTCACGACGTTTTGCCAGGCGAGGGTCGAGGCCGTAACCAGATGGACGTTCGCTTCCAGTTGCTTTCCCAACATCCCTAGCGGGTCACGAATGCCGTTCTGAGAATCCAGCAGGTACTCCTGCGGCAGGACATGCAATAGCTCGCGGTCAGCAGGTATATTAACTTTCTGCGAAGCGCGGATCACCTGGCGAATGTCTTCCCGCCCGACGCCATGCGCGCGATTGGAAATTGTTGTGACTCCCCGTGAGTTAACTCCACGAATGTGCGCTCCACCCACGCCGACATAGGCGACGTCGACGGGGACGTTCGAAGCAGCTTCTGCAGCCTCGACCGCCTTCTTGATCGAAAGCAGGGCAGCATCAAGATTGACAATAAGCCCTTTGCGCCATCCTTTCGACTCTGCTATTCCGAGCCCTGTGACCTCAAGCTTTCCCCTTTCGGTCGGATAGCAGACCATCGCGCAAGTCTTGCTGCTCCCCAGATCAAGTCCAATCAGAGGTTGTTCTTTGTGTGCCAATGAGCTTCTAGGTCCCCTTTGCCTTCTCGGCGGAGCCGGGTTCATTGCCCTGCGTGTTCCCGGAATCCGGCCCCGCCGGATTTACTACCACCTGGTTCCGGAAACGTAAGTCAACGGAATCAATCCTTGCATTCGTCTTGCGTAACTGCGGAAGCACTGCGAGCAAATTCTCATAGCGGGCTAGAAAGTCGTCGTGCCCAAAGTAAACCAGAAGCGTCTGCTCTTTCTGAACCAGAAGAGCCTTCAGGTTGCTCGCGTCGCTGAGATCCACCTCAGAAGCAGTCCATCCCGAACTCGACATTTTTTGGGACGTCGCCTTGATGAATTCCTGGTAAAGACGGATTCGCGCCTCGCGGTCAGCAGCGCTTTTCTGAAAGTCGAGGCCTTTGACGACTGGAAAGTCAAAATGACTCTTGTCCGGAGTATCCAACAGAACGCCGTGCCGGTCCACCATTTTAATCTCTCCGCCCGCATCAACAAAAGCAACCGGCCGGCGCTCGGTAACATAGACCGCCAGTTCGCGCGGGTGGAGAGATCAAAATGGTGGACCGGCACGGCGTTCTGTTGGATACTCCGGACAAGAGTCATTTTGACTTTCCAGTCGTCAAAGGCCTCGACTTTCAGAAAAGCGCTGCTGAC
>JARRJI010000148.1:0-12892 GCA_037379595.1 Acidobacteriota bacterium | reverse complement strand
GCGGGTGGAACCCCGCTGGCGAGAAAACAATTCCCTGATCGCAGCGCTGGATTACCGGAACGAAGGGTGAGGCCGGGGCAATGTGAAAGGTAGCGCGAACCTCCGGGTTTGAGGTCCGCGGTTCTTATCTGCCCGCCGTCCTGGACCCACACATGCCAGAACCCGACAACCTTATAGATGGCCCACCCGAGAGGAGGTCTCCGCTACTCCGTGGCGCTGATCCCCAGTGATTTCATTTTGCGATAGAGGTGGCTGCGTTCGAGGCCCAGGACTTCTGCGGTGCGGCTGACGTTGCCCTGGTTTTCGTCGAGCTTGCGAAGGATGAAATCGCGCTCGTAGGCGGCGCGGGCTTCGTGCAGGGTGGAGAAGCCGCTGGACACGCCGCGGGAAGATGCGGCGCGGCCGTGATGATTGGTGAGGGTTTGAGGAATGTGGCGGCGCTCGATCCGGTCGCCGGAAACCATGATGACCATGCGTTCAACCAGGTTTCTGAGCTCGCGGACATTTCCCGGCCAGCGGTAGCGCAGCAGAACTTCCAGCGCCGGCTCTGAAAAATGCTTGGGGCGCCGGCCGTACGCGGAGGCAAAAGTCTGCAGGAAGAAATCGAGCAGTTGCCGGATGTCCTCGGAATGTTCGCGCAACGGCGGGACGAAGAAGGGAATTACGTTCAAGCGGAAAAAGAGGTCTTCGCGGACATTCCCCTTCTGGATTTCCTCATCCAGATTTTTGTTGGTGGCGGCCACCACGCGAACGTCGACGGCGAGCTCTTTCTTTGAGCCCAGCGGCGAAAAACGCTGCTGCTCGATCACGCGCAGCACCTTGGACTGGGTCCGCAGGCTCATGTCGCCGATCTCGTCGAGAAAAAGCGTTCCCTCGTCGGCCTGTTCGAACTTTCCCACCTTGTCTTCAACCGCTCCGGTAAAAGAGCCTTTGACGTGGCCGAACAATTCGCTCTCAATCAATTCCTCGGGGATGGCGGCGCAGTTGACTTCGACGAAAGGATTGTCGCGGCGCAAGCTCATGCGATGCAGCGCGTGGGCCACCAGTTCCTTGCCCGTGCCGCTTTCGCCGTAGATCAGCACGCGGCCGTTGGTGGGAGCGGCCAGCGCAAGCTGCTGCCGCAAAGCTTTCATGGGAACGCTGTCGCCGATGATGCGGTAATCGCCTTCCAGCTTGCGTCGCAACTGGCGGTTCTGCGCTGAAAGCGACAGTTCTTCGATGGCGTGCTTCAGCGTGAGCAGCGTTTTCTCAATGGAAAGCGGCTTTTCGATGAAGTCGAAGGCGCCCTTCTTGGTTGCGCGAACGGCGGTCTCAATGGTGCCGTGGCCGGAAATCATCACCACAACCGGCGGGTTTTCGCGTTCGCGGATCCGGACCAGCGTTTCAAGCCCGTCGATGCCCGGAAGCCAGATGTCGAGCAGGACGACATCGACATTTTCTTTGTCGAGAAAGGCCAGGCAGCCCTCGCCGCTTTCGACCGCCGCGACCTGATAGCCCTCGTCCTGCAGAACGTCCGTCAGTGATTGCCGGATGCCGGCTTCATCGTCAACCACCAGCACCGAATAGTTCTTCAAACCTCTCTCCATCCGGCCCGCTTCGTCACAACGGCAGACCTCGGTTTCTTACCCATTAGGATACAGCTTTTGCCCTTTGCCCTCTACGCTTCCTGCGAGGGAGACGCGGCTGTCGCGGCAGCGTGCTCCACGGGCAACTCGATAATGAACTTGGTTCCGAGCGGAAGATTCTCCTCCACGCGGATAGTTCCGTTGTGTTCTGAAATGATGCGGCTGACGATGGCCAACCCCAGCCCAGTGCCACGCCGCTTGGTGGAAAAGAACGGGAAGAAGAGGCGTTCCTTGGCCTCGATCGGAATCCCAGGCCCGCTGTCGGCGACCATGAGGATGACTACATCGCGCTCCGCGTCGAGCTGCGTGCGCACCCAGATCGCCTTGGCCGGCGATTGCTCCAGCGCTTCCGCGGCGTTGTCGATCAGGTTGATCAGGACCCGCTTCATCTGGTCCGGATCGGCATGGATCGGCGGCAGACCGGCAGCCATTTCGCACCGCATCGTGATGCCGTCCAGTCGCCCTTCAAACACCTGCAGGGCCTTCCCAACAATGCTGTTCACGTCCGCAAGCACGGGCCGGGAAGCGGGGAAACGCGCGAAATGCGAGAATTCGTCAACCAGAGTCTTCAGGGTTGCCACTTCGCGCTCAATCAGCGAAGCGCTCTGTTCCACCGCCGTCACCAGCTCCTTGCCTGGAAGGGCCCGGTCGGCCCGGCCCAGCCAGCGGCGAATCCGCTCCGCCGAAAGCTGGATCGGGGTGAGCGGATTCTTGATTTCGTGAGCGATGCGCTGCGCCACTTCCTGCCAGGCCACGGCCTTCTGGGCGCGAAGCAGTTCCGTGAGATCTTCCAGAACCAGCAGCGAGCCCACAGCGCCGTGACGGGCGCGAATGGAGGAGAGTGTCAGGGCGACAAAGGCGCGCCGGCCATCGAGTCCCACTTCCATCTGGCGGGTGACCACGCCCTGGCGCAGGGCGCGGCGGAAAAGGCGCGCAACTTCGCGGGCTTCGTCGGGCGAGAAGAGGTCGCCGAGGTACTGCGCGCTCCGGATGGTTTCCGCGCCGAACATGAGTTCCGCGGTGGAATTGACCTGCACAATCCGTCCTTGCGGGTCAAAGGAGACGACGCCGGTCGGGATGTTTTCGAGGATGGCTTCCATGACGTTGCCGCGCTCTTCCAGTTCGCGATTGGCCTTCTGGATTTCCTGCGCGGCGTTTTCGAGCGCCAGGCGGTTTTCCTTTAATTGGCGCGTCATCTGATTGAAAGAGTGAATCAGGCTGCCCAACTCGTCATCGCCGCGCGCGGCAATGTGATAGTCGAGATTTCCGCGGGAGACTTCGTGGGTGGCGTTGGCCAGCGCCTGGATGGGCACCGTCACCTGCTTGGAAAGGAAGATCGCAAACCACGAGGCGACGAAGAGAATCAGCAGGGTCAGAAGGAAGAGCGACAGCAGGTAGACGGTGCGCACGGCCTTCCGCTGGCGGCTGAGCTGGTCATACTTCTGCGCTTCGCTCTGAATCTGGCTGGCAATGCGCGCAATGTTCATCGGCAGCCGGGTCATGGCAACGACGACGCCGGACGTTCCGCCGGTGGCAAACGTCACCGGCTTGACCGAGAGGAAGATTTCCTCGTCGTTGAACCTCTTTCGGATGGTCATGCCCGCAGGCGGCAGATCCTTGAAACTGTGCCGGGGCAAGACGGCGCGGACATCCTCCGCCTTCAGTTCGACCCGGCCTCCGGTGGCCAGGAGGTTCCCGGCCGGATCGAAGAACATGGCCGACTCGGACGACAGGTCGGCGACTTCGCGCTGCAGGACGCGTTTGAGGGCGGCCCGGTCGCCCAGCGATGCTGCCTCAACCAGTTGCGGGCTGGCTGCCAGGTGGACGGACAGGTGGCGCGAGCGGTTTTCCGCCTGAATGGCGAGCTGATGGACGACTTCGCTGGCATCGCTGCGGACGACGTCAAAGGGAATCCCGAACCACTTGTCAATACTTCGGTTCAGCAGGCCGTAGGAGAACGCAAACAGGAAGGAGACCGGAACCAGCGTCAGGGCCAGAAAGGCCACCACCATCTTGGTCTTAAAGCGCGAACCGAGTTTGCGGCTTCGCCTTTCGACGTAAAGCTTCAGCAGGTTCCGGGCAAGGATGAGGGCGAAGATGACGAAGGTCAGAAAGATGAGGGTGGAGACAACCACCAGCAGGAGGGTCTGGGAGGCGCTCCTCGGATGGATAAAAGAAAGGTTGAACGAAGCCTGGCTCCAGCCGATGAAGAGGAGCACGGGGACGACGATGAGCAGGAAGATCAGGAAAGCCCGCCGGCGGGAATGCGGTTTTTTATTCGGAGCCATGAGCTTCTACGCCGTCCTCCCTTCGTGGAACAGGCCGAAACTCGCGCCGGGTGGCCTCGATTCGCCCGCTGGAATATTTGCCTCCATGGGCGGGCAGAAAGGGCTTGAGCGGGCAGCCGTGGCATTCGGCAACCTGCCGCTTGCAATGCCTCTTTCCGACTTCAACCAGCAGCGCGTGAAACTCGTTAAACAGCTCTTCATTCGCCGGCAGATGCCGGTGGAGAAAGCGCTGAGCGGCTGCGTAGCCCTCCTGCGGTGGAATCAAAGCATGCCGTGCCAGGACGCGGCGTGTGTAAGCGTCGGCGACAAAGAACGGCATTTTCCCCGCATAGAGCAGGATAGCATCTGCGGTTTCGGGACCCAGGCCCCGAAGCGCCAGCAGTTGCGACCGTGCCCCTTCCGGCGGCTGGGCGAACAGGGCGTCCAGCGAACCGCCGTGGAAGCGGTCGAGCCAATGGACGAAAGTTCGAATGGTGCGCGCCTTCTGCCGGAAATATCCGGCCGGCCGGACACAGCTTTCAAGCTCCCCGATCGACGCCCGGCGCAATTCCGGCCAGCGCAGCAGCCCGGCCTTCCGCAAACGGGCAATGGCCAGGGCAGCATTCTGCCACGTGGTGTTCTGAGTGAGGATCGCGCCGAGGATGACCTCCAGGCGAGTGCGTGCCGGCCACCAACCCTGGGGGCCGAACTGCCGAAGGAGCTCTTCGTAGTACTTTTCCAGCACTTCACCCGGCTCAACTCCAGACGGCTGAGCCGTGCGTTGCATGGATTGAAGTTAATACGGTGCTGTCGCGAAAGTCAAGTTCGGCTGCAAATTTCCCGATGAAGGTGGTGGAGGACCGGGAATTATGGCGACGGCATTGTGCGCCGGTGGGGACACCGGCGCTACAGCTCTTCAAAGGACACAGGACAGCGAATATGCAAACAACCCCTGAAACGCCGCAAAGCAATCCTGGACACAAAAAGTCCGGGAGACTCGGCGAACTTCTGATCAAGGAAAATTCCATTACGCCGGCCCAGCTTGACCAGGCCCTCGAATTGCAGCAGAAACAGGGCGGCCGGCTGGGCACCTGCCTGATCAAGCTCGGTTTTCTGAGCGGGGAGGAGATCACGGCCACGCTTTCGCGCCAGTGCGGGATTCCGGCGGTCAATCTGGCAAGTTGCAGGGTTGATCCGGGCCTCATCCGGCTGGTTCCAATGGAAACCGCGCTCAACTACCAGGTGCTGCCGCTCAGCCGTGTGGGCTCCTCGTTGACTCTGGCCATGGCCGATCCGTCGAACGTGTCTGCCATGGAAGAGGTCAAGTTGATGACCGGTTTCAACATTGAGCCGGTGGTGTCGTCGGAGGCTTCTCTGGAGCAGGCCATCCGAATGCATTACGGCACCATTGAGGATCAGGAAAACAGGAGAGAGATCGAAGAACTGGTCAGCTTGATCGACACGGGACAGACCGAGAACGTCGAAGTGGAGGCGGAGGAGAGGTCCGCGCTGAACCTGGCAGCCCTGGAAAAGGCTGCGGAAGAAGCCCCGGTCATCAAGCTGGTCAATTACATCCTGACGGACGCCGCCGAGCACGGCGCCAGTGACATTCATGTGGAAGCCTATGAGAAGGAGTGCCGGGTCCGCTGCCGGATTGACGGCGTGCTGCAAAACGTCATGCAGCCGCCCGTGAAGCTGCGCGACGCCATGATCAGCCGGCTCAAGAAGATGGCCCGGCTCGACACCTCTGAAAAGCGGCTGCCGCAGGATGGCCGCATCGGGGTCCGGATGCTGCACGGCGGCAGGAAGAAAGAGTTCGACCTGCGCGTCTCCGTGCTGCCCACCGTGTTTGGCGAAAAAATTGTCATCCGGCTTTTCGACAAAGAGAACCTTCGCCTGGACATGGCGGAGCTGGGCTTTGAGCCGGAGGCGCTGGAAAAGTATCAGCGAGCCATTTGCAGGCCTTCCGGGCTGGTCCTGGGCGCGGGGCCGGCCGGCAGCGGCAAGACCAGCACGCTTTACTCATCCCTGCTGCAACTGAACAAGCCGGACGTCAACATTCTGACGGCGGAAGACCCGGTGGAGTTCCAGTTGCCGGGGGTCAACCAGGTCCAGATGAAAGAACAGATCGGACTCGATCTTGCGGCGGCCTTGCGCGCGTTCCTTCGGCAGGACCCGGACGTCATCATGGTGGGCGAACTGCGGGACTCTGCGACGGCCGGGATCGCCATCAAGGCGGCGCTGACCGGGCACCTGGTGCTCTCGACGCTGCCCACCAGCGATGCGGCGTTCACGATCTCGCGGCTGCTGGACATGGGCATTGAGCCTTTTCTTGTAGCGACTTCGATCCATGTGATCTGCGCGCAACGCCTGGTCCGCCGCATCTGCCCGCAGTGCAAGGTCGAGGATCACGTCCAACCCAAGGCCCTGCTGGACGCCGGCTTTGCTCCCGCAGAGGTGGAAACCGTCAAAGTGTATCGCGGAGCGGGCTGCCCGGCGTGCAACAACAAGGGCTACAAGGGCCGCGTCGGAATCTTTGAAGTTCTCGAGACGACCGGCGAATTGCGCGAGCTGATTCTGGCGGGAGCTTCGGCGGAGGAACTGAAAAAGAAGGCGATTGAGCAGGGAATGACGACGCTGCGGCGCAGCGGCCTGATGAAGGTTGCGGCCGGAATAACCACGCTCGAGGAAGTGATTCGTGAAACCGCGCTTTAGCTCGTACGTCAGGGTACGGCTTCAGCCTCACTGCAATAATTACCTCAGCGAGTGTGGCGGACTTCAGCGGCTGAAGCCGCCAGGAGGTTCAGCCCTGAGCGGCATGGCTGAAGCTATGTCCTGGCGAAACGCCCTGATGTTTCAGGTCCAGATCCATTGAATGCCACGCGTATAACCCCGATTTAGCCGTGCCCACCGTCGCGGCGACGCCACGCCGCTCAGCAAGATTTGTTGTCCTGCCGGGGCTCAAACTCTATAATGCAATATAGTTCGGCTATGAAATCGACTGGCGAACTCCAAAACTGGCTTCCCTGGGTCATCAAGATCCGGTTTGTCATCATCACCTTTGTGTTCGCCATCGAGTATGCCATCGAGCAGATTTCTCCCAGCCCTGGCGGGGCGCACCCGATTGAATACCTGGGCGCGTTTGTTATTCTCTGGTACATCCTGAACCTCTTTTTCCTGATCTACAATCAGATGAGCCTGGACTATTCGCTGCAGGCCCATCTGCAGTTGTTCGCTGACATCTTTATCATCACCGCCGTCGTTCACGTCACGGGCGATCTGAGCAGCAATTATTTCTCTCTTTACCTGGTGGCCATCATCCTGGCCAGCATCCTGCTCCCGCGGCCGCGGGTTTTTATGCTGGCCGGCGTGAGCTTTGTGTTGATGGGCGGGGTGCTTGAGCTGGCTCACCTGCCGGCGCTCTATCCCGGTTTCGCGGCCCGGCATCCCTTCTTCCGCTTCCTCGCAACCTCATCCGGTGCTCCCGTTGACCTGGGGGCGCTCGAGGTGAAGGTTCTTGCCAGCCTGTTTGGCTTCTTTGCGGTTGCGTACCTGGCGAGTTACCTGGCGGAAACGCTGCGCAAGACCGGCGCGGAGCTTCGCGACAAGCGCGGGCAGGTGGCCAGCCTGCAGGCGATTAATGAGAACATCATCCGCAGCATGCGGGACGGTTTGATCACGACAAACCTGGACGGCGTTGTCACGGAACTCAATCCGGCCGGTACAGAAATTCTGGGCCGCGGGCGAACGAACGTGATCGGCAAAGCAATAAACCAGATTCTGGGGGACCTCGGGCCAGGCAGCGAGGCTTTTCGCAACCTGATCTCTGCGCATGGGCGGCAGGAGATCGAATACCGGCATCCGGCGGGAGGCGATCGCATCCTGGGCGTTTCGGTTTCGCCCCTGGTGATTCCCAGAAGCGGAACCATAGGCTACATATATAGCGTGCAGGACCTGACGGTGCGCAAGCGGCTGGAGGCTCAATTCCGCCTGCGCGAGCGCATGGCGACCCTCGGGCGGCTGGCGGCCGGGATCGCGCACGAAATCCGTAACCCCCTGGCGTCCATTTCCGGGTCGGCCAAAGTGCTCGGGACGATGTACGACCGGGACGAAGACGAGCGGAAGCTCATCGCCATCGTCAGCCAGGAATCTGAGCGGTTGAACAAGCTGGTTTCGGACTTCCTGCTCTACTCGCGCGAGCAGCGTTTTGAATTCCGTGAAGTGGATGTGGTGGTGCTGGTCGAGGAAACACTGCTGCTGCTCCAGCATCGCCAGGGCTTTCCGCAGGGCTTGCGGATTGAGCGAAAATTGCCGAAGCATCCTGTTATGATTTTGGCCGACGCCGACAAGCTCCGCCAGGTGTTCTGGAACGTTTGCGACAACGCGCTGAAGGCCATGGAAACCGGGGGAACGCTCACCGTCGAGGCCCGCGCCAATCACAACGGCAGCGCGCGGATAGTCTTTCGCGATACCGGTATCGGTATGACGCCCTCCCAGATCGAAAAGCTGTTTGAACCATTCCAGCCCGCATTCCCCAACGGGACCGGACTCGGGCTCGCCATTGTTTACCAGATTGTGCAGGGCCACGGCGGCCACATCCTGGTGGAATCGTCGCCCGGGCGCGGAGCCGAATTCATCATCGAGCTTCCTAAAGAGCAGCCCGCGGAAAAAACTGAAGAAGCAGGAATCCATGCGGGCCGCCAGGGTTGAATCGCAGTTTTGAGTTGACCGTGGGCTTGTCTGCACGCCAGAAGTTCCCGCGTAGAGAAGTGCCAACTGTGGGTAGCGGGCAGCGGCTAAAGCCGCGTAAGATTACAGGAGTGGATATTCGGCACGACTGAAGTCGCGCCCTTTCGCGCGTTGGTTCCGTGAATGGTCTTGAGCTGATTCATGCCGAAGTAGGGAATCCGGGTCAGGAATAATCGCATGGCAAGATTGCTGGTCATAGACGACGAAAAATCGATTTGCCAGGTTCTGGAAATAGCTTTCCGGAAAGACGGGCACGTGGTGGAGACGGTCAACAGCGGGCAGGCCGCCAAGCCCAAGATCGAGTCGCAGGTGTACGACGCGATCATCGCCGACATCCGCATGCCTGACCTGACGGGGATCGATCTGCTGCATCACGCGCGCGCCGTTCACAGCACGGCCGCTTTCATTCTGATCACGGCCGTGCCGACCATGCCCACGGCCATTCAGGCCTTGAACCTGGGCGCTTACCGCTACGTTGTCAAGACCGACAAGCTGGTGGAGGAGATCCGGCTGGTGGTCGAGCGGGCTCTGGAAGACATGGCCCTGCACGAGGAGAACGCGCGGCTGCGGAGGGAGCTGCTGCGGGTCTTCGCGCAGGAAAATATTGTCGGCAACAGCATGAAGATTGCCGCCATCCTGGAAATGGTCCGCGGCGTCGCTCCCACCCACAGCACGGTGCTGATCACGGGCGAAAGCGGGACTGGAAAGGAATTGATTGCGCGTGCCATCCATGAAGCGAGCCAGCGCCGCGAAAAGGCTTTTGTCTCGATCAATTGCGGAGCCTTTCCCGAGACGCTGCTGGAGAGCGAACTGTTTGGATACCTCAAAGGCGCTTTTACCGGGGCCGATTCGAACCGGAAGGGCATTATCGAGTCGGCGAATGGCGGCACGCTTTTTCTTGACGAGATCGGTGAGACCAGTCCCGGCATGCAGGTGAAACTGCTTCGCGTGCTGCAGGAAAGGATGGTGCGGCCGCTGGGCGGAACGCAGGACGTCCCGGTGGACGTTCGCCTGATTGCCTCCACCAACCGCGACTTGAAGGCCATGGTGGCGGAGAACCAGTTCCGCGAGGATTTCTATTATCGCGTCAGCGTCATTCCCATTCACGTCCCGCCGCTGCGCGAGCGCAAGGAGGACATTGAGCCGCTGGCGCGCCATTTCCTGAAGAAGTATTCGCTCGAAATGGGAAAGCCGGTGAAAGATTTTGATCCGGCGGCGCTTTCCGCCCTGCTGCACTATCCCTGGCCCGGCAACGTTCGCGAACTGGAAAACGCCGTCGAGCATGCCGTCGCGATCAGGGGCGAGCGCGACGGGGTGGTGGGAATCGAACACCTGCCGGAAGCCCTGCACGGAATGGGATCGCCGACTGAGAAGCTTTTCCATTTTCCGAAGGGAGGGCTGGATTTTGAAACGCAGATGGCCAAGGTGGAAAAGCGATATCTGGTTGAGGCCCTGCGGCTGGCGGGGGGAGTGCGCCGGCACGCGGCTGACCTGCTCCACATGTCCTACCGGTCATTCCGCCACTATGCCAAGAAGCACGGGGTATGAATGCCGCTGGTACGCCTGAAATGAACGACCCTGCCCGCCGGGACCACGTCGAGAGCAACCGGGATTCAGTTCAGCGCGAGCGCCGCCCCTGGTTGACGGCAGCCCCGTGGGTCCTGCTCAGTCTGGTTCTGCTGATCACCTTTCTTGCCTACAGTGGCACGCTCTCGTTCAATTTTGTCTATGACGATCGCGGCCAGATTCTGGCCAACATTCAGGTTCATTACTGGCGTTTTGCTCCACATTACTTTTTTGAAAGGGTATGGAGCTTTGCTTACCCGGGCATCCCGGGAAATTATTACCGGCCCATTTTTCTGCTCTTTCTTCTGCTGAACTACAAACTCTTCGGCCCTTTTCCCGCGGGCTGGCACCTGGTGAGCGTGGCCGCGCAGGTGGGGGTCACCTACCTTGTGTTCGTTCTGGTGCGAAGGCTGACCGGAGATTTCAAGACGGCGTTGATTGCCGCCCTGATTTTTGGGCTCCATCCGGTCCACATTGAATCCGTGGCGTGGATTTCAGGAGTCACCGATCCGCTGGTGGCCCTGTTTCTTCTGCCGTCGTTTCTCTGCTATCTCAACTGGCGCGACCGGACGGCGCACCGCCGCAAATGGCTTGCAGTCGCTCTGGCGCTCTACGCCCTGGCGATGCTTTCAAAGGAGACGGCCCTGATTCTGCCGGTCATCGTTTTTGTTTATGAGTGGCTGTGGCAGGATTCGCCTGAAAAGGCCTCATGGTTGCGGCGGGCTATCGAAAGGACGCGTGCCGGGGTGGTTCGCGTTGCACCTTTCGTGCTGCTGAGTTTTTTCTATCTGGCGGCGCGGTGGCATGCAATCCAGGGACTGGGCCACAAGATGGTGCCGCTGGCAGTGTCGACCATATTTTTCACCTGGCCGCAGCTCCTGTTGTTCTATTTCCGCCATCTTGTCTGGCCCTTCAACCTGAGCGTTTTTTACGACGTGCCCTACGTCAAAACACCCGGCTTCCGATCTTTTTTCCTGCCTGTAGTCGTGCTGGTGGTAACTAGCCTTCTGGTCTGGCTCCTGTTGCGCAAGCTGGGGAAGACTTCGCCCGCG
The DNA here is from genome assembly GCA_037379595.1 of Acidobacteriota bacterium. Classification (GTDB taxonomy): domain Bacteria; phylum Acidobacteriota; class Terriglobia; order UBA7540; family UBA7540; genus SCRD01. The sequence goes on along the minus strand of JARRJI010000148.1, from coordinate 1,633 downwards.
GACAGGCGTCTGGTCGCTTTTGCCTGCGCGTGGATCCTGATCCCCTTCATACCGCTACTGGATCTTTCCATGTTGCCGGTTGGCGAGATCGCCCACGACCGTTATCTCTATCTGCCGTCCATTGGCTTTGCGATGCTTGTGGCCATGGGCCTGCGACGCATCAACTTCGGAAAGATGAAGCTGTTTGGCGTGCCGGCCCCGCAGGCGGCGGCCGTGTTGCTGCTGACACTGGTGTTTGGGATTTCCACGCCCCTGCAGGACCGTTATTGGGCGAACGATCTGGCGCTCTACGGCCAGGGCGTGGAGCGGACGCCGCAAAACAAGCTGGCCCGAACCAACCTCGGCAACGTGATGGGCGAGCGGGGCCAATATCCCCAGGCCATCGCCCTTTACCGGCAGGTTCTGGCGCAGGACCCAAACTTCTGGCTGGCGGTCTATAACATGGGCTACACTTCTTACCGGATGGGGAACCTGCCGCAAGCCGAAAAATACTTCGAGCGGGCCATCGCCATCAACGGAGTGGACAGCGACGAGTATTTTTACCTGGGGCTCACGTGGCTGAAACTCGGGCGCGTGAACGATGCCGAAAAGGCCGTGCGCCAGGCGCTCAAGCTTCAGCCCGAAGGCTTCGCCTACCACTTTGCCATGGGGATGATTTTGAAGCTGAAGGGAAATCTTCCCGGCGCAATGGCCGAATTCGAACACGAACTGAGAAATTTCCCGGACGAGACGATAGCAAAGCAGCAAATCGTGGGCCTCAGAACCCAAATGGACAGGGCAAGCAAGAAATAGAATCCGTTTGCGGGAATTCGGAACCTGTTCGTCGCGCTTCTGGAAGCGGCATGGGGACCCGATACTTCCGGGATTGCGCCATTTGGGTAGTGACAATTTGTGTCACTTGCAACTGACAGAAATTGGCATCCGGCGCCCGAAAGCGGAACCGGTCATTGGCCGGGCGTGACAATGGTATGATAAGCCTTTGTATTTCACCAGCCGGAGGGGTCGCAACGAATTGCACAGCCTGGCGGGTGTGGAACGCAAGGTGCACTAATACGACCGAATCTTTGAGGTTGCAAGATTTACGAAAGCCAAGGAGGAATGCATGCGAAAAGATTCCAAAGGGTTTTCGCTGATTGAATTGCTGATCGTCGTGGCGATCATTTTGATTATCGCTGCGATTGCGATCCCGAACCTGCTGCATTCGAGGATTGCGGCCAACCAGGCATCGGCGGTTGGATCACTGAGAACCTACAACACGGCCGAGGTTACTTACACTTCTACGTACAACACCGGCTACACTGCGACACTCGGCTATCTGGGCCCGCCTGCCAGCGGTGCAATGCCCACGGCAACGGCGTCCGGTTTGATTGACAATGTGCTGTCCGGCGGCACATCAACGGCTATGGGGGCGGTAAAAAGCGGCTACAGCTTCACTTACTCCCCGGGGCCGGTGGTCGGCGGGCGGATTGAGACCTACCAGATTTGGGCTGACCCCGTTACGCGCGGAACCACCGGAACGAATTCTTACTTCACGGACCAGACGGGCGTCATCCGTGTGAATACGAACAACACCCAGGCCGGCGCTACGTCTCCGCCTCTTGGAGGCTGACCTGCCCGAAGGGACTAACGCGAT
>JARRJI010000147.1:0-12883 GCA_037379595.1 Acidobacteriota bacterium | reverse complement strand
GGTTGCCATGCAACTGGACCACGCCAGCCCCGGCGCGGGAACCCGACACCTGACAACTGACTACAACGGCAACGTAGGGCCACATAGCAAGGCCAGTTACTACTACGCGTTTGGTCCCAGTTCTCCCATTGCGCACGGCATGCGTGGCGGACCACCGGTGGTGCCGGGAATCCTGCCCTTCAGCATGATGCCGGGTGCCGATAAGCCGATCAGTCCTGAGAACGTTCGAGGCCTAAAGCTCTCTTTCCAGCACGGCGCCGGAACGGAAGGTGTTGTTGTTGATAACATCCGGCTGCTACCGCCTTTCAACTACAAAGGCATTGTGGACCGTTTCGGCCAATACACCCGGGAAAATTGGCCGGGCAAGGTAAAGAGTTTGCAGGGTCTTCAAGCACAGAACCGGCAGGAGGAAGAGGAGATTGAGGCGCGTCCCACGCTTCCTGATCGCGACGAGTACGGAGGATGGGCAACGGGTCCACATGTGGCCTCGACGGGGTATTTCAGCACCTTGAAACGTAATGGCAAATGGTGGCTGGTGGACCCGGTCGGCCACCTCTTCTTTTCGGTGGGAATTGACGTGATCAACGTTCGCCCTAACGGCGACAGTTACACCTTTGTGACGGGTCGCAAAGAAATGTTCACATGGCTGCCGGGATCCGGCGATCCGTTGAGCAAGTTCTATGACTATAGCAAGCGTGTAGTCTATGGTCCCACCAGGGAGGGACAGACGTTTGGATTTTACAACGCCAATCTGGAAAGAAAGTATGGCTCCAACTGGAAGTCGGATTGGCGGACCATGGCTCTCCGGCGTCTGCGGGCCTGGGGGTTCAATACCATCGGCAACTGGTCCGACCCTGCTCTCGACACTTATAAGAAAGTTCCTTATGTCGCGACCATTACGATCCGCGGGCATTATGCACATGTGCCCAGTGGCAATGATTATTGGGGTCCAATGCCCGATCCCTTCGACCCCCAATACATAGCGACGGCCAATACAGACATCCGTGAAGTCGCCCGGGTGCATCGCGGGGACCCATGGTGCATCGGCTATTTTGTGGATAATGAATTGTCTTGGGGCGGGGGTGCTGCCGACAGAACACATTACGGCCTCGCATACGGAGCGCTTTCGGCCAATGGCGCTTCACCGGCCAAGCGGCAGTTCATTAAACAGTTGAAGGGCCATTACGGAAGCATTCAACAGTTGAATAAGGCCTGGGAAACACACTTTGCTTCATGGGCGGCGTTGCTGGATAAGCCCTATCAACCGGGCAATGTGCTGAATTCGCGGATAAGGAAGGACTTCAGCAATTTTCTGACGCTGTACGCGGATCAGTATTTTAGGGTCATCCGCAACGCTCTTAGGAAATATGACCCGCACCATCTTTATCTCGGCTGCAAATTTGCATGGCGAACCCCGGAAGCGGTCCAAGCATCGGCGCGCTACTGCGACGTCGTAAGTTTCGACATCTACAAGTCGCACCTCGATCCGAAGGAATGGGCCTTTACCAGTGCACTTGACAAGCCCTGCATTGACCCGGAATACCATTTTGGAGCTGTTGACCGCGGGATGTTTCACACGGGACTTGTCTCAACCCCCAATCAGCGGGCGCGGGCAGCCATGTACAGGCAGTACGTTGAAAGCGTCGAGGACCTTCCGGCGTTCGTCGGCTGCCATTGGTTCCAGTACTACGACGAGCCCCTGACTGGCAGGGCCGGGGATGGGGAAAACTACAACATCGGTTTCGTTTCCGTCACGGACACGCCTTATGCGGAGATGGTGCAGAGCGCCAAGGCCGTCAACGCTGAGCTTTACGCAAGGCGGGCGGGAAAGTAGGGGCAGGAACAAGACGCAACGCTCTACGGTATGCGGGCGCACTCACGGACCTGCGACCATCTCTGGGGGCTCCCGGCCCTGATAGGTTGATACCAACTCCCGGCGCGGAAGAAAGGTCATGGCAAACCGCCGCGATGGCTGGCTTCTTACGCCATGCGATGCTGTGGTACCGGCTGGCTGGGTGCAAAACTGCGTTCGCTCAGAATCGTTCCCTGAATTCCATTCAAACAGCCCATAGAGGCAGTTAAGGCGGGGCGCAGATAGCGCGGCGGCAGACCAATACGAAGGTTGACAACGAGTTCAGCTTTTTGCTGGGGAGGACCAGGCCTCAGGACCCGCACGACTGGTGATGGAGATCCCAGGGTTACGTTGCCGGCTGCCATGAACGAACCACTGGTCAGCAGGCATTTCAAATGCGCTGGGACCTCACCGGCCTCGCTTAACGCGTGGCAGATCCTGTGCATGAACTCCGGCAAAACTCGCTGCCATCGCGGCGCGCCAATAGCCTGGAATTCGATAGTAGCATTCAGCCAGCCCAGCCATTGCTCGCCCTTCCCGTAGACGTCGTAATCGACGTCAACGGGACGTCCTGAACCCTGGCTTGTCAGGACTTGTCGACACCACCGGTCGATGCCTGCCCCGGTTTGCGCACTGATCGGTAGGATTTGTGCCCGTGGCACCAACGCATCAATTTGCGCCTTCACAATTTCCATGGACCGGCGGCTGGTCACGTCGCTCTTGTTAAGCAGCAAAATATCCGCTTCGGCGAGCTGTTTCTGATAGATGTATGCCGTTTCCGATGGCATTGAGCGGCGCCCATTCATTTGAAGCCAGGCAGCGGGATCCGCCACCGCGGTGAGCGGTGCAATGGAGAGTCCAGGCAGGTAGTGAAGCAACGGCCGCAGCACCGTCGCCGCAAGGTCCGTGCAACTGCCAACAGGCTCTACCAGGAGGACATCGGGCTGCAGATCGCGGACCAAATGGGTGATTTCACCTGTGAACTCGTCGAACCGGCAGCAGATGCAGCCGCCTGAAACCTCCGCCACAGAGAATTTCGCCAGGCGAACCAGCCGTGTATCAACCATGCCGGGAGCCTGGTCGTTGGTCACCAGACCCACGCGTTTCCCTTGCGCGGCAAGCCGCTGAGCCACCTGCAGCATCAGGGTCGTTTTGCCCGCGCCAAGAAATCCTCCGATCATGACCAACTGGGGCATGGGTACCTTCCGGTCACATCTTGCTGAGTTCGACTTGCCGGTTCTTCACGCCAGTCAACGACCGGCTTGGTCCGCGCCACGTCGACAGATCCTGGTTCCGCACCTTCTAGCCGACGATCGTCAATTTGCTTTCGGGCGTCATGGTCACCTTCTGATTGAAATCGATACGCCAGAGATCCGCTTCCCGGGCCACCCGGCCCGAAAGCACGCGGTTATTCAGACGGACTTTGGGCGCACGGACCGGTGTCACTAGAGTTTGAAACTCCATTTCCCCGGCCATACAGCTCAAGGTCAGTTTCTGAGGCGCATAAGCCAGCACGCCGAACGCCTGCGCAGAAAACCAGGGCGCGTTCAGCTTTGCGAAATGAGGCGCAACCTGCAGGCGGCCGGCGGCCTGGTCCGGCTTGAAGCCGGTGGCCGCAACCAACGTGCACCAACTGGCCATGGCCCGGTAGTAGTGGTTTCCGCATTCGACGTGGTTCCACCAGCGGCCCGCGCGAGCGTAACGCCGATTTATCGCCTGGACAATCGCCAGAGCTTCCCGGGTCATTCCATATTCCAGGAAAAAAGAGGCCGAGGCGTATTCGATTCCCGTCCAGTTGGCCGTGGCCTGCGCGTTCATGTAGGCTGGAAATTGCGGCGTGGCTCCCTGCGGGTAACTGGAATTCAGCAGCCCCTGTTCGGGATCGAAATTTTCACGAAAGACCTTTTCCAGCACCTGCCTTACCCTGTCTGTCGGCAGCGCCGACTCCAGCCCCGCAAGGGAAGAGAACCAGATTCCGCTGATCTGGTCAGTCATGCAGCACGGGTCGGACACGCCGTTGTAGAACCAGAGATTGTAATAGCTGCCGTTCCAGAGTTTCTTGTCGAAGCTGGGTCTGGCCCGTGCCAACAGACCTTCCATTTTCCGGCTGGCGGCCTGATCGCCCATATCCCGGGCCATGCGCTTGGCTGCCGCGTATGCCCCCAGCCACAGGCTGCCGATATAGGAAGGCGTGCCCTGGAACGCCCACTGGTCATAGGTGTTCAAACCGGTCTCTTTTTCAGGCAGGCCGTCGCCGTCTTCGTCCAGCGAAGCCATATAGGCCAGTGCCCGCTGCACGTGCGGCCACATCCGCGCCAGGTACTGCTTGTCGCCCGTCCAGAGGTAATCGCGACAGACGATCATAATGAACTGCGGGTTCAGGTCCACCCGTCCCCAGCCTCGGTCGGGGGTGTTGAAGTCAGGCGCGAAGTTGTGAGGGAGTTGCCCGTTGCTGCGCTGGAAGCGGGCGGTGAGTTCCATCTGGTTCTTCTGCAACTCCGGGAAGAGCGCCAGGATGGGCGCTGACCCCTGATAGGTGACGTCCACGGTCTCAAACCCGCAGCAGCCCAAGCCTTCAAACACCGAGAATCCGCCGTCGCGCAGCCACCAGGTGCTCTTGGTGAGAGTAGAGAGCTGCGCGCCCCAGCAGAAACGCATTTCATCCGGAAGATCGGAGGCCGCCAGGGCGTTGGCAAAAGTCGTGACCTTGCGCCGGTGCGGGCGATGGTTCGCCACCAGGAAACGATTCACCTCGAAGGCATCGGCGAACCAGTGCTCGTACTGGTGGCCCAGTTCCGGTCCGCGAGCGCTGATGTGATAAGGAAAATACCACGAGAAAGCCACGGGAATTTCCGCCGTTTCTCCCGGCTTCCCATGTCGATTATTGACTTGAGGGAGGGTGTTCGGCCCAGAGTGGCGATCAATTCCGATGCCTGCTGCTCGGTCAGTGCGTTGATCTGCTCGTCATCCATTTGCAACAGGCTGGCCGGACAGCCTGCGCCCGGAAGACTGGGAAGCCGACCGGACTGGCGAAAAGGAACCAGGAAAGATTGAAACGTCGCTCCAAGCGAACCGTGAAGCCACCCACCATTACCCACGTAGCGGCCGAAGTCCTCGACGATGTAACTGGGCTGCCCTCCGGTAAATGACAATGCCAGGCTCCCAACGGTTTCGCGCTGCTGAAGCTGGGCGGACGTTTGCATCGTCAACCAGGACGTCTGCCCCTCCACCAGAACTTTGTTGGACAGTTTTCTTGCCGCGTTAGTTGGAGCGCCGCTGGCCAGCGGATTGTGCAGGCTTGCCATCAGCGAGAACTCAACCGGCTGCTTGCCAGGGTTGGTGATTGCGAAAATTCCGTGGAATCCCGGCGTGCCGCTAAGACGTGCATCGTGAGGAACGAACGGACTGAAAAAAGTCGATCGAACCTTCACGGGCAAAGTGTCGTCCCTGTATTCGAGCTGCGCGCGCGGAAACTCTCCGGTAAACTCGATCCCCTCCACGCACTGTGCCCATCCCAGGCTGTAGAGGTCCTGCTGATGACCGTCCAGGTCCAGCCGGCGGACCACGGGTCCTTCCCCCTCTCGCTTTGCCCAGGAAAAAAATGCCAGCGAATGATCTGTGATATGAGGAGCGGGCCATTGGGTCTGGCCCGCTGGTTTCCATGGGTCCCATTCGCCCATGTTGAAGATCAGCCAGTCCTGGAATGTGCCGTCAGGTTTGATCTCAATCGACCCGGCCCCGATTCCTCCCAGGGGAATGCCGGAATAACTGTGAGAGGGTTCGTGAAGTGTCAGCGGAGGCGGGCCCGAGTGCGCTGGCGTCGGCAACGCTGGGCCAACTCCCGCCTTCGATCCAGCGCTTGCCCCCTTACCCACGGCAGCCACGGCCGATGCAGCGCCCAGTTCGGATAAGAAGGCACGGCGGTCTATCTTTCCGGCCCCAAGCTTCGGGTTTTGACTTTTTAAACTTTTTCGCATGGGTTCCTTTCACCTCTGTGGATACGGAATGTGGTTTCGCGCGTTTGCTTCAATTAACTCTGCGAGATAGGAAAACCTCTTGTCGTTGGCCTTCTCAGCGGCGCGGAAGAAATTGGCGGACTTCCTGCCGGAGTTCTCCTTCGCCTGTTCTTGCGTGAGCACAATGGATTGCTTCGGTGTGGCGACGCTACAGCCTATCACTGTTTTGTTTGGAGCGAAAAAATTAGTGTCGAAAATGGGGAGATCACAGTTCTGGAATCCCAAACAGATTTCCCCTTCTGGCATTTGGGCGCCTTCGGACTTGAGATCGAAAGGGAGCCCGAGGGTGGGTCTCATCGTAGCCTTGGCAGTACGGTTAACGGTCCCAAACCACACCTATCCAAACAAGCAAACCGGCGGAATGTGGACTTGACTTGATCATGCATTGATCTCCAGGGCATTGTGCCCTCTTAGAAAAGGGCAGAACGGGAGTTCTCCCGACGTGCCATCCGGTATGGTTCCGCTTCCTCCTTGGGTCGGGACACAGGCTCGCAGGGGTCTTCCTCGTATTCGTCTTGCTGCCCAGGATTGTTCCCGGCATTCTTGCAGTGGGGACCCGGAGTGATTCTCTGGCAGGACAGGAATCAGTTGCAGGCATTTCCCTCAATTCAGTTGCTATACGCCGTGACGATCCCAGCCCCGGCATCCCGTAGGGACCCCTCCCTGCGTCGTTTGCCCAAGCTGAGTCCGTCGAGCTGGGCCGGAAGGATTATCCGCGCTGCCGCGCAAGTGGTGTGGCCGGCAGTCAGATCGGGGGGTGCTTAACCGCAGACTGAGAGCAAAGCTGTTTCGCCTAAAGTAGCCGAGCGTAGCCAGGAAGAGGTCAGCCATGAGCTAACTTATTGAAAACATCGCAGGCGTGGAGGAACTCGAATCCCCGACCCTTGGAGTAAGTATCCCCCGGCAGAGCCGGGGGCCTTAGTTAGTGAGCCGCTCAAAGCGGCTGTTCCGGGTCGCTAACGCGGCCCCGTCGTTCTGGGGCCACCCAATGGTGGCTTCCTACCAAAGGCCCATTTAATCCAGGCGCTTGTCCGCTTCCTCTTGCCTGCGAATGTATTCCCGAACGACTTCTTCATCTCGACCCACTGTGGACACAAAGAATCCGCGTGCCCAAAAGTGCTGACCCACAAAATTCCTCTTCCTCTCTCCGTAGGTCCGGGCCAGATGGATGGCACTCTTGCCCTTGATATACCCGATCACCTGCGACACCGCATACTTGGGCGGAATCGCGATCATCATGTGCACATGATCGGGCATCAGGTGCCCTTCTTCAATCCGGCTCTCCTTTTGCTCCGCCAACCGCCGGAACACCTCCCGCAGATACCGCCTCAACTCTCGATACAACGCCTTTCGACGGTACTTCGGAATGAAAATAACATGATATTTGCACTCCCACTTCGTGTCGTTTAAGCTTTCTCTCTCGTCCATCGTGGATCTCCTTTCCGTGTGCTTTGGCGGCTCACGTTTAGGAGTTTCCGCGATGGACTCCCGAATCTGTCAAACTTCTATTGCCACCCCGGCAGAGCCGGGGGCCTCCTAAGATGCGCTAGAGAGATGCCGGAGCCTCTTCCCAACTCCCGAACCGAAAACGCTCCACCGGCCGGGTTTGTGCGTGGTCTGAGTTTGTTTGACTCGGTGATGGTCGTGGCAGGGGTGATGATCGGGTCGGGGATCTTCATTGTATCCGCCGACATGGCCCGGGACATCGGCAGCCCCGGCGGACTGATGGTCGCGTGGCTTTTTGCCGGCCTTCTGACGATCGCCGCCGCGCTTTCGTACGGCGAACTGGCTTCCATGATGCCGCATGCCGGCGGAATGTACATCTATCTGCGTGAAGCGTTCTCACCCCTTTGGGGATTCCTCTATGGCTGGACGCTATTCACTGTAATCCAGACAGGGTCGATTGCGGCCGTGGCGGTGGCGTTCGCGCGCTTCCTGGGGGTGCTCTGGCCGGCTGTGGCAGAAGACCATTATCTGCTTCCTCCCTTGCGTCTCTCCACCGGATATGCTGTATCGCTCTCTACCGTTCAGGTAGTGGCGATTCTGGTCATTCTGCTTCTTTCCTGGACAAACATCCGAGGCCTGCAATACGGGAAGGTTGTTCAGAACGTCTTCACTACGGCAAAAACGGGCGCCCTCTTGACATTGATCGTGGTCGGCCTGTTGCTCGGGTGGAACCACCAGGCCATCCAGTCCAACTTTCACCATTTCTGGGCTGTTACCGGGACCCACTCTTTCGCCTTGGGACTCGATGTCGCAACAGCCTTCGGTCTGGTGATTGCGATTTGCGTGGCGCAATCGGGCTCGTTGTTCGCGGCCGACTCCTGGCATGACATCACCTTCGCTGCCGACGAGGTCCAAGATCCGCGGCACACCCTTCCGCTGGCATTGGCCATCGGCTCCATCCTAGTGATCGCCCTCTATTTGCTGGCCAACGTCGCTTACCTGGTCACTTTGCCCCTGAAATCCATCCAAAGTGCGCCTTACGACCGCGTAGCCACCGCCATGTTTCAAGCTATCTTCCCAACGTTAGGTCGTGATCTGATGGCAATTGCCATCATGATCTCAACCTTCGGGTGCATCAACAGCCTGGTACTCGCCGGCGCTCGCGCTTACTATGCCATGGCGCGTGATCATCTTTTCTTCCCTCAGGCCGCCTCACTCAACCGGGCAAGAGTTCCCGGCTGGTCGATTCGACTCCAGGGCCTCTGGGCAATTCTCCTTGTGCTTCCCCGAACACTGAATGCAAAAACAGGGGTGTACGGCAACTTGTATAGCAACCTGCTGGACTACATTATTTCTGCCGCGCTCATCTTCTACATCATGACGATTGCGGGACTTTTTCGTCTGCGGGCTCGGTGTCCAAATGCCGAACGCCCATACAGAGTCTTCGGATACCCCATCGTCCCTGCTTTCTACATCCTGGGCGCGGGGGTCGTGCTGCTCTCTCTGTTCGTTTACCGTTCCGCAACCACCTGGCCGGGCTTATTTATCGTGCTCGCAGGTGTTCCAGTGTATTACCTGTTGTCACGGCGGACGCGCAACAAGAACCCGACCAACCGACCCGAGTCTGGATCAACGGGGCAACCCTGATTTCTGGCCCCTGCGGTTTCCCAAAGAGACCTGTTGCAGGGGCAACATGGGGGGACAGTAACGCTCACTTTGCCGGGTCGCGGACGAAGCAAGGCGGGCATCTGCGTCAGGCAGAGAGCTCTGACAAAGAGCCGCAGAGTCCCTGAAGGACGAAACGCCGCATTACTTGCTTGCCCCCCATGCTGGGTGCTAGTCCCTCGTATAAGTAATCCAGACGCGCATGGCGCTGGGCGCTCGGTTGGCCCAGGCATAATAAGGAATAAACGTAAGGTTCACCTGCTTTCGGGGCGCTTGCTTGCGGGCACTGATGGGTTCATACAGAGGGTTCGTAGCCTGGGTGCGTTCGCTTTCCACTCCCGCATGCTGCAACACCACCACTCCCCCCAGCAGGTTTGGCCTGAACTCTGATTTGAACCCCGCGCCCGGGTCTTTCCCAATGACGAGCGACACATTGGCGAGGGTCTGGACACCCGGCTGATCGATCTGCTCAAGCGTATAGACCAGAGGGCCGCGCAGAACCGCCACGCGGCCAACATTCTGTTCGACGCGTGGGTTTGCGACGAGAAGCTGAGGAGTCAGGTTCAGTTGCAGGCGGACCTTATCGCCTGGCTTCCACGTGCGGCGGATGGGAAGGTAGCTGCCCGGGAGGATCCCGCTCTCCACGGGCGCTCCATTCACGAGGACTTTGGTTCCGCAGCTCCATCCGGGAATCCGAAGATAAAAGGTGAATTCCTTTGCACTGGCAGGATCGAGGGTGAAATCGACTGTACCCTCCCACGGATAGTTGGTCTTCTGAGTTATCTTCAGGCCTGTGCCATCTTCCAGGTGCCAGTTGAGGACCGAGTTGTCAAAAAAGTGAACGTAGATTCCGTCCTTGCTGGTGCTGTAAAAATACCCGGGCAGGGATCCGAGCGTCCTCTCGATGTTCGGCGGACAGCACAGGACGTTATACCAGGGATTTCGGACCCTGCCTTCGGGGCTGTGCCGGTTGGGAGCCGCCTTGCCGGCGAATTCCATCGGATTGTAATAGCAATACAGGGTGCCGTTCAAAGACATTCCCACGTTGATCGCGTTGTACAGTGTTCGCTCCATCAGGTCGGAATAACGGGCATTTCCGGTGGCGGCAAGCATCCGCCAGTTCCACATGTAACTGCCCACGGCGGCGCAGGTCTCGGCGTAGGCGCGGGCGTTGGGAAGCTCGTAAGCGGCGCCGATGGCCTCTCCCTGCCAGCGGGCACCCAGACCACCGGTGACGTACATCTTGGTGGTGACGAGATCATTCCAAAGCATCAGGAGCGTGCGCCAGTACTGCGGATCGCCTGTTTCCAGATAGTAGTCCGTGGCGCCGCTGCAGGCATACATGGCGCGGACGGCGTGCCCCTCCAAATGGGTTCGGGTCTTGAAAGGTATTCCGCTGAAGGTGTAAATAACGCGGTCAGGATCGCGGTGGATGCGGGGATCGCCATTCAGAATGTACCCTGCCAGGTTCAGAAACCGCTTGTCGCCCGTCGTCCGGTAGAGTTCGATCAGTCCCATCGAAATTTCAGGATGGCCGGCCAGAAGGGGTTTCTTGTCGGGACCGTAGTTCTTTACCAGGAAATCAGCGTATTTGATAGCCGAATCCAGCAGCTTGCGGTTGCCGGTGGCACGGTAATAGGCCACCGCCGCCTGGGACATATGGCCGAGACAGTAAAGCTCATGGCCCCAGTCCATGGCCTCAGGCGTCAGGCGCTGGCTGGCTTTGTCGCCCTGCCAATAAGTGTTCAGGTAGCCGCTCGGTTCCTGGATGGAAACGATCAGGTCAATGTACTGGTCAGCGGCAGCGCGCAATTGCAGGTCCGCCCCTGATTCCAGTGCGTAGGCCACCGATTCAATCCATTTGTAAAGGTCCGAGTCAGTAAAGACCGGGCCTTTACGAGGGACGTCCATTTGCATGGCCAGGCGGCGGAAGTTGTCAATGTACCCGTGCGCTTCAAGAAGCTTGCGGATGGAGGGAATGCTTCTTTCGAACACCACTTTCCGGCGCTGTGCCCAGAAGCCATCTTGAATCTTTACGGCGCGTACGGGGACGCCCTTCAGCTTGGCGTAGGGCGAGTGGTTGAGATTGATGACAGCCTGGTCGCGCAGAGGCACCTCTCCCGCCGGCTGCGATTCCTGCTTCGCCATGCCAGGCGAACCTCCAGAATGACCACGCGCCCAAAGAAACACGTGCAGCCCGGGAAGGCCCGTTTTGAATACAACCGGGGCGGCCAGAAGGAGAGTGACGCCAATGCTGAGATTAACTACGGTCCGTAATTTCCTGTTCATTGAAGATCCTCCCGCGTGCTGACCCGGTTCGAAAAGCCAGTCTTTGGATAGGGTCTGTCATTCTGTGCATGGATATCTTCCGCCAGGACCGCCGCGAACACCGTATTGAAAGCCCGGCGATAGGTGACGGTCCGGCCCTCGACCAGGATAGGCAGACAAACCTTCCCCGGGGCCACGCCGTTTGAAACGGTCTACGACATTTCCGTGTGACAATTTCCCAACGCTCCAAAATATGCCACGTTGGGATTATCTCTGAATATTACCTTAATCGGGCGGCCAGTGAAACGAGATGGTAGCGCTGAGGCGGGGCCATTTCGCGAAATAAAAGATGGGGCCGGGGGACTCGCCTCCGGTCAAAGGCGCCAAGAGAGAGCTTCTGATGCGGAGGGATCTGCCGACCCTCGATGTCGGTCGGAACGCGTTCGGGACTTGGTTGCATCCCATCATCAGGGCTGGATCACAAAGTCTGAGGTAGCGTTGAATTTTCACTTGCCGAGGCCGTGTTCATCAGATCCAACAGAGCATTGGCGGCGCACTGGGCAAAACTTTCATCGTTGATGTGAGCGTCCGCCTCCACTAATCGCACGCGCGAGTCAAGGTTTGTTTTGAGAGCCTCAAGATAGCGAGTGTCAGATTCTGGCCAGGCAAATGGCTGGCCCGGCGCATCAATGGCAGAGACACCTCGCAATGGCATCAGAAACACGGCCGGGCCTCGAGCCCGATTCAGTTTCTCGGCAGTTATCCGTCCCAATTCGGCACACTCTTCCGGTGTAGTTCTCATCAAGGTTACAGTCGGGTTATGGACGTAGAGTCTGCGCCCGCGATATTTCTCCGGAACGGAGTCAAGGGGACCGAAGTTGACCATGTCAGTGGCGCCCGGGCACACAACTTGGGGGACTCCCATGGAGGAGGCGGCTTCCAGCCGACGAGGGCCGGCACTCATGACGCCTCCGACGAGCTCATCCGCAAGCTCCGTGGTCGTGATGTCCAGCACACCTGCAAAGCAGCCATCCGCAATCAGGCTCTCCATCGCCAGCCCGCCCGTCCCAGTCGCATGGAAGACCAGAACCTCGAAACCACGGTTCTCAAGGATTCGTCGAGCCATGGTAACGCAAGGAGTGGTTACTCCAAACATGGAAGCCGCTACCAGCGGCTTCGAGGGCTTGGGTTCAATCACCGCCTGGTTCACCATGCCCGTAATGGCCCCCGCCGCGTTTCGCAGAATCCGACGCGAAAGCCAATTGAGACCGGCAATATCAATGATTGGAAAAAGCATGGCAATATCGCGATGGCCTACGTAAGGGCGTGTGTCACCTGAAGCCAGCGTTGAAACCATCACTTTTGGAAAGCCCGCAGGCAGCGAGCGCATTACCGCCGTGCCGATGGTAGTGCCTGCCGACCCACCCAACGAAATCACGCCGTCAATCTTTCCTCCGTCGAAAAGCTCCCGTACGAGCACGGTCGCTCCGGCCGCCATGGCCGCGATGCTTGCTCCGCGGTCACGGACGGAGACCAGATCAGCAAGCGAGTGTCCGCCTGCTTTTGCAACGTGCTCCCGATCGATGTCCGGCCTGCATTTGGGTGGATCGAGAACGCCGCAGTCAATGAGCAGCGT